>DATFXF010000091.1:0-2927 GCA_035258565.1 Candidatus Acidiferrales bacterium
ACAAAAACAAACGATCCTCGCCGCTCGACCCCATCCGTTCCCACAAATACGCCATGCATAAAGCGCGTGTCGGTGTGGAATTGGTAAGGGGCGCTTGCGCCCGTGGTCAGGTCGGTCCCGATTCCGCTCAGGTTGAAATCCCCCACGCCGACGAAGCCTTTAAAGTTGAAAATTGCCGAAGGGTCGCGTCCTTCGGGATGCGCGCCACTGGGATCTGTGGGTGCTGCTGCACCGCTCACCGGTCCTGGAAAATAAAAATGCCCGCCGCCCGGTGGTGGCGTATTGACGTGCGGGATCGGTACCGGAAAATCGCACAGACCGGGTGAGCCACATGGACCCGCTGCTGCCCAAGCTTCATTTGGGGAAATGCTGGAGCCTAGCAGCACAGCACCGCCAGCTACCGCCGCGCGCCCGAAGAAACTGCGCCGCGACATCGCCGCGATGAGCTTGGAATCTGAGGTGCTCTTCATTTCTCTGTCCTCCTCTCTTAAACTTTCTTGTCTGTAATAGGCAAATCTCCGTTTGGACGGGCCTATTGAAGCGCCAAGAGACTACGCTTCCAAATTTTCTGGTCAATGGAACCGAGCTAAAAGGTGGCTGATATGCTCCTAAAAGGCTAAATAGCTGAAACAAAAAGGGAACGTGGCCTGCTGCCGTACGCCTAGGAGTCCCGCCCGCCTCGTGTTACTCTACAACCCCCCTTCCACTACATGACCCAGGGACCCTCAGAGGAGAAGACCCGCCAGTTTCGCTTTGGGCCATTTGAGCTAGACGCAGCCACCGGCGAACTTCGCCGCAATGGCATCCGCCTGCCGGTTCATGGCCAGCCGCTGCAAATCTTGGAACTGTTGCTGCGCTCGCCCCGACAGTTGGTTTCGCGGGAGCAGTTGCGCCAGGCTCTGTGGCCCGGCGGCACGTTTGTGGAGTTCAACGATAGCCTGAACGCCAGCGTGCGCCGGCTGCGCCAAGCCTTGGAGGACGAGGCCGATCAACCTCGATTTATCGAAACCTTGCCTCGTCGCGGCTACCGATTTCTAGGCGAAGTCGAAGTCATAAGCCTTAACGATGGAACAGGGGCTGTGGCACCACAAAGTTCGCCGGCCAGACCGAAACCGGTGCCGAGGCTAAGGCTATTCCTTCTGGCCTCTGCGATTATCCTCGTCGCCGCGGTTGCCCTGCTGGGCTGGACGCTGCGATCCCGGCCGCCCAAAGTCCAAGCCCTGGTTGTGCTCCCTTTTGAAAATCTGTCCGGAGATCCGACCCAGGAATATCTGGTGGCTGGAGCTCGCGAGGCGCTTATCACAGAGTTAAGCAAGTTGCAGAACGTGCGGGTGATCGCGCTAAGTGCTAAGAAGGAGAAGCTTGGTTCGGACCAGCTCAAGAGCCTCGGCGTGGATGGAGTGGTCGAGGGTTCGCTGAGTCGCAGCGGAGACAGTATCCGGGTCTCTGCGCGGCTAGTTAGGATTTCAGATCAACAGACGGTCTGGGCTAACTCTTACGACGGTGAGTTTGGCGAACTGTTGGCCATGCAAGAAGCAGCAGCGAGATCGATCACCACGGAAATCCGCGGCAGGCTTGCTGCCTCAGGCACCAAGTCACATCCTGGCCCCGCTCCTGCGTCGTCGGACCTTTATCTGCTTGGACGCCATTCATGGAACAAACGCAACGAGTCCGACCTGAAGAAAGCCATCGCTTACTTCGAGCAGGCGATTGAGAAGGACCCCAACAACGCTCTGGCCTATGTGGGCCTGGCCGATACCTACAGCGTTCTTCCCGAATTCAGCAACGTTTCGGAAAGTAGCGCCTACCCTAAGGCCAAGGCAGCAGCGCTTAAGGCCTTGGCAATCGATGACAGTCTGGCTGAGGCCCACAACTCGCTGGCATATTCGCTGTTCTGGCTGGATCGTAATGCCGCTGCGGCGAACGAGGAGTTTGAATTGGCAATCCAGCGCAGTCCGAGTTACGCGACAGCGCAGCAATGGTACGGAAATGCGCTGATGGCAGAAGGCCGCAAAGAAGACGCCATATATCACCTGCGCAAGGCCCGCGAACTGGATCCTGTTTCGCCTATCATCCGAACCGAACTCGCGGCCAACCTTTACTTTATTCATCAGTATGACGAGGCGGGGGCAATACTCCAGGGCGTGATTCAATCGGATGACGAGTTTTATATCGCCCACTACTGGCTTGCGCGCGTCCGCGTCGAGCAGAAACGATTCGATGATGCCGAGGGCGAATTGAAAGTCGCTGGACGGCTCTGCGGGCGTGCGAATTCCTTTCTTGCCGAGTTTGCGTATGTCGATGGCCGCAAGGGGGACGTGCGCGCCGCGCAAAAGTTGCTTGCACAAATCAAACAATCGAAGGATCGCGACGGCACTTACTATAACCTGGCAATGATCTATGCCGGCATGAACGACGGAGATCGCGCCGTGGAGGCCCTTGGGGCCGCCATCGAAGACAGCAGCAGGAACGGCCGGTTCACTGAAATTGACTACATGGGCGTTGATCCGGTGTTCGATTCCATTCGCAACAATAAGTCGTTCCCGGCGCTCCTGGCAAAAGTAACAACTCGGACCGCACCATAGTGCCGGAACATTGGTCGGGGAGAGAGAGTTGGCGCAGCCGCCTAGGGGAGGTTAATGGGCGGTAGCGGCTTTGGATTTCATGCGAAAGCGCGCGGGCGGCGAGCCGAATTCGCGCTTGAAGGCGCGGTTGAACGCCGGTTCAGATTCATAACCGACTTCGGCAGCGATCTGTGCAACGCTGCGAGGAGTGGAGGTGAGCAGCTGCGCGCCCAACTGCATCCGCCAGCGTGCGAGGTAAGCCATGGGTGGCACGCCGAGGAAGTGCCGGAAGCGCTCGGCCAGCACCGAGCGCGAGATTCCCACCCGCCTGGCCAGTTCGCCGATAGTCCATGGATCGGATGG
>DATFXF010000092.1:0-4089 GCA_035258565.1 Candidatus Acidiferrales bacterium
CCGCCAAAGATCGGATGGGCAACAACGTCTCCGATGGCCGGGTTTTCGCCCGGCCATCGCTTAATTCAGGCTCAACTAGAGAGCCTCTTCACTGTGTTACAGAACTCCGGGCACGTCCGCCGGGAATGCGGCACGAACAGCCATTACGGACACACCCCGTCGATCGCAGGATCGTATGGCCTAAGCTGCCCGTCCGGCATGACACGGCTGTTGGTGAAAGGCACGCCCTTTGGCGTAGTGCAGTAATTTCCCGTTGGCACCTGGCCAGTTGCCACGCTCCGGCCGGTTATGAGAGGCGCGGTTGTGGCGGCTGCTGCTGCGACGGGAGCGGTCGCGGCGGCTGCTGCTGCGACGGGAGCGGTCGCGGCGGCTGCCAATCCGTAGCCGTAAGGGTAGTTATAACCGTTATAACCATAGCCGTAATAGGGGTAATTCCCGGCCCAGCGGCCGCGCCAGCCCCAACGGGCGCCGCGCCAGCCGACTCCACGCCAGCCGGCTCCACGCCAGCCGGCTCCACGCCAGCCGGCTCCGTGCCAGCCAGCACCACGGTAACCTCTAAAATACGCGTCGGCAGGATCGCTTATGACCAATGCGCCACACAGCGCGGCCGAAGCCAATAAAACACCCGAGAGTTTCATCTCGTTTCCTCCTTACTGCTGAAAGTCATCGCGGGGCCTTTGGTCGATTCACGCATAGTCCCGATTTTACTCTCGTCGATTTGGCAGCGAAACTCGCGCAAATCCCCGCCCCTGGCGCCTGGAGTTTCGCCAGCAGCGGGGAGAGGGGAATGAACAACTCGGCGCTAAAACGTCGTGACACTAACGGAAGGTTCTATCAGGAATGTGACCTATTTCGAAACGTCAAACGCGAGTTTTTGGATTGGTCCGAGCTGGTGGCGGACGAAGGAGTGCTCTTAGCCCCCGGCGGCGTTATCGATCGAGGGTGCCAAAGTACCTCCTATGCGCCCGAGGCGCTTCAGCGGAGAGTATCTTTGGTGCTTGTGACGAGAACGCAGGTGCAGCCTGTCTCGCTCCAGACGCGCTCGTCGCCCGCTCCGGGCGCACCGTAGTTGTAGTCGCCCGGAACGAGCTTGCGCCCGTCGATCCACAGCTCACCGTCGAGGAGATGCAGCTCTTCTGCGCCCGCATGGGTATGCGCGGGGTAACTCGCGCCAGGCGCGAGGCGCACCAGCATGCTGACCCGGTGCCTTTCCGTGTCGGTCGCGAGCAGTTTGCACTCGATACCGGGCGCGACCGGTTCCCATTCCGGCTCCGACCACCGTCGCGCCGGCGGCAGCACCGGCTCTTTCCCCGTCTCCTCAGCGATGCGAAACGCAAGACGCTCCTGCAGCGATGTGGTCGGACGCAGCACATCGGTGGGCCAGGAGACGAACCGATCGACCACCGGGCGCAGGCTCTCCAACTCGCGCTGGCAGCGCGGGCACGAGGCGATGTGCGCCTGGATCGCGGGGACTTCGCTCGTAGGCAGGGCCTGCAGGGCATAGGCGCACGCCAGCTCGCTCTGCTCGCAGCGGTCCGTATGGGACGTACTCATTGCACCCCCGCTTCCGCGGTCAGCGCGTGCCGCAGCTTGTGCAGTCCAGAACGAATGCGTGTCTTGATGGTGCCGAGCGGCTGATTCAGCCGCGCCGCGGCTTCGGCATGCGTAAGCCCGCCGAAGAAGGTCGTTTCGATCGCCTGGCGCTCGTCCGGCGTGAGCGCTGCCAATGCCGCGCGCAGGGACTCGCCCTGCTCGCGCGTCTCGACCGCATCGCACGGATCGGCAGCCACCTCGGCCAGCGGCGGCACATCGCCGCCGTGGCTGCGCTTCTTTCGGCTCTCGAAGCGCAGGCGGTCGATTGCCCGCGAGCGCGCCTGGTTCATGATCCAGCCGAGCACCGTGCCGTTAGCGGCGTCGTACCGTGATGCGCGCCGCCAGACGTCATGGAAGACGTCGATGGTGAGTTCTTCAGCGGTTTCCCGGTCGACCGTGATTCGCACGATCAACGTGAATACCACGCGATGAGCCATCTCGTAGAGATCATGCAACGCGCGCTGGTCGCCCGCGGCAATCGATTGGACGAGCGCCGCCCAGGCCTGCTCCGGCAGCACAGCCTTGGACTTGGCATAAAGCACGTCGCCCAGGGTTGCTGAGTTTTGTCTACGTTCCTGTCCCATGCCCGGCAGATCCGCCAACGGTCGGAATATTTTTACAAAATTTTTCGTCGGCCGATCAAGATCGGCGATGGAACTGCTTCAACTACACGGCACTGCGCCCGTATCGACCAACTGGGGTCAGTGCACCCCCGGTTGCACCGAGAGGACTCAACCGAAAAGATGGGTGGACTATTTGATAGGGGAATTAGTTAGAGTCATGGGCTAAAGGGATTAGTTAGCACCGAACGAAAACCATGGGTTTAGGATCGCGGCGAAATTCTTTTTTGTAGCAAGAGCGCCGTTAGTGATTGCCCGTAGTGCGCCGCCCGCCGTCCACGCCGCTATGGCGCATATACTGGCGCGATGGCTGATCTTCGCGCAAGAAGGCCGCGAGGCCCCATTCCCCGCTGCCCATAACCCGCGCGATCGCCCATAAGAAACCTTATAGGGTCAACCGCTAACCGCCCTGGCAGGCTCGCACCGGGGTGAGCGCTGGCGCGGCTCTGCTCAGACCGCGTTATGGTCAACAAAGAAACTGTCAGGCGGCTCGGCATCGAGTGGTGTCAATCGAGGATCGAAGCGGAACCGCGTCGCGCAGTAGGGACAGAGGATCGTGTCCGCCTCGCCCATATTGATGTAGACGTGCGGGTGGTCCTGTGGTGGGGACTCGCCGATACACATGAATTCCTTCACCCCGATACAGATTTCCGGGACGCCGCGGTCGTTCCTAAACTTCGGATAACCGACGCCGGACATCGACTCAGACCGTTGTGATTGGTGGGGATCTGGACAATCCGCTGCCCCGGTTAGTGGTCGGGTTAGTGTCGTGGTGCATGATGTCCTCGTTATTAGTTGTCGCCCGAACCGCCCCAGTAAGACGGCGTTCAGCTCGGTGGCGTGAAACGTCCTCGCGTCCTGACCGTTGGGATCGCCCGCAAAAACCGGCCGAGACGTCGGGCGCAATCGAAGAACCCTTGCCCCGGCAGGCCGCCACGCGCCTTGCTGATAGCTAAGGCGGCGATGAACGGACGCTCCGCCGCTGCGTCCTCCTCCATTAAGTGCTCCAGGGCTTCCGTCACCCGATGGATGGAATGGGGTGGCAATATCCGAAGAGCGTTCGCCAGCTCCTGGTAGGTAATGAAGATTCGGCGCTTAGCGACGATTTCGAGAAATGCGCGCGCCCTTGCAGCGTCGGCACCCCATTGTGCTCTCCGAAAGTTTGGCATCGTCCGCGGCAACGGTCATGAGCCCGCTTCGGGCCTCTTGCATTTAAGCATCATGGTGAAGGCTTCCAAACGAACACTTCTCGTTTCGCCCCATCCAAGATGCGCAACCCGTCCGGCTTTTGTGGCATATCCAGCGTCTCGAAGAGCGACTTCGCTTTCACCGTTGCAGCGTCGAGATTGTTGGCGACGATCGAAATCCGATCCAATGTCGCATGCGCCCCGTCGCTCGGCCTAGTGCGAAAGAACTCGATGGTGAAATTCATCACGAGACTGCTCTCTGCTTTGCGCCACCATACCAGTCCAGGGCGCGAGCCCGACAAGGGCCGCGATCTGTTGGCGGTCGAGCGAGCCGAGTTCCGGCAGTTCGGCTATCAGGGTCCGAGCGATTGTCTTTCCGATGCCAGGCACGGACGCGAGGAGATCCTCTTTTTCGGCCCAGACGGCCGATCCACGAATCTGAGCACCGATCAAGGTGTCCAGCGCGGAGAGTTCTTTCTCCAGCGCCTTGCGTAGCCTGGCGACTCTCTTGGTCAAGCGCTTGTCGTTCATGCGACGCGCACGCTGACAACCGCGTTCTTTAGTAATCCATGCCGCCCATGCCGCCGCCCGGCGGGAGTCCAGGTGTTTCCTTCTTCGGATGCTCGGTGATCGTCGCCTCGGTGGTGACCATCATACCCGCGGTCGACGCGGCGTCCTGGAGGGCCGTG
>DATFXF010000093.1:0-11192 GCA_035258565.1 Candidatus Acidiferrales bacterium
GTTGTGCGGGCACGCTGGGCTCGCGGACCACATCGCCGCGCGGAATATTCGCGCGCGGGCGCTAGGCGATGCGCCAAACGGGCTTGGGCCCAAGGTCGCGGCAGCGATGCCAGCGACAAGTTCGCTTGCGTCAAGTGAATAGTCGCCTAATTGCGCGTCGGGGGAGCGGAGGGAGCGCATGGGTTCGAAGCTGGCGATCGAGGACTGGGTGAAGGAGCTTCGGGCCATGCCCGCCCGGGAGTTCACGCTCGAGCGCGTTCTAGGATTCCTGTGCCAGCACGCCATCGAGCCGGCCACGCTCGAGCCCTACCTGTTCTTCTCCAAGGGAAACTACACGCGTAACTTGATCTTCAAGAACGACCTATTCGAAGCCATGACCATCTGCTGGGACATCGGCCAGGCGAGCCGCATCCACAACCACCGCGATCAGAACTGCTGGATGGCGGTGCCGATCGGCCGCCTGCGTGTGCAGAACTTCCGCGTGGAGGCTCGCGACACCGCTCACGCCACCTGTCGGCTCGTGGCCACCGATACCTTTCACATGGACCCTGACCATCCCGCCGCAGTGAATCCCGTCGAGCCCGTGCACCAGGTACTCAATCTGGCGGAGTTCAACCGCCGCGCAGTGAGCATTCATGTGTACTCGCGACCCTTCGCCAGCTGCGAAGTTTATCTGCAGGATAAGGGCACCTATTTCGATGCCCCGCTGCACTACACCAGCGAGTACGGCAAGCTCTGCCCCGAGGAAAAGCTTCTTTAGTTCCGCACTCCCCGCGCGGTTGCGCCGCATGCGCTCCGCGGGAAAATAGTAGCTGCCGCGGAGCGGATCAAACAAGATGTTCGAGGATCGGCGCGACATCGAGAGAGAGGTTCTCCCCAACGGCCTGGTGGTCATCACCGAGCGGATGCCGCACGTGCGTTCCGTCTCCGTCGGCATCTGGATCCGCACCGGTTCGCGCCGTGAGCCCTCCGACCTGAACGGCATTTCGCACTTCATCGAACACATGGTCTTCAAGGGGACCGAGCGGCGCAGTGCCGAGGAGATTGCCGGAGCGGTCGACTCGGTGGGCGGCATGCTCGACGCCTTCACCGCCAAGGAGATGATCTGCTTCAATGCCAAAGTGCTCGACGAGCATCTGCCCATTGCGTTCGACGTGCTCGCCGACCTGGTCCGCCGCCCGCGCTTCGCCAAGGAAGACATCACCAAGGAAAAACAGGTCGTCCTGGAAGAGATCAAGATGGATCAGGACAACCCCGACTACCTGGTCCACGAAATCTTCACCGAAAGTTTCTGGCCGGGGCACGCGCTCGGCAAGCCGATTCTGGGCACACGGGAAACCGTGAAGCGGTTCACGCGCGAATCGCTCTTTGCGTGCTTCCGTCTATGGTACGCACCGAACAATACGGTGATCACCGCAGCCGGGCACATCGAGCACGCGCGCATGATGGAGTTGGTCAGGCGCGAGTTCGACGAGCTAGCACCGGGCGAGAAGGACAGCCCCGAGGTCGCGCCGCAGCCGCAGGCGCGCATCACCACCAAGACAAAGCGCGGTCTCGAACAGGTGCATATCTGTCTGGGCGTGCCGTCCTTCCCGGTGGCTGACCACCGGCGCTTTGCCCTCGCTGTGTTCAACAATATCCTGGGCGGCGGCATGGCTTCGCGACTGTTCCAGAATATCCGTGAAAAACAGGGCCTGGCGTACGCCGTGTTCAGCGACCTCAGCCCGTACCGCGACGCCGGGTTGCTCTCCATCTACGCCGGGACCGCGCGCGAGACTGTCGACCGCCTGCTCCTCTCGGTAGCCGAGGAATTCCGTAAGCTGAAGCAGCAACCAGTCACCAACGAAGAACTGCGCCGCGCCAAGGATCATCTGAATGGCTCGCTGGTGCTCTCACTCGAATCCACGAATGTGCGCACGTCCAATCTGGCGCGCGAGGAGATCTACTTCGGCCGCTTTTTCACCGTGGACGAAATCCTTCGCGCGACCGAAAGCGTCACGCGCGAGCAGGTCCAGGAGATTGCGCGGGAGTTGTTGCGCCCCGAACAGATCGGCGTGACCGTGCTGGGGAACCTCGACGCCTGGAAGTTCACTCGCGACCAGCTTGCCTGCTAGCGGGCTGGCCCTGGCCGTCCGCCCACCTCCACAGCCTTCCACAGCCCCATTGACGCGACCGCCGCGCTTTGCCATCATCCTCACAGCCCGCGCGGGGGGAGCTGCCGTCGGGCCGGGTGAGGCTATTAGTTTTCGGGTATCCATTCTCGCGTCCGGCAGTTCGGGCAACATCACGCTGCTCGAAACCGAGCGCGCGCGCCTCCTCATTGATGTCGGTCTCGGAAAGCGTGAGACGCTGCGCCGCTTGGCGGCGCTCGATGTGCGGCTCGACCAGCTGGACGGCGTCCTCATCTCGCACGAGCACACCGACCACATCGGCGGCCTGCCACAAGTCCTCCGGGAGTGGCGCACGGCCGTCTACTTGACCGAGCCCACCCATCACGAGCTGCTGCGCCTCCTTTCGGAAGAGTCGGCAGAGAAAATCGAACGCGTCGAATACTTCCGCTGCGGCCAGCGCTTCTCGATCGGCGACATCGAGGTGGCCCCTTTTTCCATTCCTCACGATGCGGCGGACCCGGTGGGCTTTACGTTCCGCGCTGCGGGCATGAAAGTCTCCCTGGTGACTGATCTTGGCTATCTGCCCGAGCTCGTGAAACACCACCTGCGCAGCTCCGACTGCTTGGTTCTCGAATCAAACCACGATCTCGAGATGCTCAAGGTGGGGCCCTATCCGTGGCCCGTCAAGCAGCGGGTGATGAGCCGCACGGGGCACCTTTCGAACCACAGCGTCAGTGAATTCCTGGCCGACCCGGAAGGCTTCGACGCCTCCCCGCGCTTGCTGGTTCTGGCGCATCTCTCGGAAAACAACAACAACCCCGACGTCGCGCGCATCTCGGCGGAAGAGGCCCTTGGGCGCCGCCCGGTGCAAGCGGCCTTTCACGGTGAGCTCTTGATCGCCTCCCAGCGCGTGCCTCTGGGCCCGCTGGTGCTCTAGGACACTCCGGCCCCTGGGTCTGCTTCGCCTCCTCGGTCCGGTTGCCCCCGAACGTTCGAGCGAATCCCCTGCGCCCAGGGACTTCGTCCCTCGCTGCCGGCTATTTTGCGGGTAAGTAGGCCAAGCTCTTGCGAGAATACGTGAGCATCACCTCGGCGAAATCCTCGGTCGAGCGCACGCGCGCGTCCACGATTTTACCGGCGGCGTTGCGCACCGGCTCAACCAGCGGCGAGATGAACGCCGCGCGCGTGGGCAAGCCGATGCGCCGCGCGCGCTCGACCACCTGGTCGCGCCACGCTGGGTTGAGCTTCACGCCGTAGGCGCCGATCAGTTTTTTGATGGCCTCATAGTCTCCCTCGGCCTTGATGCGCATCAGCTCCGCCAGCAGCTCGCCGACCCCTTGATGCATCTTGGCATAGTCGACGACACGCAGGTAAACCTTGGCGTCCCGCGTGATCGCCTCGATCGAGCCGAAGCGGTCCATTAAGTACTGGACGATCAGGTGCGTGCCGCGGTCGTGGTCTTCTTCAATCTGGTCGCCTTGGGGGTAGCGGGAAAGCAGGACAAGCGCCGCGCGCGCCTCGGCATCGTAGGCGGCCTTCATCACCTCTTCCTGGTCCTTCACGCCGAGTTCCCCGAGTTTGGGATCGGGGAAATTCCATAGGGCCACCAGGTCCGCGCGCGCCTCTTCGAGCGTGGAGTAGTACTCCTTGAGGTATGCCCGGGGGTCATCTTTAAGCCTCTCACTCACCTTGCCCGAGCCGTGCCCGATGACCTCGTGCATAGCGACGAGCAGATTCCGCGCCCGCTGGCGATACTTTCGCGAGCGTTGCTTCTCCTCGTCGCTCGAGGAGAACTCCTCAGCGGCCTTTTCGCCCGTCGCTGCGGCAAATGCGCCGGAGACGTTGAAGAGAAACACGCTCTTGCTGCCATACTGCTGCCGGATGTCCTGCTCGTTGGGGAGATTGATGCCCGCCGGGCTGATCGGTCCGGCCTCGCCCGCCTCGGAGACGACGGTAATCACGTTGGCCACCGGCGGGTGCACGTTCTGCTTCTTGAACTCATCGCGCCAGGGCGCGCGCATCTCGAAGTATTGGGCGTTCGCGGCGAAGTCGCGCATCACCTTGGTCTGCTCAGAATCGACGAAGCCCACCACGGACTCATAGGCGCCCTTCTCGCTGCGAGAATCGAGATACTGCTCGATAAAGCCGTTGATCGCATCCACCTGCGTCGCGGCCCTCACCCATGCAATGTTGTAGGCGTACCAATCCTTCTTCTCGCCGGTCTGGTAATAGCGGATGAGCTTGCGAATCACCTCGGCCTGGACCGGCTCGGCGATCGCCGCTGCCTTCTCGAGGTTGGCGACGATTCGCCGGATGTAGGCCGCATAGCGGCCCGGCAGCACACTGCCGTCGGGAGTTCCGGCGCGCCAGACCTCTTCGATGATCTTCCCGCCGCGCTTGGCGATGCGTGAGTTGAGCCCGTGCGTTCCTTTGAACCCTTCGACCTCGGCCAGGGTCACGTTCTCGTAGAGGTTGTTGCCGCTCGCGGTAATGAGGTCCTGCCCTGGTGGCGGATTTTTCACGGTGAGCAGCGGGTGATACTGGGGGTCGAAGATCGGCTGCTCAAGGCGTTTGAGCTTGGCATCGAGCGCTGCGGGTGTCTTCACCCCGAAATGGGCGCCACCCCGCAGTGCCCGCTGAGCTGCCGCGCGCAGCTCCATGGGCGTGAACTCCGGCAGAAATTTTTGCGAACTGTCCAAGTTGTAATTCCCGTGAAATGCCCAGACCAGCTTCGTATAGCGCCGGAGTTTGTCGAGAACCCCCGCGTCGATGCCCTCCGCGTGCGTCCAGATACCTTCGAGCAGTTGCTTGAGCTCCAGGCCGTAGGGGGAGATCTCATCGGTGTAGATGGGATCACCGGCGATGCCCGCCTCGGCGAGGTAGTAGACCAGCAGGCGTTGCTGAGGCGCCAGTTCGTCGAAGCCATCCACGTAGAACTGCACGATGGCGAGCGGGCCGAGTTGCTCGATCAGGTAGCGGCGCTCCACGGCCGGTGGGGACTTTGCGGGAGAAGCCCACTGCTGTGCTTGGACCGGCGCGGCGACCAAAAGAAGCGCCAGGGTCAAGGCCAAGAGGATGGCCGTGATGTAGCTCGCGTCCCTGGGGAGAAGGCGGTGCATGGGGCCCTCGCTCGGCGGAAATGAACGCGCAAGCCGCTGAGGATAACATGGATCCCCACCGCCGGCCCCAAGCCTTTACGGCCCGGAGCGGCAGAGACCAACTGAGGAACCCCGCCTCTGGCCGACCGAAACCGCCCCGGCAGCGCAGCTCCCGATGCGGGACAAGAAACGAAACGCGCGCGTCAGTAGATGATGGGGAACTTCGACCAGTCGTCGCCCGCGACCGGCTCGTGCGTGATGCGGAGAACGAGAATCGTGCGGTCGTCGTGAAGTTCGAGCCCACCCGCTGAGTGCTCGTCCGTTGCGCAAAGAACTTGCTCGGCGATGGCTCGCGCTGAGCTTTCGCGTGCCAGACCGGAGACGACGGCGGCGAGGCGTTCCACTCCAAACTCTTCCTTGTTCCTATTTTGGGCTTCGTGGATTCCGTCCGAAGCAATGACGACGACGTCGCCTGGGCGGAGTTCGAGAGAGGCTTCTTCGTACTCTGCTTCGGGAAACAGCCCGAGGGGAACGCCCTCCACGCGAACGATTTCGATGGAGCCATCGCGAATCAACACTGGCCGGGGCGCACCAGCATTGGCAACGGTGAGCGTGCGAGAGTGCGCGTCATAGAGCGCGAAAGCCATGGCGATGAATCGCCCTTCGAGGCGCCTGGAGTGGAGGCGCTGATTGAGGGTGGTGAGCACCTCGGCGGGACGACAGCGATGATCGACGGCGTGCTCGCGGAGAGCGCCGATGGCGAGCGAGCCGAAAAGAGCGGCGGCCGTGCCTTTGCCGGAGACATCGCCGAGAGCGAGCGCGAGGCGGCCCCCGCCGGAGGGAAGAAAATCGTAGAAATCCCCACCCAGCTCGCGCGCGGGGGCATAGCCCGCGCCGAGATCGAGCCCCGGAACTTCGCGTGCGCCAGCGGGCAGAAGTCCAAGCTGGATTTCGCGGGCGGTATCGAGATCGTGCTGGAGGCGGCGCTCGTTTTCACGGACCTGTTCAAAGAGGCGCGCGTTTTCCAGCGCGACAGCGATGTAGGAGCCGAGCGCCTCGAGCATGCGTTCGTCTTCAGCGGTGAACGCATGAAGCTTCGTGCTCTCTAGATCCAGCACGCCAATGAGGCGTTCCTGGAGGAGGAGGGGAACAACCAACTCGGAGCGGACATCGACCCCGTGTTCGCAGCCCACGAAGCGCGGATCCTCGCGGACGTCTCCCACGCGGATGACGCGGCGCTCAGCAGCGGCGGTACCGGTGAGACCCTGGTGCAGCCCAAGGCGGGTGCGCAGAGGGATGGAATCCTCGTACTTCAGAGCGAAGACAGGTTCGAGGAGCTGAGAGGACTCGTTCCAGAGCGTGACGGTAAAGGCGTGATAGTCCACGAGTGGCTTGACGCGCCGGGCGATGCGGCGGAGAAGCTCTTCCAGGTCGAGAATGGAGGTCAGCTCACGGCTGACGTCATAGAGCAGGCCCAGCGCACGGGTATGTTCAGGGAGTGCGGCGAGAAGCGCGGACGGGACCGGATCCGCAACGACGCCCGAGCCTCCGAGTTTGGGGAGATCGTCCACTCTAGTTCCGGCAGGTCCTGTGAAGCTCATTCTATTAGATTCTGGGGCCCTAGTGAGGTTTCTTTCTTGAGCGCGGGGAGGCCCACGAGGAGCAACGGGCAGAGGTAGGCTTGTTTCCTTCCGGCTGCCCAACTCGCGCCAGGGCTCTTACCGAATCGGTTTCTCTCGCCGGCTCGCTCGGAAATCAGGTATCCTGAGACAGGGAGTCTTCTCCGCCGTCCGGTTCGAACCTAGCCCAGTGAACGACTAGAGGGTGTGCCGCCAGGGTCGAACCCGGTCGGAGCTGCCGCTCGACCGAAGGGAGCCCAGATTGATTCCACGATACACGCGCGAGGAGATGGGCCGCGTCTGGAGCGAAGAGAACAAGTTCGAGAAGTGGCTCGAAGTGGAGCTCGCCACCACGGACACGCTGGCTGACATGGGCCGTATACCAGCTGAGGCAGCCGCGGTCATCCGCCAGCGGGCGAAGGTGAATGTCGCGCGCATCCAGGAACTCGAAGCGCGCGTGCGACATGACGTCATTGCCTTTACGATGGCCGTCGGCGAATCCATCGGCGACCCAGCCGCTGCGCGCTGGCTCCATTACGGGCTGACGTCGAATGACCTGGTGGATACAGCGCAGGCGCTTCAAATCCGCGAGGCGTCGCGGCTGATCGAACGCGGTCTCGTGCGTCTCGGGGAGGTGCTCGAGCGGCGCGCGCGGGAGTTCAAGGACACGTCGCAAATCGGGCGCACCCACGGCGTCCACGCTGAGCCCATCACCTTCGGGCTGAAAATCGCCAACTGGTTCGCTGAAAACCGTCGCAATCTCGAGCGCTTCACCCAGACCGCGCGGCAGATGGCCGTCGGAAAAATCTCCGGGGCGGTGGGCAACTGCGCGCACCTAGGTCCCGAGACGGAGCGGGCCGTCTGCCAGCGGCTGGGGCTCGACGTCGCGCCGGTCACCTCGCAGGTAATCCAGCGCGACCACCACGCGCAGTACCTGACGACGCTAGCGGTGATTGCGGCCTCGCTCGAAACCATCGCGCTCGAGATCCGCCACCTGCAGCGCACCGAAGTCCGCGAGGTCGAGGAGCCTTTCGGCAGCGAACAGCGCGGCAGCTCGGCGATGCCGCACAAGCGCAACCCGGTGGGTTCAGAACAGATTTGCGGGCTGGCGCGCGTCGTGCGGGCCAATGCGCTCGCGGCGCTCGAAAATGTCGCCCTCTGGCACGAGCGCGACATCTCTCACAGCTCGGTCGAGCGCATCATCCTGCCGGATTCCACGATCCTGGTGGATTACATGCTTGCGCGCATGACGGATATTGTCTCCGGCTTACGCGTCTTTCCCGACCAGATGCTCCGCAATCTCGAAGCCACCTGCGGGCTGGTCTTCTCCGGCCAGCTCTTGCAGGACCTCATCGAACACGGGGCTGCGCGCGAAGATGCCTACCGTTGGGTGCAAGAGCTGGCGATGACGGCGTGGGAATCCCACACCAGCTTTCGCGAGCGCGTCCAAGCGGACTCGCGCATTGGCAAGTTCCTCGATAAATCCGCACTCGAGCACACCTTTGATCTGAAGCGCCAGCTTCGTTTCGTCGATGAGATCTTCGCGCGCACCTTCCCGGAGCCGGCACGGCGGGGGGCGTCGGTTCAAGATTGAGCTGCGCAGCAGGAGGGCCCAAGCGTAGCCTCCCGGCCAAATAGCTAGCCGGAATTATTGGTTACTGGCGCGCTGCACATAGCGTGCGTCTGAGGTGTCCACGCGTACTTTGTCGCCGGTATTGATGAACGGTGGCACTTGGATCGTCAGGCCTGTTTCGAGCTTGGCAGGTTTCATGACCGCGCTGGCGGTGGCCTTCTGGACCGTCGGCTCTGTCTCGACCACGGTGAGATCCACCGTATCCGGCAGGACAACGCCGATCGGCTTGCCCTCGAAGAACTCCACCTTCACCAACCCATTTCCGATCAAATAGTGGACCGCGTCGCCGAGGACGTCAGGGCCGAGGTGAATCTGCTCGAAGGTCTCCGTGTTCATAAAGTGGTAGGCATCGCCATCGCTGTAGAGGAACTCGAACTCCACCTCATCGAGGATGGCCCGCTCGACGAAATCCTCTGCGCGGAAGCGGTAGTCAATAATCGCGCCGGTGCGCAGATTGCGCATCTTCGTCTGCATCGAACCGCGCTTGTTGCCTGGGGTGCGGTGCTCGACGCTGAACACCGCATAGAGGTCGCCCTGGTGCTGAATGATCATTCCTGGGCGCAGTTGGGTCGCTTTTACCATCCCTTGCTCCAGAGGCGGACGGGGTCTTGCGGCAGGACCGCCATCGCGGGTTCCGGTTGCTTGCGGATCCGGGCGCGCTTATCCAGCACCGGAAGCGTGCTCGAGCGCAAACGCTATTATAGCCGCGCGCTCCCGAAACCGTCAAACACGGGCCGAGCTGGCCCTCTCCCGCCTCACTGTTTCTTGCGCGCTTCGCCCATGATCCTCTCGATTTCCTCAATCGTGCGCGGCAGGCGTGCGGAGAGCAGCTGATAACCAGCCTCGGTGATCAACACGTCGTCCTCGATGCGCACGCCCAGGTTTTCCTCCGGGATGTAAATGCCGGGTTCGACGGTCACCACCATGCCGGGCTCGAGCGGGCGGTTGGGGTCGCCCGCGTCGTGCACATTGAGGCCGATGTGGTGGCCCAGGCCGTGAATGAAGTAGCGACCGAGCGGTCGACCGTGTCTATCCTTGCCATGGGAGTTGATGTAGTCGTAGGCCACACGGTAGAGGCTGTTTGGGCCGGTGCGCGAGAAGCTCATTCCCCGTTTCAGCACCGCCAGCACCGCATTCTGCGCGCCCAAGACGATCTCGTAGACCTCGCGCTGGCGCGCGGTGAACTTGCCATCGGCCGGCAGGGTTCGCGTGATATCGGCAGAATATCCAGAATACTGCCCGCCGACGTCGAGGACGACGATATCGCCCGGCTCGATGCGCGACCGCAGCGCGCTATAGTGCAGGATCGTCGAGTTCGCGCCCGTGCCGACGATGGGAGTGTAGGCCTCGCGCTCGCACGCACCGTACTTGTGGACAGACTCCATCCGCGCCGCGATTTGGTATTCATAAAGCTCGGGGCGCAACATGTTCATGGCCTCGAGGTGCGCATCCACCGATAGCTCGATCGCACGCGTGAGCAGCTCGATTTCGCCGGCAGACTTCACCTGGCGCATGGCGCCGATCACGGTTGAGATCTCGTGCAGCGTCACCTGAGGGAGTACCTGATGGAGCCACGTGCTCCAGTTGCGCGCGTGCGGATAGCCAATGTCCTCCGCACCAGGCAAAAGTGTGTAGAAGCCAGCAAACGCCTTGGCCAGCTTGTCGAGTTCCCGACGCAGGTTGCCGGATGACTCCACGCTCTCGAAGCCCACCTTTTCCGCCACGCCCGGATCATGGGGGCCCATCCGATGGCCTTCCCAGCGTTCGCGCTCCGGATCGTGCGGCGGAAGAAAGAGAATCTCGTGCGGCCCGCTCCAGGTCTTGCCGGCAGAGCCATCCGGTACGAGCACGAGGGCTGCTCCGGCTTCGTTGTGGCCCGTCAGGTAGTAGAAATTCTCCTCCTGGTTGAACACATAGGAAGGTGAGGCGTCCTCCTTGCCCGTGAAGCCGAACAGTACCGCCGGTCCTTCCACCTGCGCGCGGAGCCGCGCGCGGCGCCCCGCATAGACCTGGTTCGGTTCGCGCACCCGCCCGGACAGCGGGAGTGCCAGCAAAAACAGTAGAAAGAAGGCGACACCGCAGCGTAGGGCCACACTTCGGCGACTCATTGGCTCACCTCTTTGGAAGTTTCGGGAAGCAAATCGGAAGGGCTCGGGGGTCCACGCCGCACTAGAAGCTCGGGGCGCCGGCGGCGGCGTGGCGTTCTTCGGGTGCGCGAATGCCAAAGCGCATGCGTTCGAGATAGGCTTGCCCGAGCGACATCAAACCGGTGTAGAGATATCCCCAGACAAACAGCAGCAGGAAGGGCACGGTGGCGTAATTCTCGTTCTCGAAGGCGTAAACGACCGTGGCGGCAAAGTAGAGGCCGAGCGCCACCTCCACAAGCGGCATCCAGCCAGCGCTGTTGCGGTAGGCTTTCTTCAGCCAGGTATCACGCGTCCCCTCAATCCGGTATTTCGGCGTGCGAGCAAACTCTGAGCGCACCCCGAAAATGGCTTCGAGCACCGCCCGCGCGTTGCGCACGGAAATCCCGATGCCCACGGCCATCACGAACGGCAGGTAGAGAAACGTGCGTTTCCACGTCTTCGGATAGAGCGCGCGCTGCGCCGTCAGATAGAAGCTCGAAATCGAGCACGTGGAGGCAAGAAAGAGCGGCAGGTCGATCACCAGCATCTGGACCCAGCCCTGATAGAAGCGCACGATCATGGCCGGCAGCAGCATCGTCGAGAGC
>DATFXF010000094.1:0-2598 GCA_035258565.1 Candidatus Acidiferrales bacterium
CGCCCCGGCCCCATAAATCCACTGGTCAAAGAACCGATCCACGTTCGTCGCTGTGGCCTCCTCAATGGCCTTGGCCAGGTCGGCGCTGACTACGTTCTGCCCTCGGTTGCTTTCGAGATAGTGGTGCAGCGCACGGAAAAATGCAGGGTCACCCAACTGCCCGCGCAGCATCTGTAAGACCCAGCTCGCTTTGGTGTACACGTTTCCTGCGTATTCGGTTGCATTGGTGAAATTGCGGGTGACAATCGGGACCGGGTAAAGCCGAGCGGAGTTTACCCACGTATTGCGGGACCTCCAGCGGCTGTAGGCGGCCTCGTCCGCGCCGTATTCTTGTTCTTCCCACAGGGTCGCGAAGAACGTGGCGAAACCCTCGTTGAGCCAGAGGTTTCCCCAGTCTTTCGCAGTCACTAGGTCGCCGAACCATTGGTGCGCTATCTCGTGTGCAACAACGTTGTCGAAGCCCTCCAGGAATTCGCCTGCGACTTCGGGGTGCTGAAGGCCGATGGTGCTCAAGGTCGTTGCGCTCGTATTTTCCATTCCTCCAACGACGAAATCGTCCACCGCCGTCTGCGCGTACTGGTCCCAAGGATAGGGCACGCCCAGCGTGTCAGAAAAAAAGTCGAGCATCTTGAGGGTGTGCGCGAAAGTGGGACGGGCGCGATCAGCCCGCCCGCGCGGCACATAGTAGGCCACCGGAATGTTGCGCCAGGTCTCTCGGGTCGTCTCGTATTCGCCCGCCACCAACGAGATTAGATAGGTCGAGTGCGGCTGCGACTGGTTCCAGTGCCATGTTTTCATGCCGCCGGGAGCGTCGGAGACTTCCACGAGCCTCCCGTTCGAAATCGTCAGCCACTCTCGCGGGACGGTCACGATCATTTCCGTAGAAGTGCGGTCGTTCGGGTAATCGTAAATGGGGATGTAATACCGCGTGTCTTCCGCCTCACCCTGGGTCCAGACCTGTTTCGGCCGGTCCGGGTAGTTCTTGTCTGGCAGGACGAAGTACAGACCCTTCTTTGGCCGCCCTTCGTAGTGGATCTCGATTTCAAACCGCTCACCGATTTTTGTCGCGTGATCCAGCGCAATGAGAAGCTGCCTCGCAGTCGTTTCGAATTTCGCCGGTTTGCGATTCACGCTGACGCTCAGGATCGTCAGTCCAACCGAGTCAAAGGCCAACCGGGCCACACCGCCGCGCAAGGCTGTCAGTGTGTGCGTCACTTCGCCCATCACCTTGCGTTGCTCGAGGTCGAAGCGGATCGCGATTCGCGCATGCTGCAAGTCATAGTCGCGGCTCCGCGCATAGGGCTCGTCGGCGCGGCCGGCCATCGAGGCCAGCAGGAGTCCGCCGGCCAGCAGTGCCGCGCAGCCCTGCCGCCGCAACACGGCCGCCCATGTTTTCCTCCGGGTGAACCGCGCATTCCCGGCACACGCACACAAAGTCTTCATTCGTCGTTCTCCTTGGAAGTTCTCGCTCGCCGGCGCACAGCGCGGCGCGCCGAGCATGTCGAAGTCAGGAGCATCCTGCGGCGGTCAAAGCAGGCTACGGGCCCATCCCCATACACTTCTTCCGGCTTCGCCGACAGGCCCAGGGGAGTCTGGCCAGCTCAGTTCTGATGAACGCTCTCGTGCGAGACGCCCGCTGTTCGGCTTGTTTCCCGGCGAGCGTGTAGCCGAGGCAGAGGTTATTCGCGGTGATACCGTTGGCGCCAAACTCCTTCGCGATTGTGCGCACAAGTCTGGTCACCGCGGCCCGGATCGAATTCGAGAGCAGCAGCTCGTCGAGCGGACCAAGCCTTTGCTCGCCGCCACGATCGCCAGATACGCCTTCAAACCCAAATCCATCTGCTCGGTTGAGCCTCCGGGAGCCGGACGTTAACCCCTGAGATAAGCGTCCTCTTTTCGAATCCAGTCTTCCCGCCGCGGCGAAAAGATATCCAAATCTACAGTCTCTTCAAGGGCTTCGGCAGCATGCGGCACATTCGAGGGAATGAACAGCAGCTCCCCTGCGCGGACGATCACTTCGCGGTCATCGAAGATGAACTTCAACGCGCCGCTCAGGATCAGCGAAAACTGCTCGCTGACATGCGCGTGCCGCGGCACGACTGCGCCGCGAGCCAGCAAGATTCGCGCGACCGTCGTATGCGCACCGCTCATCATCTGGCGCGCGATCGTTTTGCTCAAGCGCTCCGTTTCGATCTTTTCCCACGATGTGACCTGCATGGCTCTCCTCCGGCGGCCGGGCACGTTTCCCAACACTTGATCCTCCACCGAAACGCGAGCACCGTCAATGGCGGGGATTCTGTTTGCCCAGGTGAGCCTCCTAGACTAAGATTTTTTGAGGGCGCTGGGAGGCTCCGAGCATGGCGGCGTTGTCGAATCTCGGTGGGATGTCCCGGGGGGCCTATGTGGTCGTCGGCATCGCGCTGGCCGCTTGGGGCCTGTTCGGCGCGAATGCGGGCTGGGTGAAGCTTTTCTGGCTCGTGCTTGGCGGCACGCTCATCGTTGAAGGTGTGATCGGCTTTTGAGCGGCCTGCTGGCTGCTCGGTCGGAGCAGCAAAACAGGCTGAGATGAAGCTGTTCGATTGGCTGGCCCTGCCTGTT
>DATFXF010000095.1:0-5613 GCA_035258565.1 Candidatus Acidiferrales bacterium
CTATCAGAAACTGCTAGACCGCTATGGCTCCCGCGGATTCGTGGTTGTGGGATTCAAGTTCGATACGATGATGGATGTTGAAGACCCCTTACGGTTTGCAAAGAGAATCGGAGTTCGCTATCCGCTGGCGATCGCAAAGGATGACCTCAAGCAGAAATTCGGCGGCATTGAAGGTTTACCGACTACGATGCTCTATGACCGGCGAGGGATACTCCGCAAGAAAGTCATCGGATTTGAATACTCGGACACCTTTGAGGCGGATTTGAAGCCTCTGCTTTGAAGCGGCTGAGAGTCATTGCGCAAGCGGTGTAAGGCTAACTCCTGAGTACTCGGGTAACCGTACCTTCGCCGTTTGGGAAGCGAAAGTGGCCATCAGCGAAGGTGCTGCTGGCGCCTGGAATTCTGCGCGTCGATTCGTCCTGGCGGTCTTAATTCTTTCCCGGTTTTGCAGCAGCATCAGCGGAAGACTTTCCGTCGGTCGGCCCGTCGGACGGTACTTCGCTTCGCCTCGGCGCCTATCCCTGAGTTCAGCTGGTTAGAACGCAGCCTTGTCATCCGGTTGCTGCTCGGGACATTCGAGCACAGCATCAAGGTGCAGAACGCTAGGGCAAGGGCTTCTTCCGCAGTGTCGGCGCGCCCGTCTCACGTGGCTTTTCTTGCTGGGCTTTCTCCGGACGCTCAGGCGGGGCCAGAAGCCATTCGAGGTCTCGCTCTTCATAGAGGACGCCGAGGATCTGTCTCTCGTCCGCTGCCCGGACGGCGCCCAGTGTCGCGCGTAGCCACTCCGCCGTATCCCCGGCCAGTGCCTTCTGGCTCTCCCCGCGGTCCAGATACTCGGCCGCACGGGCTATCCGCGCGTCGGAAGCGGCGATGCGAACCAGGCGCGGGTCCTTCTGCCTCAGTAGTTCGAGAAGTGTTGGCCCTGACTCGTCCGGGAAGCGGACCTCGATCAACGTGCGGGGTTGGCCCTTCTCTGGCGGGTAGAGCTGCGTGTAGCTTGGCCGCAGCACGCGCGTGCGCCAGTAGTCCCCGCGCGACGCCTCCTGCGCGACGCGGTATTTCAGCAGCCACACCTCGGGGCCGTAATTCTCCTCATAGCCCACTAGGAGCAGCTCCACCAAGGGTTCTTGGGGTCTGAGATCGAGCTTGTGGTGGAGTTCTTGAGCCACTGCGCGCAGGCGCTCGAGAAACGCCACACCTAGGGATTCGATATCACTGGCGGTCGGCTGAGGGTCCTTGGCCGGCCGCGGCCTGGTGACCTCGCTCGCCAATGCTGGCAACACACGATCGAAGCGTACCAGTGCTCGACCGTGCGCGGCCCACTCGACCGCACCGAGCAAGATGCCCAAGCGGCGCCCGCCAACCGGAACGATCAGCGGAGGGCAGGAGCCTGACTTGGCGGGGCCCTCGAGCGCACCGATGACGATGCCTTTGGCCCCCACGGAGATGATCACGCGGCCGGTGGCGAGAGTCAGGACGATGTCGGGCTCACGTTCTTGTGCTTGCCCGATCAAGGGCAGGACCCACAGCAAGACGCAAATGAAAACAGGTAGGCGGAGTGCCGCCTTGCGCGGTTCTGCTTGGCAAATCACTCTGTTCATGATTGGTTTCCAAGCGTTCTTATGAAGTTGGATGCGCGTCCCCGCTACGCGATTGCTTGCCTGCGATGGCTTCGAGCGCTGTGATCGCCACGACGTTTCGAATATCCTCGGCCGAGCAACCCCGCGAGAGGTCGTTCGCCGGCCGAGCGAGGCCCTGGAGAATCGGTCCCAGCGCTTGGGCGCCGGCCGTGCGCTCGACCAGCTTGTAGGCGATATTGCCCGAGTCGAGATCGGGAAAGATCAACACGTTGGCGCGGCCCGCCACGGGCGACCCCGGTGCCTTGCTGGCGGCGACCGCTGGTACCAGCGCCGCATCGGCCTGGAGCTCGCCGTCCACGGCCAGATCCGGGGCGCGAGCTTTCAAAATCCTCAGGGCCTCGCGAATCTTTTCGACCCGCGGATGCTCGGCTGAGCCTTTGGTGGAGAAGGAAAGCAGGGCCACGCGGGGTTCGGTTTCCAGAAAAACGCGAGCGTTTTCCGCCGTGGCCAGGCTAATCTCCGCCAGATCGGGTGCCGATGGTTCCGGAACTACGCCACAATCGGCAAAGAGCAACGCACCTCCCACGCCCAGCTCGATTCCGAAGCGCGGCGGCACCACCATCAGGAAAAAGCTGGAGACAAGTTTGAATCGAGGAGCGAGGCCGATGACATGCAGCGCGGCGCGCACGGTTTCAGCCGTGGTGTTCTGAGCGCCACCGACCGAACCGTCGGCATCGCCTCGAGCCACCATCAGCGCGGCGAAGTAGAGCGGGCGGCGGGCGGTTTCGCGCGCCTCCTCGAGCGTCGTACCGTGGGCGCGCCGGCACTCGAAATAGAGCTCTGCGTACTTATCGAAGTGAGGGCTGGTCGCCGGGTCGACGAGTGCGACGCCATCGAGCGAGACGTGCAACTCTTCCGCCAGGACTGGGATCGTTTTTGCGCGGCCGAGCAACGTGATTCTTGCATAGCCCTCCCGCACAACCTGCGCCGCCGCGGTGATCACACGGGGATCCTCGCCCTCCGGCAGGACGATGTGCTGGGGGTACGCCCGCGCCCGGCTCTTGATTTTTTCGACGATGTCCACTGCCGGGTCAAAGTACCACAAAAAGGAAGTCAAGAAATGCGTTCCTGGCTGGCGTGGACCTCGGGGTTGGTTTCCCAAGACGAAGCGGACCACCGGAGGAAACAGCGGGATGCCACTCGGTGCTGGTGGCGGGCCCGGTATGGCGATCGAACTGATCGGAATACCACTACACCCTATTCCGACTATTTCCTCCCCCAGGAAGCTCAAGTAAAATTCTATTCTTGTGCGGATAGCTGTTTTCGATGTGACCGAGGGGAAGGAAGATGTGGTTTTTTACCGGGGACTTGAGGAAGCCCAATCGGATTAGGCACAACGGCAATCGGCTGGATGGCATCCTCGAGGCACACCTGGACTTCTTCCAGGGCCAGCCAAACGGCGTGCGCGCAGACCTTTCTGGCGCCGACCTCTCCCGAGCAGACTTGAGGGGCGCCAATCTGACCGACGCAATCTTGAAGGGAGCACAGCTTGGGGGCGCCGACTTGCGTGGAGCCAAGCTAACGCGGGCAGACCTGACGAACGCCAATCTGTGCAAGGCTGACCTGCGGAACACGGACATGACGGAAGCGGTGTTGCCCGGAGCCGACCTCAGCGAGGCTCAAGCGAGCGGCGTAGAGTTTTTTCGCTGTGACCTGAGCGGTGCGGCCTTCTGCCGGGCGAATCTGCGCAACGCCAACTTCCGTGCGGCCAACATCCGCGGCGCCCGCTTCGACGGCGCAGACCTGAATGTCACCATCTTGCGGGAGACCGATCTGACCGGAGTGGACTTGAGCAATGTGGACCTTACGACCACGCTCATGCCGCGGAACTACGCTCCAGTCCTAGAAAAGAAGGAAGCTAAGCTTCCGCGCGATGAGCCCGGTAAGCCGTAGAGTCTGGCCAAGACGGATCATCTGAGAGATGCGCTGTGCCTTGGCCTCGAGCAACCCCTCTGCTTCGAGTACGCTGCGCATCTGGTCGAGCAACAACGGATCGGTCTTCATGAGAAAGCATACAGGGTTCAACAGGGGACCGAGACACCCTTGCCGGTGATGAGCCGCTCACCTCACCCAGCCGGCCGGCACCCCGGCCCGTCGCGCTTCCTCCTCCAGGCTCCCGATCTCCTGCCGGAGCTCGGCCGCCCGCGTCTCGAGTCGCCTGAGAAGGGCGGAGGTGGGGCTCCCGGTTGAGGTTTCCGGGTAAAGTGTCAATCCTTGGGCGGCGGCCTGCGCCCGCATGCGTTCGAGTTCGAATTCAGTTTGAGCAAGTTCATCGCGCCGAGGCCGCAAGCGCAGCTGCCAGGCCTCACGCTGCTCCTCCGGCGTCAGCAGCCGGGCAGGCTTCGGTCCCAGTGCCAGTGCGAGAGTGCGCAGCTCCTCTTCCAGGGCCTTGACATTTGCCTGGGCAGCACTCACCTCCGCACGCCGAGTCGCTACTTCGGTCGAGAGCGCCCGAAGCTGGGCCTTGCCCTTGTCATCGAAGGCATAATCCGGGTTCCTATAGAATTGCTGCTGATGTAAGACCTCATCGCGCTCGGCTAGTTGGAGCTCCTCCTCCGCAGTTCGGAGATGTGCCTTCTCTTCTGCCAACTGCCCTTCGAGCTGTTCCCTTCGCTTCTCGAGCACTTCGATTTCCTCTGGAGTCAACGCCGGTCTGCTTCGAGAGGCCAGTGACGTTCGGTCGGGAGAGGGCGCAAGCAACGCGCCCGGGGTTATATCGTTTCGGCGCGCGGTGTCCTCAAGCTTGGCAATTTGCCGCTCGAGCTCGACACGGCGCAAACCAAGTTGCTCGATTTCGTTTTCCGGGGTGAGCCTCAGGCCGGGCTGGTCCATGGCCAGGACGCCCGTCATCCCGCGCCCGTCGGCAGGGAACTCGCGCAACCGCCGAATCTGGCGGTCGATGCGTTCCATCTCCTCGCGCAAAGGCGCGAGTTGTTCACGGTACCAGTTGGGGTCTCTCTCCTTCACGTAGGGTTCGATCTTTGCCATCACGTCGGCAGGGCTTGCCGTGACTGGCACTTCCGCGGTTGAAGCAGCCGTTTCCGCCGCTTCAGGAGTGGCCGGCGCCGGAGCCTGGCTGCTCGGTGTTTCGAGGTCCTCGTTCGTGAAGATCCTCTTCTCGCTCCTGGGCCCCGGGGTTGATGCGGAAACACCCTTCCTAGAGAGCTTCGTGAGTTCCGGGAAATTCTCCGCACGAACCGGCAAAGCCAGAACTGCGCAAGGCACCGCGAGGAGGAGATATCGGCGAGTCCCCATAGGACCTCCGTCTTGATGTGGATCTGGTCCGGGGAGACTGCGGACGCGTTGCTGATGCTACTACTACTTGTCGTGCTCTTCAAGATTTGAGCGAACTGGACGCAGATTGCGGACGATTCTGGTGGGCTTTTGGGTTGGATAGAAAGTGCGGGCGGCAAGAAAAATCTTCTGGAACTAGTACCAACTGGCGAGTTCAATGTGAAGCAAACCTTGCGGTTGTTGTTGCTATTCAGCGGGGTTACAGCACCGGCAGGAGCCTCTGTTTCTGGCTGCCGACGTGCTGTTCAAGCGCTCGAGGAGGGAGGTCTCCAAGGAAGGGGAAAAGCCCCCGCTGAGGCGGGGACGGGTAGCCGCACGAATTGGGGCCTCCAATTCTTTTTAAGGGGCGCATGCCTACCAACACTAGGCGAAGGCAAGCCTCAAGGGGGAAGTGATGGAAGAGACCAGAACGCAAAGAGAAGACCAGAGATCATCTCCGAGCGGCTGGCTGGTGGGTTTGGTCGTGCTGCTTCTGGTGGCTGCGGTGATCGGATTTGGTTACGCGTACCGCCAGCAGCAGACCGTGGGTCAATTGAGGGCGCACGAGGAGGAAATGAACTCGACGCTCAGCCAGATGCGCAGCCAGGTCGACGCCATGACGGCGAAGTTGGCGGAGATGAGCACCTCCAACGCACCGGGCGCGGAAGGGCAGGGCGGCCCTGCCCAGACGCGTGCTGGC
>DATFXF010000096.1:0-8964 GCA_035258565.1 Candidatus Acidiferrales bacterium
TAGATGCGGACCGCGTGCGTTTCACCGACCCGGGCCGCGCCTCGACGCTCGCTGGCCCGCCAAACCGGCAGCCGCAGCGCAACAAGATCCCCTTCTAGAGTGCGGCGGAAGGCTGCTCAGGGGCAAGAAACCGCAGCGGGCTGAACTCCTCGATGGGAAGAGAGGTCTGGCGCTCGGTCAGCCACTCGCGGATGAGCTTGGCGGTGATGGGCGCCAGCAGGATCCCGTTGCGATAATGGCCGGTAGCGATCGTTAGGCCCTCGATGTCCGTGGGGCCGAGAACGGGCAGATGGTCGGGCGTATCGGGCCGCAAGCCCGACCAGGTCTCGACAATCGAGGCCTGCCCCAGCCCCGGCACCAACTCCTGCGCCGCGCTCAGAATCCGCTCCAGGCCGGCTGGAGTAAGTCCCTTTTGAAAGCCCACATTCTCGAGCGTGCTGCCGAGGACCAGTTTCTGCGGCCGACCCGCATGGCGCGGCACAACGTAACCGCGCTCGGAGCGCAGGACGCGCGTGAGCTCCACCTCGGACGCAAGCACGGCCACCATCTGTCCGCGCACCGGATGTGTAGGCGCATAGCGCGCGAGTCCTCGGATGCCGCCGGAATAGCAGCCGGCCGCGAGCACAACCTGCCCAGCCGGCCATTCCTGCCCGCCGGCGATGACGCCGGTCGTGCGTCCTGCCTGGCACAAGAGTTCGGTCACCGCCGTGCCCGCGCAAAGCTTCACGCCCTGCCGCACGGCGGCCTCCAGCACGGCTTCGGTGAGCGCGCGGTTGTCCACCGAAGCCTCGTAGGGCAGTAGCGCCGCAGCACGCGCTTCCGGGCTGAGCGCCGGCTCGAGGCACTGCGCCTCGTCGAGCGGAAGCGGCTCGGTGGGCAGTCCCAGACCATGGTGCAGGGCCACCAGCGTGCTCAGCTCGCGCTCGGCATCACCGCCGAAGATGATCTCGAGTGTGCCTTCGCTGCGATAGCCGACCTCGCGCCCCGAGACCTCCTGGACCGCGGCGACAAATTCTGGATACAGCTTGAGGCTCGCCCGCCCGAGCGGCACCAACGGAATCGCCGCCGGGCTATCCGGCGCCGGTGAGAGCATACCCGCTGCGGCCCAAGAGGCTTCGAGCCCCGGTTGTTGCCGGTCGAAGACCACGACACGAAGCTTCTGTCGTGCCAACTCGAAGGCGATCGAACCGCCGATCATTCCACCGCCCACGATGGCTACGTCAAACGCGCTCACGGCTTCATCTTAGCAGCAATGACGCGGGCGCGGGCCGGCGTCGCGCAGCAAGCAGGGGCCCCAGCCAAACACGTGCAGGGGGCTGGCCCCACCTTTCTCGGGCTAAAGGGAGTTGATCAGCTCGACGGAGAGCACCTGGGCCTTCCTCGCCAGGTTGCGCGCGCGCACCCAGTCGGAGGCACGAATGGCCTCGCGTGCCTGGCCCAGGAAGCCGCGAATTTTTTCGACGAGATCGTGTTGTGCGGTGTTCAGTTGCATGCCGTAAGCGCGTTCCAGATTACTCTCGGCAGCACTGATGTTGGCGTTGGTGACGCGCTCGGCCACGGCCTGCTCTTCTGGCGTGAGCTGCGGGGAGATCTGGGGCGGCGCAGGCTTAGGTGGGGCGGGCGCGGGGCTTGCCGGCGCGGGCTTTGCCGGCGGAACGACCAGCGCGGGTGTGGACGCGTTTTGCTGTGGCGAAGAGTCTGGCTTTTTCTCTGGCGGCGCCGCCGGCTGTGGTGCGGAGACCGCATCTGCGGGTGGTTGAGCAGTGACGGCCCGCTTGTGGCAGCCGGACGCCATGAGCGTCAGGGCGCCGGCGAGAAGGGTCATTGCGGTTGGGCGACTGGGCATTACTTATCTCGGGCCCTTTGTGCGGACTCCGGATGAGCCCCCCTGAGGGAACCGGCCAGTGGCAATTCGATGCGGAAAGTGGTGCCCCGGCCAATCTCCGTATCAAAGTCTATCGAACCGTTGTGTATCTGCACAATGCGAAAAGTGCTGGCCAATCCGATACCGCTCCCTCCGGGACGGGTGGTGAAGAGGAGCTGGAAGATTCGCCCGCGATGCTCGGGAGCGATTCCGCTGCCGGTATCGGCCACGCGGATCTCTGCCATCTCACTGCGCCGCTCGAGCGCGAGGCTCAGCCGCCCACCCTTGGGCATGGCCTCGATGGCGTTCAGTACGAGATTGAGAACGGCCTGCTGAAAGAGCTGTCGATCGAGGTGCACGTGGGGGATGCCGGACGAAAACTCGGTCACCACCTCGACATCCGCGCGCTTGAGCTGGGGCTGGGCGGTGGCCACAATTTCGCCTAGCAACTCGGCTAGGTCCGTTTCTTCCAGATGCAGTTCAACCGGGCGGGTGAAGTCGAGAAAGCGCTTCACGACGTGGTCGAGCCGATCGATTTCGCTATCAAGTACCTGGACGGCCTGCTGGGGAAGTTCCTGATCGCGGGGTAGGCTTTCCTTCAGGTTTTCAAGCCACAGGCGCATGGAGTTGAGGGGATTCTTGACTTCGTGTGCCACACCGGCAGTGACGCGGCCGAGCGCCGCGAGCCGTTCCGAGACTTGGAGCTGCGTGCCGATGCGTTCGAGCGACTCAAGGTCGCGCAGCGTGACCAGCGCTCCCATGCCCGTACCACGTTCGGTGATCAACTGCACGTTCACCCCAACGCGGTATGCGCCACCCGCACCCTCGAGTTCCACTTCGTCCGCCGCGACGGGCTCGAACTGGCCGCTCTCGAGCCGCAGGGCTTGTCGCAGCGGGTGCTTGGGCGGGAAGATCTCCTCGGCGCGACGGCCGAGCAACTGGTTGGCCGGGGCACCAAGGAATTTCTCGACGGCGGGGCTGACCATTACTGCGCGGCCCTCCTGCGTAAAAAGCAGCAGCCCATCCTCGAGGCCAGCCATGATCTGATCGAGGTTTTCCCGAAGGGTGCTGAAGATTTCGCGCACGCCACGCAGTTGCTGGCCGATCTGGCTGATCTTCGTGCTCACCAGGCCGAACTCATCCCGCCGCTGGATCGGCTGCTCGTCAAATTCGCCGGCCGAGATGCGATCCAATTGCGCCGAGATCTGCGCTAGGGGAGAGAGAGAGACGTGGCTTACCATTGCCGCCAGCAAAGTCGAAACGACAAGCGCGCCGAGGGCGAGCAGGCCCGCGGAGCGCAGACTGGGAAGAAAGTTGGTGCGCAAGAGCGCCGTTTGCAGCCCCACGCGGATGTCGCCGAAAGGCACCTTGAGTCCCTCGACTTGGAGGTTGATCGGGTAGCTGACCTCGTACACGCGCGGCGGTCCGTAAAGCGCCAGGAGCTGCGCGAGGAAGTCGCTCTTTTCGAGTTGCTCGAGCTTCGTCGCGCGGAGCACCGGGCGTCCCGTCACGGAGGCGTCGCTCGAGATCAGCGCGGTGCCATCGCGGTCGATGATGGTGATTTCGTAGATCGTGGGCGAGTAGCCGATGGCCGACTCGATCAGCCCCGTCAGCCCATCGTTCCCCTCCAGCGCCTGGCGAACATACTCATGCATGGCCGCGGGAGTTTCCGAAGCCGGCGCGGCGCCTTCCTGGGCTGCCTCGGCTAGGGCGTGCTGTGCCTGGAGAAAGACTTGCTCGGCGAGCAAGCGCGCGCCTTCATCGGCCTCGCGGATTACCACCCGGGTGAGCGCGGCCCCGTATAGCAGGGAAATCAGCGCGACCACGGCGAGGACGAGCAGTGCCGTGGTCAGCGTGATCTTGGTTTTCAGGCGCAGCTGCACCCTTCGACTCCGCTCTGGGCCACTGGCCCGAGTTCACTCTGCAAGCGTCCCTCGATCGAGCCCGCCTCAGCGCGGCTGTGGCCGCACAGATTCGTACTCTTTGAGCTTGTTATGGAGCGTCTTCAAGCTGATCCCCAGCAGCTCGGCAGCGCGCGTCTTGTTGTTGTTCGTGGCGGCCAGGGTTTGCAGAATCAGCTCGCGTTCGGCCGCATCCACGGTGGTGCCGATGGGGAAGCGCATACTGGAGAGCTCTCCGATGCTGCTCGCCGGAGTGCGGCCGAAGTCGGTGGGCAGGTGAGGCCGGCCAATGATCTCGCGGTCGCAGACGATGGCGGCGCGCTCAAGGGCGTTGTGCAGCTCGCGTACATTGCCTGGCCAGGGATAGCTCGAGAAGAGCTCCATTACCTCGGCGTTGACCCCGCGCACCTGCTTGCCGTGTTTCCCGTTGATCTCGCGCAGCATGTGCTCGACCAGGAGCGGCAGATCCTCCTTGTGTTCGCGAAGCGGCGGCAGGTGAATGTGGAAGACGTTCAGCCGGAAATAAAGGTCCTGGCGCAGGCAGCCCTTCGCGACGGCTTGCTCGGGGTCCTTATTCGTTGCGGCCACTACGCGCACGTCCACGGGCGTTTCCGTCTTGCTGCCCAGGCGGCGCACCTTATGGTCTTCAAGAACGCGCAATAGCTTGGCCTGGGTCGGCGCGGGCATCTCGCCGATTTCATCGAGCAGCAGCGTACCTCCGTCAGCCAGCTCGAAGCAGCCGATGCGCCGCTCGGCCGCACCAGTGAAGGCGCCCTTCTCGTGGCCGAAGATTTCGCTTTCCATCAATGTTTCGGGGATTGCCGAACAGTTGATGGCCACAAAAGGCCGCTCTGCACGCGGGGAAAGCCGGTGAATTGTGCGGGCCAGGATTTCTTTGCCGGAACCGGTCTCACCGGTGACCAGCACCGATGCGGTGGAGGGGGCGGCAAGCTCAGCCAGGCGCATCACCTCCTGCATGACCCGGGAGGCACCCACCAGCTCACCCAGTCGTCCGGCTTGGCGCAATTGACGCGTGAGCGTGGCCACCTGGCGACGGTCGCGTGCCGTGCCGAGTGTGCGGTCAAGCAAAGCACGCAGCACAGGTGCCTTGAGCGGCTTTTCGATGTACCAGAAGGCTCCGGCCTCAATCGCGCTCACCGCGCGTTCCTCGTTGCCTTTGCCGGTGATCACGATGGCGGGAACGCTCTCGAGTTCCTCGGCCAGCCGGCGGAGAAGCTCGAGGCCGTCCATGCCGGGTAGCTCGACGTCAGCGATCAAAACGGCGGGCTGAAACTCGGAGAAGCGGGCAAGCGCATCCTCGGCGCTCGGCACCCCAAGCACCTCGCAGCCCCATTTGCGCAGCAGAGACTCATAGCCGCGGCGCGCGTTCTCCTCGTCCTCGACGATTAGGATGCGCTTCGCCGGGCTCTCAGTCACTTGGGTCCGCTCGACGGTCTTGGTCTCCTCGGGCATGCCAGTCGGTTGAGGGTGCGATGGTCCACCCCATCGAATCTACCAGCAGCATGCGCGAATGCCAAGGGACACGCGTCGGCATCGTGGCGATCCGTCCACCTACCAGGTCTTTGCGATATAGAGCGGTCGGTCGAGCTCAAGCTCGAGCTTGGTGCCCTTCGGGAGATCAAGTTCCTGGCCCATCCCCGAAGAGATCAGGAAACCTGTGGCTCCGCCAATCGCTGCGCCAATGCCGGCGGCCTTGCCGCCCCTCGCCGCGCCGCCCACGACCGCGCCGATCGCCGCGCCTGCCGCTGCGGCCTCGAGATCCCGCACGCCCTTGCTGGTCCGCGCTTCGATCTCGCCTTCCTTGCTCTCGCCCTGCTTCACCGCGTGGTCCCCGGGCACACTGACGACATCGGCCACCAGGGGCATCTTGCCGGCGGGGGTCTTGATTTCATCGAAGGTCAGCCACATTCGGGCATGGCCGGTCAAGCCGGCGGGCTCGATGCGGCTGACATGTCCTCGAATCTCCGCCCCGGGAGGCAGCACGCTGCCATTGGGCGTCTGGAGCGGCTCGAGCGTGTACGCCTTGAATTTCTTGTTCAGTTTGCTCTTCCTCGTGCTGAGTTCGTCGTTCAGGCGTACCAGGAAGCGGGTGCCGTTGGGGACGGTCGAGGCCACCGAGTTGGACGGTGGTGGTGAGCCGTCCTGGGCCGGGCTGGGCGACGGGAAGGCTGTTCCGGCGAGCAGCAAGGCTAAGGCTCGCGCGACAAATAGTGCGGCCGACTTTCCTGTACTGCGGGGAGCGCGCACCGCAGTGGTCAGGCGCGTTAAGGACTCCATAGGTCTCCTTCGGTCGCGGTGGCGACCTTGCATCGCGCCGAGCTCCCGAGGATCCGGCGCTTCGAATTCTCCTACGTCAGATGGTGGCACTGCTCCAGGGGTGGCCTGTCAGGGGGCCCCGTTGGATGCTCGGCCGCAGCTCCGCTGGGAGAGACATGGAGAGAGATTTCTCTTGGCCCGAAATTCCCCCGCATGATAATGTCCGCGAACGAGCGATCTAGCTCGTGATCGTCCTGAAGTGGGGTTGTTGTTAGCTGCGGGGAAGCTCAGAGCTGGAGGTTGGTTGCTTCGGCAGGGAGGGGCAATCGCTACCTCCTCAGTGTCCTATGGGGGTGGCGATCATGCCTTTCTATCTCGTTCAATGCACCTTCCTCGACTGGCAAGTGGCCGGCGGAGGGGACTAAAGTGATCACTGGCGAGAGGCGGCAAGCATTTTTTCGGAGGTCTTCATGAGATGGGTTTTGGCTCTGGCGTTGGGATTCCTGTGCCACCCAGCTTTGGCTCAGGATAGCGCAGAAAGGTCCAGCAAAGCGACGAGTACAGAGATTTCAAGCACGTCAAGCCCGGCGACGACTGACCGAGCGATCGGCAAGGGTGCTTCCGGCACCATAGCGGCACCTGCGCCTCATCCTGCCCCTCCTCCGCAACGCTATGAGGAGACTATTCCGAAGGTGGAGCCGTTCTTAGGCTACTCCTATCTACGAGCGAACCCAGGGAGTCCTATACGGGGCATCAACCTGAATGGAGGAAGCGGTTCGATCGCTTTCAACGTTAACCGTTGGTTTGGGATTGTGGGGGACGTTGGTGGTTATGAACTCTCACACCTGACCGTTGCTGGTTCGCCGACAGTGAGCGCCGACGGCACTCTATTCAGCTATCTTTTTGGGCCGCGCCTCTCCTCTCGTCACGACCGAGTGACTCCGTTTGTCCAAGCACTGTTCGGCGGAATGCATCGAGGCGATGTAACCGCCGGAGGTGTCCGGGTTGCGGGCTCACAAAACGCATTTGCCATGACGGCGGGAGGTGGATTGGATCTCAAGGTGCATCGCAGCGTGGCCATCCGTCTGATCCAGGCTGAGTACCTCTTAACTCGATTCAAGGACCCTGCCTCCACAACAGGGGCAAGGGCGACACAGAACAACGCACGCATCTCCACGGGGATCGTTTTCCGACTGGGGACCCGCAAGGCGATTCCCAATGCCCCGCCAGTCGCTTCCTGCTCGGCCGCGAAGACCTCGGTGTACGCTGAGTCGGGTGAGGTCGTGGGCGTGCACGTCTCCGCCAGCGACCCCGACAATGATCCACTCACCTATTCCTGGTCGGCGACGGGGGGCAAGATAGATGGCACCGGAGCGGATGTGAGGTGGAACTCGGCAGGACTCGCTCCGGGTAGCTACACGGTCAGCGTGCGCGTGGACGACGGCCGCGGGGGCACAGCCACTTGCGCCGTGGATATCAAGGTGGAACCGCGGCCGAATCGCCCGCCGACGATCTCTTGCTCGGCCGATCGCAGCAGCGTGTTTGTGGGCGAGCGCGTGCGCATCACCGCGGAGGCCAGCGATCCCGATAACGATCCGCTCACCTATTCCTGGCGCGCTAGCGGCGGCCAGATCATCGGCGAGGGTCCCGCCGTGCAGCTCGATACCACAGGCTTGAATCCGGGGCGCTACACCGTGACCGGTCGCGTGGATGACGGGCGCGGTGGTGCCGCCGATTGCGAGGTCGGCATCGACGTGCAGGCGCCCCCAGCGCCGCCGCAGGCGAGCAAGCTGAATGAGTGCTCCTTCCGAGCCTCGGTCGCGCGTGTGGACAATGTCTGCAAGCGCATCCTTGACGACGTAGCATTGCGGCTAAAGAACGAGCCGCGCGCCACGGCGGTGATCGTCGGCTACGCGGACCCCAAAGAGCCCCGGGCTCAGAAGCTGGCCCAGCAGCGCGGCGACAACGCAGCCAAGTATATTGCCGACAAAGGCGTTGACCGCTCGCGCATCAACGTGCGTGCGGCCGGCGGCCAAGCCGGTGCAGGCAAGCAGAACTACCGCATCGACATCGTCTGGGTGCCGGAAGGCGCTACTTACTGAACCTCAGCTGCTTGGACGGGCTCCGCGTTCGCTTGAGCGGCGGAGCCCGATTCCTCCTCGCGTCCAGGTCCTTCCCGCTTGTACGAGTGCCCCGGTGCCGTAAGAGGGAGGGAGCTGCGTAGTTTTTACATGCCAGAGTATCACCCTACTTTTGGTATCCCTTTTGGCAGCAATTAATTAGCTAGGCCGCCCTTTGGAACCTCTTCTGCTTCCTCGAGAGTAGTAAGTCATGGAGGTGTGCTATGTGCAAGCGCAAGGCTTTCAGCTCCGTTGGGCTGTCAGCCTTCTTGGCCCTTGCCTTGGTACTGGCCAGCTGTACGTCGAACCCCAATGCCAATACCGCGCCAGCCAAGGGATCGGAAAGCTCCGGGGGGTTGCTGAGTAAGATCCTCGAGACGACCAAGCCGATCACGGTGCCAGATGGCACGGTGATTCATGTCGTGCTGGATCAGAGTATATCGAGCGCCCAGAACCGGAGTGGCGACCCATTCGAGGCCAGCGTTTCGACGCCCGTGGTCATTGACGGAAAGACCGTGATCCCGAAGAGTGCTCGGGTTCACGGGCGCGTCGTTGAGGCCCGGGAATCGGGCCACTTGAAGACGCCGGCGCTGCTGCGCCTGGCGCTCTCTTCGGTCGAAGTAGGCGGGAAAACCTACGACATCGAAACAAGCATGGCGGGCCGTAGGGGCCCCAGCCACAAGAAGCGCAACATTGAGTTCATCGGTGGCGGTGCTGGCGCCGGTGCCCTCATCGGTGCGCTCGCGGGTGGCGGGAAGGGCGCTCTGATCGGCAGCGCCGTCGGCGCGGGTGCGGGCACCGC
>DATFXF010000097.1:0-7541 GCA_035258565.1 Candidatus Acidiferrales bacterium
GTCGCCCTTGATACGCCATGTTCTCTGCCGGAGGTTTTGTCGGCAGCCAGCGGGCGCGTCAAGGAGTTGGTGACCAATCTCCAGCAATTCACCGCCACCGAATGGCTCGAGCATGGGGAGGTGGACGATTCTGGAAAGGAGTACCGGAGGGAGACGCGCACCTTCACTTACTTGGCCGGGATTGAACAAACCCGGCCGGGAATGCTATCGGTGGATGAATACCGCAACGGGGCGGCGTCACTCGAGGCGTTTCCCGCGCGGCTGGCGACGATGGGCCTGGCGGCCCTCGCCCTGATCTTCCATCCCTACTACGTCACGGACTTCGAGATGAGTTGCGAAGGACTCGGACAATGGCGCGGCCAGCCGGCCTGGCAGGTTCATTTCCGGCAGCGCGACGACCGGCCGAGCCGCGTGCTCAGCTACCACGTGAATCACCTCGGGTACCCGGTGAAGCTGAAGGGCCGCGCCTGGATTGCTGCGGACACGTATCAGGTACTGCGGCTGGAGACCGACCTCGCCGAGGAAATCCCCGCGATCCGGCTGCGCAGCGAACACCTGGCGATTGAGTATCGGCCCGTGCAGTTTCAGAAGCGGCGCGTGGAGCTCTGGCTGCCGGAGAGCGCGGAGCTCTATTTTGACTACAAAGGTCACCGCTATCACCGCCGCCACAGCTTCAGCGATTTTCAGCTCTTTTCCGTGGATACGTCGCAGCAGATCCAGCAGCCGCAGACGCCTTAAGTTGTGGTCGTAAACGGTGCCGCGAGATCGTTTTCGGTACCCGGTAGGGTCGAAAGAGGCCGCATTCCTCAAACCAGCCCCGGCGAGCAGATGCTCGACGGCGGTGGCGACGGCTTGCTGGACAGGTGGGTGTCGCCTCCAGCTAGCTCAGGAATGTGTGCAGGTTCACAATCTTCGGGGTTGTGCGGGGAGACGGTCAATCCGCGCCCTCTTGGCCACTTCGCCCGGCATCCCTGCCACTCAACCTCTAGGACGTGGGCATGCTCGGACTACCCCTCGGTCCCTGTTTCGAACTCTGGCGGCCCGGCCACTTACTCCTTAGAGTTGGAGAGGGAAGAGCTCACCCATAGGGTGGGTTTTAGTACCTCCCAGAAGTCCTCTCTTGTAATTTTTACTTATGCAAACCTTTGCAGACACCGCGAGCCTCCTTCCTTGTCAGTAATTTACACCGGTGTTCGATGGGTTCGAGAATTGCGGCCCAAGACGGAAGGAGAAGCCTTATGGAGGGCCCCAACAGTCAAGAACTTGATCCCTCTCGACGCTGTCCAGAATCGCAGGAGTTCGAGACTGCGCTGCAGAGCAAGATCGTCGGCCAGGAGGAAGCTGTCCGGGCAGTGGTGGATCTCTATCAGGTCTTTTTGGCCGGAATGTGCCCTCCTGGGCGGCCGGTTGGCAACTTGCTCTTCCTCGGCCCAACCGGGTCGGGCAAGACGCGGATTGTGGAGGTGGCGGCCGAGATTTTGTTCGGTGACCCGCGAACGGTAATCAAGGTGGATTGCGCCGAATTCCAGCACTCCCATGAGATCGCCAAGCTCATTGGCTCTCCGCCAGGCTATCTGGGACATCGGGAGACGCACCCACTGATCACGCAGGAAGCTCTGGCTCAGTCTCACAACGAAAATCTGAAGCTGAGCTTCCTGCTCTTCGACGAGATCGAGAAGGCTTCCGACGCGCTCTGGCAGTTGCTGCTGGGCATCTTGGACAAGGCCACCCTCACGCTGGGCGATAACCGGCGCGTCGATCTCTCGCAGACGACGATTTTCATGACCTCCAACCTGGGGGGCCAGGAGATCACCGAATTGATGACCGGCGGCCTAGGGTTTGTCCAGCCGAGCGACAAACCCGCCGATGCGCTGGACCAGAAGGTGGAGCGAACAGCGGCCGAAGCGGCGAAGCGGAAGTTCTCGCCGGAATTCATGAATCGTCTGGACAAGGTGGTGGTGTTTCACCCGCTGCGGCCCGAGCAGTTGGAAGAAATCTTGAACATTGAATTGGAGATGGTGCAGCAGCGGGTGCTGGACACAGAGCGAGGTAAGTTCCTGTTCCGGGTGACGCCGGCGGCGCGTGTGTTCCTGCTCGAAGAGGGGACGGATCTGAAGTATGGGGCGCGGCACTTGAAGCGAGCAATTGAACGTCACCTGGTGGATCCGCTGGCCAGTCTGCTGGTAACCGAGCAGGTGAAGCTAGGAGACGTGTTATGTATTGATTGGAATGAGACAGAGGGTCGTTTGGTGTTCCAGCGAGAACGGGAGGGAGCACTCGTGCCCATGCGGGCGCCTCAGCCGCAGTTGGCCGCAAAGGCGGCGCGAGCCACCACCAATGCAGATCCCCACAGCATCGAGGCCAACGAAATGGAGACCGCTGCGCTCGACACTCGCCGCGAAGATTTCGAACAGGCGTGAAAAATCATTAGGGCTCCAAGTTCGAGGCATGCGGCTGCCCTGGGGAAGTTCTTAAGGTCCACAGTAGATTCACAAAGATTCTCAGCCAGAGGGGCCATGAACCCATCTGTTCTGCGCCGGTGGGCAAAGCCAAAGCGACCTTGTGGGCCGAACTGTGATCCTGCTACACAAAGTCCGTGCTCGGGAGAGGGCCACGATTTGTTGTTGACTTCGCCGCACCTCAGGGCGCACGCTTAAGGTGTCTAAGCCCTCTTTTCCCCCCAAACTGAACCCAGGAGATCGTCCCCTATGCATATCGGCGAAAGTATTCTCACAAAGAAACCAAGAAGCATCCTTAACCTTGAAGGTGGAATCTTCGCCGCTGTCGCGCCTACCGGCCTAAAGCTGGAAGTAATGTGTCGTCCCGGACGCCCGATGACTATAATCCCCCATCAATTCTCCCAGGACAAGAGCCGCGATGACGGCATGTGGAGGATCATTAAGATTAGGGACTTGAATGATTGACCGTTGGTAGCGCCCGAATTCAGCTGGCGGGCGACCTTCCCGCGGCGAGTAGACAATCCGCACACCAGCGAAGAGTCGGTTCTCTGCTGATCCACGGAACGCGAAGCGGACTGACCCAACCGAGCTTGGGACTGGCGAGAACGCCTCACCCTCTTGCCACGCCCGCACACCACTCTTAATTAAGAAGCCTCTCTCGATCGTTGTCTGTGCTGAGCGACCGGCCTGACCGCATTGGCGCAACACCCGAAACAAGTTTGACTGCCTATCGGGTGAGAGGTGACGCTGGAGCAGTGAGTCAGAAAGTGCTTCGTCATCCGTTGTCACACCTTCTCTGGTCCGGGAGACGACTTTGCGAAGCCGAGCCACTCATGACAGTCTTATCAGGTTAAGCTATGCACAGGCTAAAGTTGGGGACCTTCAAGCTGTAGACGGCGAAGGAAGAGATCGAAGAGAGTCGGGGAAAGCGCGGGCGAAAAAGGCAGAAGGAAGAAGCAAGAGAGGACAAGGAAAAGGATAGGAGGGGGCGGTGGTGAGTGAGAGAGCGAAGGTGAACGAGCTGGTCAATTGGGGCGTGCTACTATTCGTCGCGTTGATGCTGTGCTCTCTGGGCGCGAGCTCAGCGCGGACGCAAGCGCCGTCTTCGGCAAAGGAGCCGGCGAAAGAGTCCACTCACGAGGTCGAGTACTACTACAAGGTGCAGTGGGGCCACGCGGAGGAGTGGCTGGCCTTGTTCAAGAAGAACCATCTGCCAGTGCTTAAGGCGCTGAAGGAGCAAGGACGCATCGTCGAGATCGAAATGGAGCGGCCGCGCTACCACGCGACTGAAGACGGCCGTTGGGATTTCCGCGTCACAATCACCTGGAAGAATTTTGCCGCCTCCATTGACCCAGGTACCGAGCAAGCTCTAATCCGCAAGCTCTTTCCCGATCAAGAGACCTTTAAGCGCGAGGAGCAACGCCGGTTCGAGATTCTTTTGGCACACTGGGACCTTCCGATTGTCGGAGTCAGCCTCGAACCCTAGAACGCTACTTGCGCTTGGGGAAGACCTGGACAAGCCCTCGATGCCGTGCTTCACCGTCTGGCCCTCCAAGAGTTCAATGACGATGAAGGGGCAGCCTTCCTGCTCATCGATGTCGTAGATCGTGCAGATGATCGCGTGGTTTAGTGCGGAGGCGGCACGGGTTTCGCATCTGAACCGTTCCCCTGCATGCGAGTCCTTGGTTCATGTCCTCGGCCTTATAGACGACAACCATGCTGCTTGGTCGTCCTGAAACGTCCGGCCTCAGCCCGGGGCTGTATGTCCCAATTCAATCCTGACGAATCGTGTCGGCGTCCGTGGTATGCTCCACGGGCTCCTGATCATCTAGGTCATCGGACTGCCTCAAAGGTCGCAACGACATATGGAGGGCTGCCATGAGAATCCCCGATCTGTTTAAGGGTGCCCGTTATATAGGCAAAGCAGAAGGTGATCGAAGGACCTACTACGTGTTTGAGAGCGACGTGGGCTATCTCGTTGCGGCGCCCAACTCGGCCGGTGGTTTCAACCTGAATGTTGTCGATAGGAAGGTTCCGGACGCGGTGACAACTGGGTTTCGAGGAAAGAAGCTGACCGCAGGACGTTTGAAACGCAGTAGTCGGCATCCCAGGCTCTTCCGTGGCCCTTTCTCGTCGCTGCAGGCACTCTATGTAATGGTTGCCCTTGGCCGCGCTCGAAAGCTGAAGCGGCGCGAGGGGAGAGCCATGGTGTTCAAGATCAGCCGTTCGTAAGCTCGCTCTTGGACAGGCCCAGAGTTATAGGGAGAGACGGCATTGGACTGCGTGCCAAGAGCGGGCGGAACTGTTTCCCCTGCAACCCCATTAGTATTTTCAAAATAGCGGCCTGAGTGCTAGACTCCCGGCCATTCCAAGACCAGGAGGTCTTACATGAGGCTCAAGAACTATGGGGCTGTCCTCTGCCTGTTGTGTGCCGTTGTTGCACATGCGCAGGTCAAAGCTTCCGGCATTATCAAGTGCAGTAAGCCCGACGTGCAGCACAAAATCGACGTCGGACCCAGCCACGCGTTCGTACTCGAGCAGGCGAAGTGCTCGGCGGATAAGGACAAACCATACGAAATCAATGGGGTGAAAAGCGGAAGCGGGGTCTCCACGAACTCTACTGAGGCGCAAGGAAACAAATCCAGATTCCAAGGATACTATGTTGACACCATGGAGAATGGCGACAAGGGCGAGTACAGCTTTCATGGTACCGCGACCATGAAAGATGCCGCCCTTCAGACGGCAGAGGATTCCTGGACGCTCGTTCATGGCACCGGCAAGCTCAAGGGCGCCAAAGGAAAAGGGACGTGCAAGGGTACTGGGGCTGCGGATGGCTCGATCACCTGGGAATGCCAGGGCGAATACACATTTGCCACTAAGTAGTCGGCTTCAGGCTAGTACAAGGGAGGCCCGAGGCCATCCAGCAAGCGAGCAGGCGGGACTAAGTCTCAGCGCTCAGCGTTGACCTTGGCGCACACCCACGACCATCTTCGCTGAACTGCGCCACTTTGCCTGGGGCAACTGCGCTCGTGTGGCCCACGCGGCGCCGGAAGAAGGTTGGAGACATCTCCGCGCAGCTTTGGTCTCTGCTTTCCCTGACCTCTCGAGGGAACGCAACTAGAGATGAGTTGAAGTGCCTGTGACAGGCTAGGACAGCGTATCTAGGCTAGCGCAGGGCTCGCTTCAGGCGCACGCTGGACTTTTTCAGTTCACGCGCGAGAGCCTGGACCTGTTTCCTTAGCTGTGTAAGTTCCTCCCGAGCCGCCTGCGCGGCTTTTCCAACCTTGCGAGCTGTTCGCTCTGCCCGGCCAACGGTAGTTCCGATTTTCACTGCAGCCGCTTGGAGTTTGGCTTTATTGGGCATCTCCCTCTCCTGTTTCGAGCCCAGGTATCGTACCTGCCGCGCGCAGCGTCGTCAATCGACGCCACGGTGCTCGAACGGTGCAACCGCGCACCAGAAACTCCGCTTCAGGATACCTAGGCCACCGGCACCCGCGAGCCCCTTCTGGGTCAGGGCCCCAGACCACTTCTGCGTGATCTGTTGCAGTCACCTTGGCGCCTCTTTTATCAGCCACCAGCGCGTGCGGTCGTCCCACTGGTTTTTCGTCCTCGAGCACCTGTGTCTTCCCCTGCTCTTGCGCCCGCAAGGAGAGCAGGCCGGGCGAGCAGGGCCAGTACGATCGTGCAGGCGAGCGGATACGCTAGCGGCCTCTTGCGATTCCATTTCGGAAGGAAGTAAGCAGCGCCGAGACCACTGGGCTGGGAGTTCAAGATTTGCTGCTCCTGCCTCTTGCACTGGGTCGAGACCAGGCAAGTTTGCGCGAGAGGTTAAGAGTGCTCAAGCGGGTTGTCAGGAAGCAGGGGCAGCGAACCCCGAGTACGCCGCTCCGGACTCGCCCACGCGAACGGCTTTGGGACAGGCCGCCGACATCCACAGAGACAACCAGGCCGGCAGGCTGCTATCCTCTCTGCCTCAGTACGATTCGGCAAGCGTGGAGCGGCGCACACGATGATCAACCTCGAAGGACGCACGGCTGTTGTCTTCGGCGTGGCCAATAAGCGCAGCATCGCCTGGGCCATCGCCCAGCGGCTTCAGGCCGCAAGCGCGCGTCTGGCCATCACCTACCAGAACGAGCGCCTGGCGGAGGAGGCCAAGGATCTCATTACCGCTCTTCCGGGTGCGGAAGCATTTCAATGCGACGTCTCGAAGGACGAAGAGATTGACCGGCTGTTCGCCGAGCTCAAAACCCGCTACGAAAAGCTGCACATCCTCGTGCACAGCATCGCCTTCGCTCCCGCCGACGAGCTGAGAGGCGAGTTCCTCAGCACCACGCGGGAAGGCTTTCGCATCGCGCATGATGTGAGCGTCTATTCGCTGATCGCGCTGACCCGTGCTGCTGCGCCGCTCATGTCCGACGGCGGCAGCGTGATCACCATGACCTACTACGGGTCGGAAAAGGTGGTGCCCCACTACAACGTGATGGGCGTGGCCAAAGCGGCGCTCGAGGCCACGGTGCGTTATCTGGCGCACGACCTGGGCCGCCGGCGCGTGCGCGTCAACGCCATCTCCGCCGGGCCGATCAAGACCTTGGCGGCGCGAGGCATCGCGGGCCTCAGCGACATGCTGAAGGCCCACAGCGAGCGCGCTCCGCTCGGGCGCAATGTGGACGTCAACGAAGTGGCCGAGACCGCCGTGTTCCTTGCCTCCGAGGCGAGCTCGGGGGTCACCGGCGAGGTGATCTATGTCGATTGCGGCTACAACATCATGGGGTTTTGAAGCCGGAAACACCACGTCGGCGCTCCTGGCCGATCTCCTCGATCGCGCCCGAGAATAGAGACCATGCAAAACGCTTTCATGTCCAAGGCCATTGAGCTGTCCATCGAGAATGTCCGCTTGGGTCGCGGCGGGCCATTCGCAGCGTTGGTGGTCAAAGACGGCAAAATTATTGCCCAGGGTACCAACCTGGTGACCTCCACAAACGACCCAACCGCGCACGCCGAAATGGTGGCCATCCGCGAGGCCTCGAGGGCCCTCGGAAATTTCCAGCTCAGCGGCTGCGAGATGTACACGACCTGCGAGCC
>DATFXF010000098.1:0-14759 GCA_035258565.1 Candidatus Acidiferrales bacterium
GTGCGCAGCTTGCGCCCTTGGGCCACGCCCTGCTCTCGCGCCAGGCCCACCACCCGTTGATGGATCTGCGCGGCAACGGCCGGACTCAGCAGCGCAAAGGTCCGGCTGAACGTGGTGAAATCGGGCGTAGCCTCGGCATCGAAGTGCGTAAACCGCCGGTAGATCAGATTGCTGCGCACCTGCCGTTCCAGTTCTCGAAAGCTCCATCCCTTCAGGTGCTTGATCACGCAGCAGCGCAGCAGACGGTCCGGCGCGATGCTGGGGCGCCCGGTGCGCGTCGAACCGGGACGTCGGGCGGCCAGACACTGGCGGACCAGCTCCACCAGGGCGGGATCGTCGAGCAACCGGTCCACGGGGTCGAGCAGGTCGAAGGATGTCAAGAGAAGAGTTGAAAGGATAGACTATTTTCTTTGGAAACTCTCCGGAACAACGCCCTTCAGATCCGCCACGTCCGCGCCTCAACCGCTCACAGGGCTCAAGGGGTTAACCCCAGCGTTTTGCAACAGCCTTTAGCTAAGCTAGCTGTGCCGCGAGCAAAAGTCGGTGAAGGGCGAGAGTAGGGATGGCGACACCAAGGGGTGAGGTCAGACCCTCAGCGCTTGATGATGGCCTTAAATCCGTCTTTTTCTAGCCTGCGTTTTGCTAAGCGGGCTGATTCGGTATCTGCATACGGGCCAACCTGCACGCGGTAATAATGGTCGGCACGGTGTATGCGCACAAATGCAGGAAACTGCCTTTGCTGCAAGGTCTCGGCCAGTGCCAGTGCCTCTTGCTCGCCAGGCAGCGCCGCCACTTGCAACAGGATCGCACCGCGCGGAATCAACGGAATATCGGTGGGCAGTTTGTTCTTCGATGTGGCGGGCCGCACCGCCGCAGATGCCTCTAAATCTTTACTGGCGGGAGCTGGCTCTTTGTTCGTGGCTGGCGTAGTGCGCACCAGAGAGTGCGGGTACACCAACAAGAAACCCAGGATGGAAACAGTGCCCAGCACTGCGATAAGCCCGCGCGTAAGCCGAATCGGCGGCAGGCCTCTCAGAATTCCTGACCAGCCGACGGCCTGCTTGCTCGGCTTGGGCTCGGGCCACGTCTTGGCTTGAGCAAAAGCGGCTCGTAGGTCTGCCAGCAGCTCATCGCTCGTGAAGATCGCTTCCCTCTTGCCCTGGGTTGTTAATCCTCCAATTTGTCTGGCTTCCTTCGCCTCGGGCCGGGTGGCGGTGTCTGCTTTAGAGCCTTCGTGAGCGAGAATCCAGTCCCGTATCCTTTGGCGGGACGCCGCAGGTATATCCACGAACTTCACCCCTGCTCTGCGCGCCAATTCGTCTCGCCAGGAAATCTGACCGAGCGCTTCGATGGGATAGCCAGTATCCGGAAGAGCAAAACCGAGCCGAACCACCTGGTCGCGCACCGTGCCACCAAACAGGGCAATGGCCAATCCATCTTCGCTCAGATCGGAGAGAAATCCGCCAGCTTCCGGGCCCAGGTTAACGCGAACGAGCGAGCCCACGACTCGCCTTGGGCGGTTGCGCCGCTCGCCAGATGCTACCGCGGGGGACATAGGAAGGGATGGTAGGTTTGGGTCCTCAGCCGTATCTGGAGTTTCTGGTTTGGCTTTGCCCAAACAGATACCTCGGTTCTTCTCTCCTGATGAAACTACCATCGCAGTTCACCTAAGCGTGGATTGATCAGCGACGACCTGCGGGTATGGTATCACTCCTTATCCTTGTCCAAGGGCCGACAGTGTTTCTGACCCCACCAACGGTTGGCGATATTCGCATTTCTCTGGGCCACTCCGAAGCGCAAGCTGTTCAAAGCCTCCAGCATCTGTCAAGCAACGGCCATTCGGCGTTGATAGAAAAGCAAGATCAGGTCTGCCCGTCGCTGAACATCGAACTTTTTCAGAAGGCTCGAAACGAAGAATTTCACAGTTCGCTCAGAAATATGCAGGTTGTTGGCAATCTCCTTGTTGGAAAGGCCTTTCAGCACGTCATCGAAAACCTGCTGTTCGCGCATGCTGAGACGGGCGGGTGCGCCGCTGTGCGGGGAGCGGCGTCGCTCCTCGCCGAGGACCGAATCCAAGAAGCGGGATAGGATGGACCGAGGTACCCAGAAGCCCCCAGCACCTACCGAGGGCAGGGCCTGGCGTAACTGCTTCCCTGCTTCCGAGTAGGTGATCAGCCCTCTGACGCCCAGCCGAAGCGCGGCGAAGGCTTGCCGCTCATTGAATTTCTCAGCCACCAACAACAATCGCGCAGTGGGGAACCGAGCGAGGATGGTCGCGATGAGAGATTCGGTGGCGAGCCGCGGGCCCACGGAGTCCACGACATAGATGGAGGCGCGCGGTACAGAAAGCCGACTCGCGTCGAGTACAAGGGTAAGATCCAGTTGACGGAATGAGAGACGATAGCCCGAGCGAGAGAGTTGGCGTTGGAATTCTGTTAAGGCCATCGGGTGAGCCGAGAGGACGCAAATCGTCGGGTTCGACATAATCCATGGGGACCATCGGGAAGCTACTAGATTTGTCGCCGAGGCGCAAGCCTTGCCTGGGTATGGGTGTATGGGGGTAAGGCGGTATCGGAAAAACAGCGGCGGAGCACAATCTTCTGTACGCTCAGCATGGTATGGCGCTCTATGGAGGCCCAGGGGGTCGGTCTGTAAACTGCAGGGCGCAAGAGGACAAGCGAAAACTCGAGAGGAGAACGACCCCCCGATGAGTCACACCCCCACGACCCCGGTGGCTGAACTGCTTGACCCACTCTGCAAGGGTGAGCGGAGGCGGAAGCGGAGGGCCGAAGTTTCCCTGTCTCTGCGCGTGCGCCTCGAGGACGAAACCTTCGAGGAAGTTCGCGCCACGCGGAACGCTTCCCGCGAAGGCGTGTACTTCATTACCCCATCCAAACGCTACTATGAGGGAATGCCATTGCGTGTCACCGTCCCGTACCGGCCGTCTGCGGGCTCCGGCGGCTGGGAAAACAGGGCTGAGGTTGTCCGGATAGAGGAACGGGCCGATGGCCGCTTGGGCGTGGCCCTGCGGCTTCTAGAAGCGGAGGGTTTGGCACCATCAGCTGGTGACCTACGGCCGAGGAATGGCGAACGCCGGCTGGCCCGCGGTCACTTGATTTCGGTCCCTGCGGAGGTGGTTGAGCCTCGCTCGGAGGTCCGGTTCTCGGCGCGAGCGTCCGATCTGAGCTTCCAAGGATGCTACATCGACACCTTGAATCCGTTCCCCGTCGGTACGACAGTGCTTTTACATCTCTCGAAAGCCAAGGACGTCTTCGAGACCCAAGCGCGAGTCTGCTCTTGTCAAATGGGGATGGGTATGGGCTTGTCTTCCGCCGGAACTCTCAACCTTTAACCCAGTCTTCCCACTGCCGCGTCACCGCCTGGCTCATTTTCTTGGCGGCCTGGCGAAGCCATCGGGCCGGACGCTTCTTCAGATCTCTTTCGACTGCCGAAATAGCGTTCGAGCTCCCCAGGTGTATGTTGGCAGTTTCCCAACCCATGGCGTGCAAGAGGCTAGCCTCATCGCGCTTTTTCGGCAGCGAGGACAGCTCGATTCGCGAACAATCGGGTGCCAGCCGGCGCACAAGCCAGTCGCCACTCACGTGGACGAAGGGATCCTGCATGCGCACGGAGCGTGTGACAATCTTCTCGTACAGGATTGTTTCGTTTCTGGCGCGCCCCGCTTGCCAAACAAAGGCCGAGGGCAGCAGTGCCTTCGCCTCGCGCGCCACGAAGCCGCCGCGCCACTGGGCTAGCGCCAGCAATCGCTGGTGTCCCAAGCTGCCCAGGCCCGCCACCCGCCGCTTCAAGCGGTACTCGATTCCCCCCGGCAGCTGCTCTTCGAGCAGCCGGCGTGCCTCGGCTGGCACTTTCCCTTGTACGGGGGCCCATGCCTCCGTCTTCTTCCAGAACAGGACCGGATCGCGCAGCTCGTTCAGGGCAATTTCGCGGAGCCAGATGTGATGCTCGCTGAGAACAAACGGCTTCCCGCGCGAGCGGAGCCCTTTGGTGTATCCATCCAGAATCGCCTCGCAAGCTTCCTTGGGGCGGATCGAGAGGTGCTCTTCCTGAGCGGCGATTCGCGCACTGGTGGCCAGACGCACCAAGTCGATCGTGTAAGCCGCGGGGTAAGCCTCATCGAAGTCGTTAACGCCCCAGATGAGCCGACCTTCTGAGTCCCGCCAGGTGCCAAAGTTCTCGACGTGCAGGTCACCCACGGCCAAGACCGACGGAGCGGCGGCCAGGTCCGCGCAGACTTCCTCCCAGAGCTGGACCCAGCGGTAGAAGGTGGCGCGCAGGAAGGGGAAAACTGCTTCGGCCATCTGCTTGTGCTTGAAGGCGAGGTCGGCGGCGACCGGCGTGGTGCGCGCCATCATCCACTTCTCGTAGCTCGCCGTTGCCTTGTGGATATCCACGCTTCTCTCCCCATGCCATTCTTAGTGTGCGGAGGCTTCGAGCAGCTCGGCCAAGTACGACTTCCAGACGGCGGCAAATGTGTGCGTGCCATGGCCGCGCGTCTGATCAGTGATGGGTAGAAGCACAAAGCGGCCGTGCGGGACCTTCTTGATTTCCCGCTCGGCGATGCCGAGTTCTGGCGGGTTGATGAAGTCGTCGGCGGAGTTGATGAAGACGACTGGCACCTTGATCTTTTCGAGCGCGGGTGAAGGGTTATAGTTCCGCGAGGCGTTCACCTGATAGAGCAGGTCGTTGGCGTCGGTCGTGGCCAGGCGGCCCGCCAGCCACTCGTCCAAATATTTGTCGGCTGCGTCGCGACTGGGATAGTTCTTCTGCATCTGAAGCGGGCTCCTGCCCATGAGCATGAGGATGTAGAGCGCACCCCGAAGGCAGGGGGGTTGTGCAGTATATTCGCCATTCTTCCATTCCGGATCCGTGCGGATCGAGTCCATGATCATTTTGCGCGCGATTCGATTGCGCCCGGCGATCTCGACCGGCAGACAGGCCAAGGGGAACAGGGCATCCATGAAGTCGGGATAGGTCTCGCCCCAGACCCAGGAGTGCATGCAGCCCATGGAGGTGCCCGCCACCAGCCGCAAGTGAGTCACCTGCAGGCCTTCGGTGAGCAACAGGTGCTGCGCTCGAACCATGTCGTCGTACTCATAGTGCGGGAAGCGTGCATGCAGGCCGTCGCTTGGCTTGCTCGAATGCCCGTGACCGATCGAGTCCGGCAGGATAATAAAATATCGGCGCGCGTCGAGCAGTTGTTCGGGCCCAAAGAGCACGCTGGCAAACTGCGGTGAAAGGAATTGCCGCCCCGAACCTCCTGTGCCATGCAGGATTAGGACGGCATTGGTCACCACGCCCTTCGAGTCGCGCGCGGGCTCGCCGAGTGTCCGGTAGTGCAGCTTCAACTCCGGCAGGGTTTCGCCGGACTTGAAGTGGAAGTCGCGTACCACGAAGTCGCCTTCTCGGGGTGCCAAGGGTGGGGCCTCGCGCTGTTGAGCCAAGAGCGGTATCCCAGCAGCCAGTACCAACGCGGTCGGGAGAAGATTGAAGATTCGCCGAGTGCCCATTGTCCTCCCTCCTCCTCTATCTCCGAAGGGGCACTCTAGCACAGGAATGCCCGCGAGCCCCGGCTGGCCTCCAAGAGGTTGAGAATCCGGTCCTCGGCTGACGCCGCAGGGTCCCGGTAAGTCGAGGCGAACCGGTGGAGATGGCGCTATGCTATTTTCTCCACAGCAGCCGCGCCACTTTCGCGCTGTAGAACCAATGGCCATGATGCTGCTCGAGATGGAAACTGGAGCTATGGGCTCGGGCAGATTCGAGGAACTCTTGTCGTAGGCGCCGCCGCGCCGAGGGGCCGCCTTCGACCACCGCCCCACAAAGCCAGTCTTCTAGCCGGCGACTTCGCTCGAAAACGTGGGCATCGGCAAGCGAAAGCCCGGCCTGTCGAGATAGCCCGAGCAAGTCGGCCAGCGAGAGCAAACGAGTGGGGATACCGCCGGAGCGCAATCGTTCCAGCCGATCCCAGGCCTCTCGCTCGGCGGGATCTTCCGCCACGACCACTTCGACGAGTGCGATGCGGCCGCGCGGGCGCGTAACCCGGCAAATCTCGTCGAGTGCCTTCCGAGCGGTTGGGAAGACGGGAAAGGAAAAGGCGCAGGTGACCAGGTCGAACCTGCCACCGGGTAAGGGGAGCTGCTCGGCGTCGGCTACAGCGAAGTAGATGGCCCGAAGGCGCCGCTGCCGGGCGGCCACCTGGGCCACAGTGATCATTCCCTCGGCCAAGTCCAGTGCATAGACCGAGCAGCCGTAGCGCGCCAGTTCCACAGCCAGCGTGCCCGGCCCGCAAGCCAGGTCAAGCACGCGTTCGTTTGCACGGGGCTGGAGCCAGGCGACATGGGCACGGGTCTCGGCCCGCAGTTGGGAGAAGACGAAGCGGGCGTAGGACGGCGAGAGCCGATTGAAAAGACGCTGGAAGCTGGCTTTTGGTTGGGGAAGGGCCATGCATTGGCGATTATAAGCTTCCTGGCCCGGAGCGGAGCAGGGCTTAGGTACCCGGACGCTCTACCCTGATGCCAAGCTCTCTGGGCGCCCGAGGTTTTGCCCCGGAAATGAAACAATCTCTTTGTAATGAGTGGATTATATAGTTAAGGACACTCTTTTACCTGCGCCTATTTCTATTGCACAACCCACCGGCGATATGCTAGTATAGTGTTGCGTTTGTTGCTCTTGTATTTCCTTTTGACTCGTTCAACTGGGCTGCAAGCACAAACTTGCAGCCTTTTTTTTGCGGGCTGGAGGCGGACGAGAGGCACAAATAGCTCAAAAAGAGGTTTAAGAAGTGAAAGAACAAGGAACAGTGAAGTGGTTCAACGCCAGCAAGGGTTACGGGTTCATCCAGCGCCAGTCCGGTGAGGATGTCTTCGTGCACTTCTCCGCCATCCAGGCGGAGGGGTATAAGAGCCTCAACGAAGGGCAGGCGGTTGAATTCGAGGTCCGCAAGGGCCCCAAGGGCTTGCAGGCCGAGAACGTCGTTAGCCTCTAGCCAACTGCGGGCGGGCCGTCCTGAAACCTGGGGGCGGCCCACCCCACTTCTCCAGCCTGTGGGCGAAGCGAGTGGTCAATAAGGAGGAGGTTGTGCAGGTTCTCTCGGAAGGGCAGTACATCAAGCACGAGCAATATGGCTTCGGAGTAGTCACCGAGTCCGACCCCGAACGCACCACAATTGATTTTGATCAGCATGGCAAGAAGAAGTTTGTCACTAGCCTGATGACGGCCGAGCTGGTCGGCGAAGCTCCACCCACCCCGGCGCGCAGCCGGCGCCGCAAGAGAGCAAACACCCCGGCCAAGGTCGCCAGCGGTCGCAACTAAGCCGTTCTCTCCAACCCGTTTCCTGAGGCTCTAGGTTAAAGCGACTCAGGGGTGTCCCTTGGGTAGGCCACCGCTCCGAGAAAAGTGTCCGCCTCTCGAGGAGGCCTACTGTTGTGATAGAGTGCGCGCCAGTGGCTCGATCCTGGGCCAGGGAACGTTGGGACGCCCGTCGCAGGATTCTTCCGTCCAGTAATCTGGAGGAGATCCACGGATGTTCGAACTGATATGGGTTCTTCTCATCGGCATTGCGGCCGGCTGGCTCGCCGGCCAGATCATGAAGGGACGCGGTTTCGGGTTCCTGGGCAATCTGATTGTGGGCGTTGTCGGCTCCCTGCTCGGCAGCTTTCTGTTCGGATTGATCGGGCTGGCCGCCTACGGGCTATTGGCCCGCCTGCTCATGGCTGTGGTCGGCGCCGTCGTGCTGCTCTACCTGATCAGTTTCATTCGCCGGAGCTGATGTCGGCGAAGCGAACCGAGAGCAAAGGAGGTCCCGCCCATGAAAGCGACAGCGATTCTCGGAGTGATCCTGATCGTGCTGGGCATCCTCGCGCTGGCCTACAAGGGCATCCCCACTCGCACCGAACGGGACGTCGTCCGCGTTGGGCCCATGGAGACCACCATCGAGACGAGAAAAGTTATCGAGGTCCCGCCCCTTGTGGCGGGCCTGGGAATCGCCGGCGGTGTCGTCCTCGTCGTGGTCGGCCTTAGGAAAAAGAGTTAAGCGGGTAGGGCGTTCCCCCTCGCGGCAGGTAGGGTTCTCGATTCTCGAGTGCCCCCCCGCGCCCCTGTGTATTGACTCTGGAATTTCTTGGCGCCGGACAAAATCGAGACCAGGGGGGTCCTGAGCGAGCCGTACAATAGCAGCTTCGGCCCCAAGCGGACGAACATGAACCCAGGTGACCAATCTGAGCGGCACGACGCGAGCCCCGCGCCAAGGAGGGCGCCCCCAAAGGGTCACGGCAAGACTCGCGTGCCGACGATGTTGCGCGCGCTGCGTCATCGGAATTTTCAGCTCTTCTTCAGCGGGCAGCTCATCTCCCTGATCGGCACCTGGATGCAAATGGTGGCGCAGTCGTGGCTCGTCTATCGCCTAACCGGATCGTCACTGCTGCTGGGTACGGTGGGATTCGCGGGGCAGATTCCGGTGTTCTTGTTGGCGCCGCTGGGCGGGGTAGTGGCGGACCGACACAACCGGCACCGCATTGTCATCGCCACGCAGGCTTCGGCGATGATGCTGGCGCTTATCCTAGCCGTGCTGACGCTGGCCGGACTCGTGCGCGTGTGGCACGTCGTGGTTCTGGCGGCATTGCTCGGTGTAGTGAACTCCTTCGACATTCCCGCGCGGCAGGCCTTTCTAGTGGACATGGTTGGCAAGGAAGACCTGATGAACGCCATCGCGCTCAATTCCTCGATGTTCAACGGCGCGCGCGTGATCGGCCCGGCGGTGGCCGGACTCCTGGTGGCCAGTATCGGCGAGGGTTGGTGCTTTTTCGCCAACGGAATCAGTTACATTGCGGTGATCGCTGGGCTGCTGGCGATGAAATTGGACCGCCCGCCAGAGGTGGATCTCACCAGCTCACCACTCGAACACATCCTCGAGGGCTTTCGCTTCGTGCGCAACACCGCGCCCATTCTTGCGCTGCTGCTCCTGGTCGGAATGATGAGCCTCTTGGCTCTGCCGTATACGGTGCTGATGCCCATCTTTGCCGACCAGATTCTGCACGGCGGCGCCAAGGGCTATGGGTTGCTGATGGGCGCGACCGGCGTGGGCGCGCTCGCGGGTGGCCTGGCTTTGGCCGCGCGCTCGGGTCTGCGGGGGCTGGGGCGCGTGGTGACGCTCTCCGCGGCGGGCTTTGGCGCGAGCCTCATCGTGTTTGCCTTCTCGCGCACGTTTGCGCTTTCTATGGTCGCGCTGCTCTCGGCTGGCTTCTCGATGATGCTGCAAATGGCCACATCGAACACGTTGATCCAGGCCATGGTGCCCGACCGGCTGCGCGGCCGCGTGATGGCTGCCTACTCGATGATGTTCATGGGTGTGGCACCGCTGGGCGCCCTCTTCGCTGGGGCTGTGGCACACAAGCTTGGCGCGCCGTTCGCTGTGGCGATCGGTGGTGCGATGGGGCTTGTTGGTTCGGGGCTGTTTGCCCTGCGCCTGCCCAGACTCCGCGGCGAGGTGCAGCAACTGATCATCGCGCAGGGCATGGCCGGCGGCGAGCCAGCAGAAGAGATGAACGTCCGCAGCACCTCGTAGCCGGGGCTGGTAGGGTGCCCCTCTCAACCGGGGAGTTGACCGGCCTCCTTTTGTGCTCCACGCACCAAGCAGACGATCACGCACCGCCCTATGCGTTCCATAAAAGGTTTGAATGCCCTCCGCTTGCCGGAGACGGCCTATAATGCCGGTGGGACGGGAGGGCACAGCGGGAGGCCTGAGGCGCGACGGAGAGAATTATGAGCGCAGGGGACAACGCCTGGATGCTGGTGTGCTCGGCGCTGGTCCTGATGATGACCGGGCCGGGGTTGGCTCTGTTCTATGGTGGGCTAGTGCGCAAGAAAAACGTGCTGGCCACGATGATGCAGAGCTTCGTCCTGATGGCGTTGGTCAGCATCCTATGGGCGCTGGTCGGGTACAGCTTGTGTTTCGCCCAAGGAAACCGGTTTTTCGGCGGGTTCAGCTATTTCTTCTTGCGCGGTGTGGGCGGGCAGCCAGCGGCGGAATACGCGGCGACAATTCCGCACCAGACCTTCATGGTCTTCCAGCTCATGTTTGCGATCATCACTCCGGCGCTGATCACCGGCGCCTTTGCGGAGCGTATGAAGTTCAGCGCCCTGGTGTTGTTCATGGCTCTGTGGTCGCTGTTCGTTTACTCTCCCATGGCGCATATGGTGTGGGGCCAAGGCGGCCTGCTCAACGCCTCGCTCGGCGGTGTGTTCCCGACGCTTGATTTTGCTGGCGGGACGGTAGTGCATATCACCTCGGGCCTCTCCGCCCTTGTCTCAGCGCTCTATCTCGGCAAGCGCTTGGGGTACCCGCAGGTGCCGATGCCGCCGCACAGTGTTGTGCTGAGCTTCATCGGAGCTTGCCTGCTCTGGGTGGGTTGGTTCGGCTTCAACGCCGGAAGCGCGCTGGCCGCCGGTAGCTTGGCGACGAGCGCGTTTGTGGCCACGCATTTCGGCGCGGCCGCCGGCGTGCTGGGCTGGGGCGGGGCCGAGTGGCTTCGCAACGGCAAGCCCAGCGCGCTCGGCGCGATTTCAGGAGCGGTCGCCGGACTGGTCGCCATCACGCCGGCGGCGGGCTTTGTCGGTCCGATGTCGGCGCTGAGCATCGGGCTGGCGGCCGGGGTTTTCTGCTACCTCGCCGTGACCCGGGTGAAGGCACGGTTCGGATACGACGATTCGCTCGATGCGTTCGGCGTGCACGGAGTCGGCGGCACCGTCGGGGCGATGCTGACGGGAGTCTTCGCCGCGAAGGCCATCAATCCGATCTTCCGGGATGGTTCGGGAAACGCCTTGGCCGTGGGGCTTGTCGATGGCAATGCGCACCAACTGCTGAATCAACTCATCGGCGTCGCGATCGCTTGGACGCTCGCCATCGTCGGCAGCCTGGTCATCCTGAAGGTGGTTGATCTATTGATGGGGTTGCGCGTGCCGGAGGAGCACGAGATTCAGGGCTTGGATCTCTCGCAGCACGGCGAGGAAGGATACAACCTGGAAGTATGACCGGCACAATGCCCAGAGAAGGCCGTCGCCAGAGGGTCGTTTTTTTTTGAGCTCGAGAGGGCGAGGAGTTTTCACAAGCTCGCCGGGAACAACGCGCCATGACCAAAGTTGAGGCCATCGTTCAGCCCTCGAGGTTTGAATCCGTAAAGGAGGCCCTCCGGGAAATCGGGGTCGAGGGGATGACGGTCTCCGAAGTGCGGGGCCATGGCCGGCAGAAGGGACACACGGAGGTCTACCGCGGAAGGGAGTACACGGTGGACCTGCTGCCTAAGATCAAGATCGAAATGGTCCTCCCGGATGACCGCGTGCATGCGGCAGTCGAGACGATTCTCAAGGCGGCGAAGACTGGCAAGATCGGCGACGGGAAAATCTTCCTCTCCAAAGTGGAGGAGGCCATCCGCATCCGCAACGAGGAGCGCGGAGAGAGCGTCCTCTAGCCACATCCGGGCACGCCGATGTCCACACCCCTCAAAGCTTCTGCGCTGGGGGGATTTTGCGCCTCGGAAGAGGAGGCGATTCGCCAGCGATTCGAAGCCAGCGGCGATGGCCTGGCCGCACTCAGGGAACGTTCCCTCTTGTTGGACCACGTTCTCAGCCGGCTCTGCCGCGAGCGGCTTCCCGGCGGCGCGAGCGCAAGCGATGGCGTTTGCCTGGTGGCGCTCGGGGGGTACGGCCGGCGCCTGCTATTTCCCTATTCCGACATTGATCTCCTCTTTCTTTTCGAGAACAGCCGAACCGAGGCAGCCTACAAGCACGTAGCGGCCGAGATCTATCAATCCCTGTGGGACCTCGGGCTCCGTGCCGGCCAGACCGCGCGCACGCTCGAGGAGTGCGAGACACTTCACTCGGAGAATCCGGAATTCAGTATCGCGCTGCTCGATGCGCGCTACCTCATCGGCCAGGAGAGGCTATTCGCCCGTTTGCGCAACGAAGTGATCCCGTCGATGATCCTCCGCGAACGCCAGCAGCTCGTTCGCACGCTTGCTGGCTTGACGCGGCAGCGCCACGCGAAGCACGGCCATACAATCTTTCACCTGGAACCCAATCTGAAAGATGCCCCGGGCGGGCTGCGGGACTACCAACTTGCGTGCTGGCTCGCATGGATCGCGGAACTCCCGAAGCAACTCTCGCCCGCGCGCTCCGAGAGCCCGCCGCGGCCGGCGCTCGAGAAGGAGTGCGAGCGCGCGCTCGAGTTTCTGGCGGCCGCCCGTTGTTTTCTGCATTACCGTCAGGGCCGCGACGACAACGTCTTGACCTATGAGCTGCAGACCGAGGCCGCCGCCCGAGGCATTGGGGGCGAGCCAGGCCAGGCCCTCGCCGCCGAGGAGTGGATGCGGAATTATTTCCGCCACGCGCGCGCGGTGCAGCAGCGAGCCGTCGAACTCCTCGATGAAGCGCTCCAGGCGCGCTCGTCGCTCTACCAGGCCTTTGAGGAGTGGAGATCGCGTGTCTCCAGCTCCGATTTTTTCGTCGTGCACGGGCGGATCTTTCTGCGCCAACCTGCTGCGCTCCGAGACCCGGCCATTCTGCTGGGGCTGTTTGAGTTCATGGCCCGGCACGGTCTCGCGCTCAGCCAGCAAGCCGAGCGCGGCGTCGTGGAAGCCCTCGGAGGGCTCCCGAAGGGTGGGGCCACGCTCGTGGACCTGTGGGCCTGCTTCCGGCCCATCCTCGTCTTGCCTGCCGCGGCCGATGCCCTGCGGGCCATGCACCGCTTGGGCCTGCTTACGTTTCTGTTTCCGGAATTCTGTGCCATCGACGCCCTGGTCGTGCGCGATTTCTACCATCGCTATACGGTCGACGAGCACACCTTCACGGCGATTGAAAACCTGCACCGTTTGCGCCGGCCGGAGACCGGCTGGGAGCGAAGATTTTCTGAGCTCTTCGCTGAACTCGAACAACCCGAATTGCTCTTCCTCGCAGTGCTGTTCCATGACGTTGGCAAGGGCATGCCCGCGGCGGAGCATGTCCAGGGTAGCCTGAGCGCGCTGGGGGACGTCATCAAACGCCTCGCGCTCGAATCGGCCGAGGGCGATACCGTCCACTTTCTGGTCGCCCAGCACCTGGAAATGTCTCGGACCCTGCACCGCCGGGACATCTTTGATTCTGAAACGATTCACGCCTTCGCCCAGCAAGTCGGCACGCCCGAGCGTCTCAAACTTCTCTGCCTGTTCACCTACGCAGATATTCGAGCTGTCCATCCCGAAGCGCTAACGCCCTGGAAGGCGGAGATGCTCTGGCAGCTTTACGCCGCCACGGCCAACCGCCTCGCGCGGAATATCGATGAGGAGCGTTTCCGTGCCACGGGGGAGAGCGCGGAGGTGGAGGAAATTCTTAAGACCCTGACGGGAAAGACAAGCCGGAAGGAATTGAACACCTTTCTCGATGGATTTCCGAGGCGGTATCTGGCCACCCACTCCGCTGCGGAAGTGCGAGCGCACTATCTACTGGCCCGCCAATTGCGCGCCCATCCTGTCCGGATGGAGCTCAAGCAACGCCGGCACCTCTACGCACTCACACTGCTCACTACTGACCGGCCACGCCTGTTCGCGATGATTGCCGGCACGCTGACTGCCTGGGGGATGAATATCGTCAAGGCGGAGGCCTTTGCGAATGCGGCCGGAGTTGTGCTGGACACGTTCGAGTTTGTGGATTTGTTTCGCACGCTCGAGCTCAACCCGCCGGAAATCGAGCGCTTCCAACGCTCGCTGGCTGCCATCCTCAGTGGAGAGGCAAGCCTTGAGACGCTCCTCCGCGGCCGCATGAATCCCCAGACGCTCCCGGTGCCGAAGGTCCAGATTTTCACGCAGGTCCACCTCGATGATTCGTGCTCCTCGCACAGTACACTGCTTGAGCTCATCACCCACGACCGCCCGGGCTTGCTCTATCAGGCTAGCTCCGTGATCTCTGACTTGGGGTGCAACATCGAAGTTGCACTGATCGACACGGAAGGACAGAAAGCGATCGACGTCTTCTACCTCACCGCGCGCGGCGCCAAGCTCGGCGCCGAACTCCAACAGGAGCTCCGCGCAAGACTACTGAAGCAGCTCTGATCCTGCTCTGATCCGGCTTGACAGAGGGCTGTTCTCCCGGCTCGAGCAAAGAAATCTCTGTCACGAGAGAGCGCATCGCGCAGGGGAGAGGGAGGGTCTTTTGTCGCGACTCTATCTTCTTAGCGGCCGCGGGCTTGCTCACCGCGCAGCGTCATGCAGGTACAGGCAGCGCGCCCGATCCCTCGGCCCTTTTCGTCGGTCACTTCGCACTCGACGTAACCGATCGTGCGACCTTGCTTCACCACGCGACCCACAGCTTTGAGCCGCGCCTTCCACACCGGCCGCAAGTAGCTGATCTTCAGCTCGAGCGTAGTGAAGGTTTCATCTTCCTCGAGCGCGCAGGCGTAGGCGAATGCCTATGGCGGCATCGGCAATGTCACAAAGCACGCCGCCGTGCAGCGTGCCCATAGGATTCGCGTAGCGTTCGTCGACCTCCAGTTCGACCACCGCCTCGCCGGGCGCTGCGGAGAGGAGGCGAAAACCTAGCAGGGTGGCGATGGGCGGGGGTGGCAGCTCACCCCGCAGCGTCTTCTCGATGCGCTCGAGCATTGCGGGCATGTCCACCCCTCGGGGACTCAGTCGGCGCCGGCCGCATTGTGGAGTGCTCGGAAAGCGATCCGCGTTCTCGGAGAACCCGCATGGGTCGATCCCCCGAGTACC
>DATFXF010000099.1:0-42856 GCA_035258565.1 Candidatus Acidiferrales bacterium
GCGCCGGTCGGGTCGGCTTAGTGGGGGACGGCGCAGTCGGCTGCGCACCCGGCGACTGTGGCGGGGTCACGGTAAAGCCGCGACGCTGCGGTGGGATGGCTTCGCTTCCCATGCGTGCGTCGCCCGCCTTGCCATCGGGGCGCGCCGGTCGGGTCGGCGTGCTGAGAGGCGGCGCAGTCGGTTGTGCACCCGGCGACTGCGGCGAAGTCACGGTAAAGCCGCGTTGTGGCGGGATGGCTTCGTTTCCCATGCGTGCGTCGCCCGCCTTGCTATCGGAGTGCCCCGGTCGGCTCGGGCCATTCACGTAGGTGTGCGTGCGCGGATCAAAGATAATCGTCCGTGTCCCTTTGCTCACTTCTGGCCGCGCTGCGGGAGGCGGGCCGGTACGTACGGTCGTGCTCGTCCTCATGCTGGCCACAAGCTCCGCTGGCGGTGTCGACAGCACTTGAGCCTGCTCACGTGGGTCCAGCGGCACGCGCAGGTGCGTCGGCGTGCTGACGCCCTGACTCGGCCCCACGGAAACGAAGCCACGCTGGAGATTCGCCGGTGTCTGGCCCGGACGATCCTGCGGCGCGAGCGGCACCCAACCCACACGGTTGCCGACGCGCACCCAAGAGACCGCGGCGGGCTGCCAGTGTCTGAACCTGCCGGGAACCCACAACCACCCTAAGGTCGGCGAGAAGACCCAGCTGCCGAAGTGATAGGGTAACCAGCCCCAGCGCTCGAAGCTGATCCAGGTCCAGCCAAGGCCCGGGAAGAAGGCCCAGCGGCCGTACGAGTAAGGAGACCAGTTGTAACCCAGGCCATAGGGCTGCCAGCAGTTCCCATAGCCAGCGAGCGAATACCAGCTGCCATAACTTGAGAGGTCGGAGACTCCGTAGCTATATTGCGTGTCCACGTAGTGCTGAGAAGCCGTGCTTCCCGCGCGCACCTGTTCATCGCGCTCCGCCACCCAGCGATCCCAAGAGTCGGGCTCGGCGTTGCGCCCGATGGAGACGCTCCCGGCATCGCTCCCGCGGTAACTCAGGGTGTAGCCCTTGGTGACGCGATTGGTGCCCGCGGCGGAGTCAACTTCGACCTCACCCTTTAGCACACTTACCGTGGTGACGTCGTCATAGACGTCCAGCCGGAACCGCGCGTTAGAGGCAATGGCCACTTCGAGCTGCGGCGTCCGGACAACGAAGGAGTCTTCGTGCGCCAGGTTGGCGTAAAACGTGCCCACCCCCTGGGTCAAGGTGAGCTTGCTGATGCGGGCGCCGTTCGAGAGGGCCAACTCAGTGAATTCGAGGACGGAGTTTTCGGCGATCCGCGCCGTGGCTCCGCTTTCAAACTCAACTTCCGCGCGGCCGCCGCCGGTGGCCATGCTGAAGCCTTGCTGGATGGGTAGGTTGGCAACGGCCTGTTCCCAGCCCTGCTGGTCGGGCCGAGCCACCTGAACGTCGCCTTCGACCAGGCTCAGTCGCACGACGCGGGCGTAGCTGTAATCGTAAGCAACCGCAGCTAGCGGCAGTAGGCACAGTCCCGCCAGGCCCACCACGGCTAGTACCAATCCTGTGTTGCGCTGAGACATGGCCGAGACCAAACGCGTGAGCTTTACACTAGCTTAGATGTTCCCCGGGGCAGCTGAGTTGCGCTTTCCATCCTCCACCCCCTGGGGGGTGCCGTCAAGCGAAACTCGCTCTCGACCCCCCAGCACTCGGGCGCCGGGCCTCGTTTGGCTCAGTGTTCCCTGGGGTTACGGGTGCGTTCGGCGAGGGCGCGGGCGCGCTGCCGGGCGATGTCAACGAAGCGCGAGTCGTTGGCAATCTGTTCGAGGACAGGCAACAGGCGCTCAGGCTCGGGCAGAAGTTTGCGGTTCAAATCCGATTCGAGTTGGAGCAGGGCCTCGTTTATGCCCAGACGATCGTAGCGCATCCGCCGTTGGAGCAGAACGAGATGTTCCTGCTGGCGCGCCAGGCCCTCGAAGATCTGCACGAGCTGATTGGCCGTCGAGTTCAGCGTGTAGTTGAAGCGTGCTTCGTGGGCCTCGGCACCGCGCTCGTAGCGGAAGGTCTTCTCGCCCAGATTGGCGATGCGCCGGCGGATGTCGAGTTGGAGATTGCGAAAATCGTTGAGCTGTCCGGCCAGTTCGAAGATCTTGGCCCGCAGGGCGGGGCCCATTTCGAACGGCTGCGCTCCCGGCGGGTCCTCAAGCTGGCGGATATCAAAGGTGGCGGTGCCCTTTTCACCGACCTTGATCTCGATGAACTCGGGATTGCTGGCCTTGAAAACTCGACGATAGATGATCGTGGCCTCCTCGGCAGTTAAAGCTGGCAGCAGGAGAAGCAAAAGGAGGAAACCGAGGGGTCCTGAAAAGCTGGGTACCAGGCGCGGACTCATCGGGTCGTGACTGGCCGGCGGACTCCGGTCGAGCGGCCGCGCACACTGGTTCCGTCGGGCACTGGCTGAACCAGCGCCGGAGCAATGGCCTGAGCCAAGCGCAGGCGCCCTGGCGCCGAATAGATGTGGCAGAGGGCCACGGCCAGGGCGTCAGCAGCATCGGAGGGCTCCGGCGTCACGCTCATTCCCAATATGGCACGCACCATCAACTGCATCTGCTGCTTGGTGGCGTGGCCGTAGCCCGCTACGCTCGCCTTCACTTCGCGCGGGGCATAGCTGTGCACCGGGATGTTCTGCTCGGCCGCGGCCAGCAGGACCACGCCGCGCACCTCCGCGAGTACGAGAGCCGTTTTCATGTTCAGAGCGGCGAAGACCGATTCGACCGCCATGGCGTCGGGAGAAAACTGCTTGAGCAGCTGCACGAGAAGCCGGTGAATTTCGCATAAGCGCGCCGGAATGGCCAGTTTCGTCGAGGCGGCCAGCGTGCCGAAGCTCAGCATGTGGCAATCGCGGCCGTCGCTTTCTACCACGCCGTAGCCGGTCGGCCCGGCGGCGGCCGGATCCACGCCCAGCACGCAGATTCTTCCCGGTTGACGCTGAGGCGAACTCTTCCCGCAGGTGCCCATAGCCGAGCGCCAGTTTACGTTGGGTCAAAAACCTCTCGCCACTGTTTTTTTGGGCCGGCGGATGTGCTGGCCCGCGCGGGGCGGCGCAGGCGGGGAGGCGACTAATTTAGTTGGCTGCCACCGCGGCTTGGATCTCTTTCTCATCAATGTCGAAATTGGCATAGACGTGCTGAACGTCGTCGTGGTCCTCGAGGGCCTCAACCAATTTCAACATCTGCTGCGCTGCGGCTCCGGTGAGCTTGACATAGTTCTGCGGCAGCATGGCCAGCTCGGCTGTCGCGAGTTTGATGCCCGCGGCGGCCAGAGCGTCGCGCACGGTCTCAAACGCCTCTGGCGGCGTGACCACTTCCCAGGATGACCCGTCGTCGCGCAAATCTTCGGCGCCGGCGTCGAGCACGATACCCATCAGTTTTTCTTCCGTGGTCTGTTCTTTGGGCACCACGATCTGACCCTTGCGGTGAAACATCCATCCGACGCTCCCCGCTTCGGCCAGGTTCCCGCCGTGCTTGCTGAGCAGGTGGCGGATTTCACTCACCACGCGGTTGCGATTCGTGGTGACCACCTGCACCAGCATCCCTACGCCTCCGGGACCATACCCCTCGAAATAGACCTCCTCGAACTGCTCTCCCTCAAGCTGCCCGGTGCCGCGCTGGACCGCCCGCACGACGTTCTCGTTGGGCATATTCTCGGCCTTCGCTGCGGCGACGGCGGTGCGCAGGCGAGGGTTCGAATCCGGGTCACCGCCACCCACGCGCGCGGCAATGGTGATTTCGCGGATCAGTTTGGTGAAGATCTTGCCGCGTCTGGCGTCGGTGGCCGCCTTCTTATGCTTGATGGTGGCCCATTTGGAGTGCCCGGACATGACAACGCCTCATTCAGGATAGATGGCACGAGTCGATCACCTGCTCTTGCCGCGCTAGTCTAGCACAGGCTGGGCCGCGGGGGAACAGACGCACAGCCGTGCAGCCGTGGTGCATGCGGAGTTGCAGATAGGTGTCGAAGGGCAGCGGGAAGGTAGATTTTCTGGAAGGCCGGTGTTAACTGTTAGCAGTGAGCTTCGAACTTCCCGGCGGCCACGGTGCCTATGCCTAGTCCTTGTAGCATACCCGGTTGCAAGGGCGAAGTGCCCTCTGAGCTCGATTCGGAGCATCTCTGTGTCCTGCACTTCACCATGGGTGTGGAACAGGCTTGCTCCGACATGCGCCACGAAACCGTGCTCGGCAATGCCAGCCACGCGCGCCAGCTGGAGATCATCCACTATATCGCCGACCACGGCGAGATGCTTGCGCGTGTTGCCACCAGCGGCTTGCACCTGTCCAACGAAATGAAGGGCCGCGTCCTGAGCACGTTCCTTACGCTGATCAACTTGCGCGAGAATCTCGATCGCGCCTCGCTGCGCCATCCACCCACGCGGGGTGTGGCCCGCTAGTGCCTCGGGCGGTGAGGGGTCGTCCGCGGCATCCTGCTTATGGCCGACGTGCACCTTCGGGATTCGAGCGCGTGAGCCTTTCGAAATAACCAAAGGCCAGCCGCGAGATCTCGCTGATGGCGCGCTCCGCTGATTCGTTCTCCTTCACGTAGGTGGTCATCACCGCAATCGCGTACGGCCGGCCCGCCAACAAGACGACTCCCGAATCACAGCGCACCCCTTCGAGCTCGCCCGGCTTGTCCGCCAACTCGACGTTTTCCGGCAAGCCGCGCCGGAGAGGAGTGCTCTTGCGGTATTTCAGAATCTCCAGCACCGCGGCGGTGTGCGCCGGATCGAGCAGCTTGCCCTGGTAAAGCTGTTCGAGGAGTGCGACCATCTCGCGCGGCGTGGAGAGGTTTTCGCGGCCGGCGCGCTGCGCCTCGAGATCCATCATCCTGCGCTGCAAGTGCGTTTCGGTGAGTCCTTGACGCTTTAAGAAGTCGTTGACCTTATCCATACCGAGGCGATCAATCAGCACGTTTGTGGCGGTGTTATCCGAAAGCACGATCATGAGCACGGCCAGATCGCCGAGCGAGAGAGCCGAAGTGGCGTCGCCGAAGTGTTGTACCACCCCGCTGCCGCCGACCATCTGCGCACGCTTGACTTCGATCCGTTCTCGGAGGCGCAAGCCGTCGGCCTGGGCTTGCTGGTAGAGCGCGATGAGAATGGGGAGTTTGATCGAGCTGGCCTGGGGGAACAGAGTGTCGGCGTTGGCCTCAAACATTTCACCGCTCGTCAGGTCTTTCACAGCCATACCCAGCACGCCGTCGAACTCACCGCCGATCTGGCGAAGCTGCCGGGTGAGCTTGGCGCGAAGCTCGGCGACCCGCGCGTCCGGCTGGGCCGCGGGGTTTCGCGCCTGCGCCCGAGCCATGCTCGCCAGGGTCAGCACAAGGATGGGAACGAATAAGCGGACGCGCCTCGACTCCATGGCAGGTCTTCCTCCAAAACAGGATTGCTTCCCGGACTGGTTACGCGCCGATATAGCGGGCGTAGAGCGAGCGTGCCACCCGGGGATCGCGCGTGCCCTTGACGATGGCGCGGCCGTCGGCAAATACTGTCAATTCGTACGGCGCCACACGGAAGCGCAGCAGGAAGTCGTTGCTGCGCACCTCCTCCACCGCCGGTTGGAGCCGCCGGCCGAGTGTGGCCAGATCCAGCCGTCGGCTCCTTTCGTGGATTTGCACCGAATCACGCCCGCACAGGCTGATGTGCGGCTGCGCCTCGCCTTCGAGGTAGCGGAACTCGTCGCGCACGCAGGCGCGGCAATCCGGATTGCGCTCGACGCCGAGGGACTGGAACCGCGACGCCCATACATCGAAAGAGACCAGGCGCCCGCCGAGACCTTCCCTGCTTCCGGTGAGCAGTTTGATCGCTTCGGTAGCCTGGATCGAGGCCATGATTCCCGCGGCGGCGCCGAGCACCCCTACGGTGTCGCAGGTCTCTTCGAGACCCTGCTCGGGATGTGCCTCGACGAGGCATGCCAGACACGCTGTCGCGTGGGGCAGGACGGTGAGAGTCACTCCGTAGCTCGAGACCGCCGCGGCGTAGATCCACGGCAGACCGAGCTTCACGGCCACATCGTTGATCAAGAAGCGCGTCTCGAAATTGTCCGTGCCGTCCAGGATGAGCGAGAAGTCGGCGAGGAGTTCCTCGGCATTCCGCGGGCCAAGGTCAGCGATCACGCCCTCTACGGTCACGTCGGCGTTGATGGCATGCAGCCTGCGTTCGGCGGCCACGGCTTTGGGCAGCGCATCGCGGGCGTCCGCCTCGTCGAATAGCATCTGGCGTTGCAGGTTCGAGGGCTCGACGAAGTCGCGGTCAATGATGCGCAGATGACCCAATCCGGCGCGCACAAGCAGATTGGCGAGCGACGTGCCCAGCGCGCCCGCACCCACAAGCACCGCGCGCGAGGCCAGCAGGCGCTGCTGACCGGCCTCCCCGATCGGGGCGAAGAGGATCTGTCGCGAATATTTGCTGGCGAGCTTGGGGTCCATCTCTCGCTCTTGACCTCTTTGCCCATCATACGCCAGCAAACGCAAATTGGAGCAGCTCCCCAATGCGACGGCCATCGTCCTCGCGCCAATCCGCATCCGGCGCAGAAGTCCCCGCGAAGAATCTGGAGAAGTAGGCAACGTGGCTGTGCTAACCTTTCGTCTCATCGTGAGCGGTGATGCAGAGCAAGCTTCGTGCCCTCTTCGTGCCGGCCCTCTGGGTCGCGGCCATGTGCCTGGCCGCTGGGGTGCGGGCGCAGGTGCCCGTCCCACCCGAGCCCGTTCCTCCGCCAAGGCCGGTAGAAACGCAGGCCGAAGGTCAGCGCATCGCCGCCGTCCGCGTGGTGAGTGAAACCGGCAGTGTTCTTGAAGAAAATCCACCCAACCTCCCGGTGCAGCAGGGTCAGGCATTGGATTCCGAGATCGTGCGAGAGGGTTTGCGACAGCTCTTCCGCACCGGCCGCTACGCCGACATTCGTGCCGAGGCGACTCCGGTCGCGGGCGGGGTGCGGCTGGACTTCATTGTCGAACGCAATTTCTATGTGAACCTTGTCCAAGTCACCGGACTGCGCCCTCCTCCCGGAGAACCGCTGGCCATCTCCTCGCTGCGCCTAAACCTGGGCGAGCCATTTCGCGAGAGCTTGTTGAAGGAGGCGCTCGAGCGGCTGCGCCAGACGCTGCGGGACGATGGGCTCTACGAGGCGCAGCTCGAGCCGGCGCTCACGCCGCATCCAGAGACGCGCCAGATGGACATCACGGTGAAGGTCACGCCGGGCCCACGAGCGCGCCTGCGCGCGATTGTCATGCACAATCAGACCGACTATCCCGATCAGGATTTGCTCCGCGGGTCAAAATTGAAGGTCGGCCGTGAATTGAACTCGGCAAGGCTCGATCATGCCGCTGAGCGCGTGCGAAAGTTTCTGACCAGAAAAGGCTTTCTCGGTGCGCGGGTCACCCTGCGTCGCGGAGACTATGACCCCAAGACCCGGACGCTGCCCCTGGAGGTGGAGGTCACGGCCGGGCCCCGGGTTCGCGTCGAGGTCGCTGGCGCGAAGATCCCGGCCAAGGATCTCCGCAAGCTCGTCCCCATCTACCAGGAAGGCGCCGTGGATGAAGACCTCCTGCAGGAGGGCCGCCGCGCCATCCGCGACTATCTCGAACGCGAAGGCTTCTTCGATGCCCGGGTGAACTACACCGTGGCCGAGACGCCTGGCGGAGATCCGAAGGCGAAAAAGACCGCCAACGAGGTGATAACCTACCAGATTGAACACGGGCCGCGACGCCGCCTGGTGGGCATCGCGTTCGACGGCAACAAATACTTCAGCAATGAGCTGCTCCGGGGCCGGCTGCACATTCAGTCTGCCGCTTTCCTCTCCCGGGGGCGATTCAGCCAGCGGCTCTTGCAGGAGGACGCGAATTCGATTCATGACTTGTATGTTGCCAACGGCTTCCGCAATGCAGCGGTGCGGAGCGAGGTGACCGAAGACTATCAAGGCAAAGAAGGCGACCTCTTCGTCCGCTTCCGCATCAACGAGGGCCCGCAGACGCTCGTCGCTGACCTGCAGCTCGAGGGCAACCACGTGTTGACGAACGATCGGCTTCTTTCCGTCGTAGGTTCAACCCCAGGCCAGCCGTACTCGGAGTTCAGCGTTTCGAGCGACCGCGACAATATGCTGGCCCTCTACTATAACGAGGGCTTTCCCGAGGCGCGCTTCACCTTCGTCGCCGAAGAAGAGACCGCGGCAAACTCCCAAGACGGCGGATCGCCCGGACCGGTTACGGAGGCGCCGCGCATGCGTCTCATCTACCGCATCGTCGAAGGCCCGCAGGTGCGCGTGGCGCGGCTGTTCCTGGGCGGGTATGAGCACACACGCCAAGGCGTGGTGGCCCGCGAGGTCCAAGTGAAGCCGGGGGAGCCACTGCGCGAGGGGGACGTAGTCGAAACGCAGCGACGTCTCTATAATCTGGGGGTCTTCAGCCGCGTCTCGATTGCGCCCCAAAACCCCAGTGGCACGGACCCCGAGAAAAACGTCGTCGTGCTAGTCGAAGAAGCCAAGCGCTACACGCTGGGCTACGGATTCGGCTTTGAGGTCCAGCGCCTAGGAGGAGCCAACAGCCCTGTGTCCGGCGCGTTCACCGCCAGCCCGCGGGGGATTTTCGAGATCACGAAAAACAACCTCACCGGGCGCGCCGACGCTCTTTCCCTCAAGGTGCGCGCCAGCACGCTGCAGGGGCGCGCGCTGCTCAGCTATACCGAACCGAACTTCCTTGCGCGTCGTGCCCTGAGCCTGCAAATTACCGGCTTTGCCGACAAGACGCGCGACGTCTTAACCTTCACCTCGCGCCGTTACGAGGCCTCGCTGCAAGTGGCGCAAAGCCTCACGCTGGCAACCTCGCTGCTCTATCGCTATTTCTTCCGGCGCGTGACCGTGGGGGACCTGCAAGTCTCGCCCGGCCAGATCCCGCTGATTAGCCAGCCTACCCTGGTTTCCGGTTTTGGGTTCAGTTGGGTGCGCGACCGGCGCAACAATCCCGCCGACGCCACGCGCGGCAACTTCAACAATGCGGACCTGAGCATCGCCGGCAAGCCCCTCGGCTCAAGCACAAGCTTCGTGCGGCTGTCTCTCCAGAATTCGACCTATCAGCCGATCCGGCGTCGCTTTGCCTTTGCGCGCTCCATCCGCTTCGGCGTGCAGTCGCCGATTGGCAACACCCTATCGAGCGAGATCCCCTTGCCGGAGCGCTTCTTTGCTGGCGGCGGGAATAGCTTGCGCGGCTTTGGCCTGAACCAGGCCGGCCCTCGCGATCCCCTCACCGGTTTTCCCGTGGGTGGCCAGGCCCTGCTCGTCCTCAACCAGGAATTGCGGTTCCCCATGCGCCTGCCGTTCGTCGGCAGCCGGCTGGGTGGCGCCCTGTTCTACGATGCAGGGAATGTCTTCCCCAGTGTTCGCCGCATCAACTTGCGCACCTCGCCTCCCGAACCGATCTTTGACCCCAGCATGCCAAACCGGTGCCTGCTCAACTGCACCAACGATCTAGACTATCTCTCGCATACGATCGGCTTTGGCTTCCGCTATGCAACCCCGATCGGGCCGGTGCGGCTGGACCTGGGGTATCAGTTGAATCCGGCGCGTTTTCTGGTCCCAGACGGGCAGGGAGGTCTGACCCTGTCGCGGCTGCCGCACTTCCAGTTCTTCTTCAACCTGGGGGCGATTTTCTGATGCCACGCGCGATCCTCATGCTGGCCCTGTCGGTGGCCATGGTGGGAGACCCGCTGACGCTTTCGGCGCAGCTGGTCATCGATCGGATTGTGGCACGGATTGAGGACGATATCGTCACCCTGAGCGAGGTGCGCGAGCTCGGCCGGTACCAGCAATTGGTCGAGGGTCGCGCGGAGGGTGACGATCGTTTGCTCGCCGAGCTGATCGACCAGTGGATCGTTAATTCGGAAGCCACGGCGGCGCGCTTCCCGCGTCCGATCGAGGCCGAGGTCAACCGCGAGCTCGACGGCCTCGAAAAGCGATTTCCCACACCGGAGGCCTTCCGCGCGCGCCTCGAAGAGCTCGGGCTGTCCCGGGCGGTGCGTCGCATCCTCGAACGGCAGCTCTATCTAGTGCACTATTTGGACTATAAGTTTCGCCCGGCGGTACAAGTGGATGCCCAAGCCATTGAGAAATACTACCGCGAGCAGCTCACCCCGCAGCTCTCCGCCGCGGGACGAACCGTGCCGCCTCTTGAGGACGTGGAGGACCAGATCCGTGAGCTCCTGATCGAGCGCCAGATCGGCGAGCGCACCTCGCGTTGGCTGGACGAAACACGCTCGCGGCTGAAAATCGAGCTCGAGACGCAGGCCAAGAGGACATGATGCGTTCGGGCGAACGCCAATGAAAGACTCCAAGAAAACGGTGCTGAAGCTCTGGCTGCGCCTGGCGGTACTGGCCGCTCTGGTGGTCATCGCGGCGCTCCTCGTCGTGGTGTGGAGCGGGCTTGCCGATCGCTGGGCCCGCAACGCAGTCATCGGCCAGCTGGTGAGAATGACCGGCGGCCGCGTCGAACTGGGACACTTTCACTTCCGGCCACTCGCCCTGCGCGCCGAGTTGGCTGACTTGACGATTCATGGCCGCGAGCCCGAAGGGACGCCGCCCTTCTTCCACGCGGAAAATCTGTTCGTGGACATCCGCATCGACTCTCTCTGGCGCCGAAAGGTCTCCTTGAATGAAGTGCGCCTCGAGCGGCCCGCGGTGCACGTCCGCATCGAGGCCGACGGCACGACGAATGTGCCCAGCCCGCCCCACCGCCAGGTGTCGCGGCCGTGGAACGAGAGGCTGTTCGAGCTGGTCATCCGGAGGTTGCGTCTTGACGATGGCACGCTTGAGTTCAACGACGTGCGCGTGCCACTGGTAGCCGAGGGAGGCCAGTTCCGCTTGGCCATGGATTACTCCGCGCCCGCCGTGGGAAAGGAGTTCTATCTCGGCCAGATGAGCTGGCACGAGATGCTGCTCGTCACGCGGCGCTATCTCCCGTTCTCCTCTGATCTCCAGGTGAAGTTCACCCTGACGCGCAACGCTCTCGATGTGGATCAGGTGCGATGGACCTTGCCGCACTCGGAGCTGGACGCCCAGGCCACACTCATGAACTTCGCGAAGCCCACTTGGAGCTGGCGCTACCGCGTCCGGCTGAGCCTGGACGATTTTCGCGCCATCTTGCGCAAGCCCAACTCGCCCCGCGGCACCGTGGAGTTTTCCGGCGAGGGCACCTATACGGCGAAGAAGCTAGATTTGCGCGGGCACTACGCCGCACATGAAATCGCCATGCCCTACCAGTGGTTCCATGCGCGCGGCATCGAGAGCCGAGGCTCCTATCATGCGGACACACGCGGGGTTGAGGTGCCCGACTTTGAGGCGCGCGTGCTGGGCGGCGTTGTTCAGGGCCGCGTCGAGGTGGTGTTCCAGGGCCAGCGGTTCCGCACGGAAACTCACGCGCGCGGATTGAGCCTGGCCGCGGTTCTCGCGGCAGTGGATAACCCCAGTCTCCCCGTGTCCACGCTCCACTGGGCCGGCAGCGTGGATGTGAACTCGGTCAGCACTTGGACGGAAGACTTCAAGCACTTGGATTCGAGCGGGCTCTCACTTTGGTCCCCGCCCATCGAGTTGGGTCCCGGTGAAATCCCCGTCTCGGCACGCCTCGCCTATCACTACGTGATGGATCGCCGCGCGGTCGAGTTGGCACCCGGCACAATTTCCACCCCCACAAACGTCTTGAAAGTAGACGGGGTGCTCGCGGCACGCGATTCGGCACTCAACGTCGCGCTCGATGCGCAGCAACTTGAGCCCTGGAACGACTTCATCAATCGGCTGCGTGGCGCAGCTCCCTGGGGGAATGCGCCGGCCGAACGAATCGCTGGCCGCGCCCAGTGGCAGGGGCGCGTGCTCGGGCCGATTGATGGCCCCACATTCGTCGGTCATGTCAAGGGCTTCGAGGTGAGCTATGGCCGGCTGCGCTCGGACGAGGTGGAAGGTGACGTCACCTACTCGCCCGAGGAGTTCCGCTTCGAACGCGCCCGCGCGGCACGTGGCCGTTCTTTGGCGCGGTTCGAGCTCTCCCTTGAACTCGACCGCTGGGGCTTTCCCCCGGAGAACCAGTGGACTCTCGAAGCGAACCTCGATCGCGCGGCGACCGACGATCTCCAGGGGCTGCTCGGCTGGTCGTACCCCGCGCATGGTTTGCTCACGGGCCAGTTCCACGGGAGTGGTACCCGCGCCGACCCGCGACTCACTGGTCTATTCGAGCTTGTGGAGGTGGATGCGTGGGGCTACCGCCTGGACCGCTTCCGCGGCCAGCTCAATCTACGCGGCGACGAAATCCGCATCAGCAATGCTGAGCTGCGCATGCCGGCAGCGCCGGCCGCTCGGGATCATCCGAGCCGCCCGCCAGGTGTCCTCACCGGCAATTTCCTCTACCGGAGATCGAGTCGGGAGGTCGCTTTCGACCTCACCGGCGCGGCCATTCCACTCGAGGGCATCCAGGGAATCCAGACGCGCGCGCTGCCGCTGGGCGGCCAGTTGAGCTTTCAGGCGAGCGGCAAGGGGCCGCTCGACACGCTTGCCGTCCAGGGCACGCTGCGGTTGGTGGATCTGCGCGTGGGCAACGAGGTGCTGGGCAGCTTCGATGGAAGGCTCAACTCCGACGGCCGCATGCTGCACCTGGAGGTAAGCTCGGCCATGTCCACCGGCCGCTTACAGGGCCAGCTGGATGTGGCTCTTGCAGGCGATTATCCAATGAAGGGCGACTTGACCATCGAGGCCATCGATCTCGACCCCTTCATCCAGGCCGGGCTGCATCTGAAAGCGCTCACCGGTCATAGTAGTGTCGACGGGCGCTTTCTCCTGAACGGGGCGCTCCGCCGGCCCCAAACACTTGCCATCCGGGCGGACATCTCACGGCTCGTCTTCGACTACCAGTACGTAAAGCTCGAAAACGTGGGCCCGCTGCGCTTCAGCTACCTCCGCGACGAGGTGCGCATCGAACAGGCACACCTGCGCGGCGTGGACACGGACCTGAACCTTTCCGGCTGGGCGCGCTTCGCCGGGGACCGGCGGCTGGACCTAACCCTCACCGGCATGTTCAACCTGCGGCTCGCCGGCGGCTTCGTGCCGCTCCTCGAGGCGCGTGGACCGGCCCAGGTGAATGCTTCGATTCAGGGCACGCTCTCCAAGCCGCGCATAATCGGCAGGGTCCACGTGGAGAATGCCGCGGCACACTACGACGAATTTCCCGCCGGGTTGAGCCGGGTGGCGGGAGATTTTGTCTTCGATACAAGTCGGCTGCTTTTCGAAAACGTCAGCGCGGAGACGGGTGGAGGCCTGCTGACACTCGGTGGCACGCTGACCTACGGCGAAAGGCCGCTGCACTATGACCTCACCCTGCACGCTGACCAAGTCCGCATCCGCTATCCGGAAGGCATGAGCTGGATTGCCGGGGGCGCGTTGCGGCTCTCCGGCTCCACCCAGGCGGGCGTGCTCTCTGGGCAGGTGGTCGTCCAACGGCTGCTGATGGCCCAGGGGGTGGAGTTGGCCGGCATCATCCTCGCCGCCAAGGAGCCCGGCCGCACCCCCAGTACCTCATCTCCCTTCCTGCGCAACCTTCAGTTTGACATTCAGGCCGTCTCGACCCCCGACGCACGGATCGAATGGACCAGCGCACGGCTGGAAAGCGAAGCGAACGTGCGCGTCCGCGGGACCTGGGAGCATCCCGTCCTGCTGGGACACGTCCATTTGCTGGGCGGCGAGATGACCTTCCGCGGGAATCGTTACCGTCTGTCGCGAGGCGATATCAATTTCTCGAACCCCTTCCGGCTCGATCCGGTGTTGAACGTCGAGGCCGTGACCACGATTCGCCAGTACGAGGTCACGCTGGATTTCACTGGGCCGGCCAGCCGCTTAACGCTCGCCTACCGCTCCGACCCGCCGCTGCCCTCGAGCGACGTCATCGCGCTGCTGGCGCTGGGCCAAACGAGCGAGCAGAGCGGGTTGCGGGGGCCCACCGCCGTGCGGACGCCAGAATTGGGTGCCACCACGCTGCTCTCGGAAGCCATCTCCAGCCAGCTCGGCGGCCGCCTCGAGCGCCTATTCGGCATCAGCCGCTTCCGCGTGGATCCCTTTCTGGCGGGCACGGCCACGGCACAAAACGCGCCAGCGCGCGTCACCATCGAGCAACAGGTGGCGCGCGATCTGGTGATCACCTACATCACCAACGTCACGTCAACCCAGCAGCAAGTGATCCAGGTGGAATACAACCTGAGTCGGAGACTTTCGATCGTTGCCCTGCGTGAACAGAACGGCACGTTCGGCCTCGACATCGTGTTCAAGAGGCGGTTCAAGTGAGCCCCCGATCCTTCGTGCGCCCCCGAGTTCGATTGGCGAGGGAGGGACTGGTGACCCGTACGGTTGCCCGTAACGATCGGCGCACGCAGGTTGTTCGTCTGACATCGGCAGGGAGACGCTTCTTCAACCGCATGGTCCCGGAACACCGGGCCTGGGGGGAGCAGATCTTTGCTGCGCTCAAGCACCATGAACACACCCAGCTCTATGCACTGCTCGGCAGGCTAAAGGAAGCTGTAGAGCGCACCTCTCGGGAGGAGGAGGAACGATGAGCACCCCTGCGGAAGGAGCCGAAATACATCCGCAGCATCTTCTGTGGCACGTAGAACGTCGGGTTGGCTATGCTACCTTTTGTGGGTGGGTGCTGCTGCGGACCGCGCCGGCCGCCTCGGGGGCGTCGCGGGAGTGCATCGCGAGAGGAAGACGATGGACGACCTGTTGAAATGGCGCGAAGAGTTTCCGATTCTCTCCCGCACCACCTACATGATCAGCAACTCGCTCGGCGCCATGCCGCGCGGCGTTTATGACCGCATGCGCGATTACGCCGACGCCTGGGCCACGCGCGGCGTGCGCGCCTGGGAAGAGGGCTGGTGGGAAATGGCCGTCCGCGTCGGTGACCGCATCGGGGCGCTCCTCGGAGCGGCGCCGGGCGACATCTCGTTGCACCAGAACGTCACGCTGACGCAGGCGGTGATCGCCTCCTGCTTCGATTTCCGCGGCCCGCGCAACAAGGTGGTCATGGTGGATATGGAATTCCCCTCCATCCTTTACTTTTATCAAGAGCAGCGGAGCCGCGGCGCGCGGGTCGAGACCATCCGAAGCGAAGACGGCATTTCCATCCCACTCGAAAAGCTGCTGGCGGCGATTGACGACCAGACGCTGCTCGTGCCCATTTCCTACGTTCTATTCCGCAGCTCGTCAATCCTAGACGCGCGCGCTATTATCGAACGCGCGCATGCGGTCGGCGCCCATGTGGTTCTCGACCTTTTTCAGGCCGCCGGCACGGTGCCGATCGACCTGCGCGCGCTGGGCGCTGATTTTGCCGTGGGCGGCGTGCTGAAATGGCTCTGCGGCGGCCCGGGGGTGGGCTTTCTCTACGTGCGGCCGGACTTGGTCAAGCAATTTCGGCCCACGCTCACCGGCTGGCTCGCGCACAAGCGGCCGTTTGAATTCGAGGTGGGCCCGATTGACCGCCGCGAAGATGCCTTTCGCTTCCTGAACGGCACGCCGCATATTCCGGCGCTGTATGCGTGCCAGCCGGGCCTGGAGATCATTTCGCAGATTGGCGTGGAGCGCATCCGCGAAAAATCCATGCGGCAGACAAAGCGCCTGATCGAAGGTGCACGCGAGCGCGGCTGGCGCGTGCGCACGCCATTGGACCCCGCCAGGCGCGCTGGCACGGTTTCGGTAGACTGCCCGCACGCGCGCGAGGTCACGCGCGAGTTGCTGGCGCGCGATGTGCTGGTGGACTTCCGTCCCCAGGCCGGCATCCGGCTCTCCCCGCACTTCTACAACCGTGACGAGGAGATTGACGAGGCCCTCGAGCAGATCCGAGAGATTCTTGAGACGCGAGCCTGGGAGCGGCCCGCCGCGGCGGGCCGCTCCGCGTAAGTTGCCGAGCGCGTGATCCTCCGAATGAGCGCAAGCAATCAGGACGCTCCGGACGAGTCGCCCAAGCCGGGCCAAGGGACCCCAGAAAAGACGAAGGAGTTGGCCGGGTTCCGCCGGGCGATGGTCGAGGAGCAAATCCGCGGGCGCGGGGTCGGTTCGCTGCGCGTGCTGGAGGCGCTGCTGACCGTGCCGCGCCATAAGTTTGTGCCCGAGGAGTTCATCGGCGCAGCGTACGCAGATCAGCCCGTGCCGATCGGGGAGGGACAAACCATCTCGCAACCCTATATGGTGGCGGTGATGACCGAGGCGCTTGAGCTCACCGGAACCGAGCGCGTGCTCGAGGTGGGCACTGGCTCGGGCTACCAGGCTGCGGTGCTCTCGCTTCTCGCTCGCGAGATCTATAGCGTGGAGAGTCACCCCTCACTTGCAGTGGCGGCGCGACGGCGCCTGGCGCTCTTGGGCTCGAGGAACGTCCACGTGCATGCCGGAGATGGCACCCTCGGTCTGCCGGAGCTCGCTCCTTTTGATGCCATTGTCGTCACCGCCGCAGCACCGAGGATTCCCCCGCCGCTGCTCGAGCAACTCGCCGAGGGTGGCCGCATGGTCATCCCCGTAGGCCAGTCCGAGAATCAGGAGCTGCTGCAGGTACGCAAGGTCCGAGGGGAAACGACTTCGCGCGTGCTGCATTATTGCCGGTTCGTGCCGCTCGTGGGCCGCCACGGCTGGCGGCACCAGCTCCACGGATGAACGGGTCGGCGCCAGAACTTTCGATCATCATCCCCGCCTATAACGAGGAGGGGCGGCTGCCAGAGACGCTCCGGCGCATCCGCAACTTTTTGGAGACGCGCCGGGTGAGGGCCGAGGTGATCGTCGTAGACGACGGTTCGCGCGACGCCACCGCGGCCCTGGTTGCGGGGTGGCGTGCAGAGTGGCCCGCCCTGCAGCTGCTCTCGAACGGCCGCAACCGCGGCAAGGGCTACAGCGTGCGCCACGGGATGCTCGAAGCACGTGGGCGGCTTGTGCTGTTCACCGACGCTGACCTCTCGGCACCCATTGAAGAAGCAGACAAGCTGCTTCGGGCGCTCGGCGGCTACGACATGGCCATCGGCTCCCGCGCTCTCGACCGCGGCCTCATCGAGGTCCACCAATCGCCGCTGCGCGAGTTTGCCGGCATTCTCTTCAATCAATTGGTTCGCCTCGTCACCGGCCTTCGTTTCTCTGATACCCAGTGTGGCTTCAAAGCCTTTGTGCGTGCGCGTGCCAAAATTGTCTTCGAGCAGCAGCGCATTGAACGGTTCGGCTTCGATCCCGAAATTCTGTTCCTCGCCAAGCTCCACGGGTTGCGCGCGGTTGAGGTGCCGGTGCGGTGGGCACACGACCCCGCGACCAAGATCCACGTCCTACGCGACGGCCTGCGGATGTTTGCCGAGGTGCTCCTGATCCGCTGGTACTGGCTGCTGGGCCGCTACCCGCAAGCCCCGAGCGCGTAGGTCTCTATCACACAAAGTACTTGACAAAAATGCAGCCTCGCCTATCCTGGGCCTGATGCCTTCGGCGGGCCCGTTGCGCTCTCCTTCCGCGCCCGTGGCCATTGAGGCCCACGCAGCCGATAACCTGCGCTACATCCGCGAGACGATGGAGCGCGCCGGATCGTTCACCGCCGTGCCCGGCTGGGGCGGCGTGGCCATTGGGTTCACGGCCCTCGCGGCGGCTTGGTTGGCGAGGCGGCAAGGCACGCCCGTGGCCTGGCTGGCCGTCTGGCTGAGCGAGGCTGTGCTGGCCATTGCCATCGCCAGCGGCGCCATGGCGCGCAAGGCGCGGCAGGCCAGGATGCCGCTGCTCTCGGGGCCGGCGCGCAAGTTCGCGTTGGGCTTTGCCCCACCGCTGCTGGTGGGCGCGCTGCTGACGGCAGTGCTGTTCCGCGCCGGCCCAGCCGAGGTGTTGCCCGGCATGTGGCTGCTGCTCTATGGCACCGCAGTGGTGACCGGAGGAACCTACTCGGTGCGCGTCGTGCCGGTGATGGGGCTCTGCTTCATCGCGCTGGGTGCCGCAGCATTGTTTTCGCCAGCGGACTGGGGGAACGCGTACATGGCCGTGGGCTTCGGGGGTTTGCAGATTGTCTTTGGGGTGGTGATCGCGAGGAAGTATGGTGGGTGAGAGGAGGCAGGGTGGCTAAGTCATCTGCGTTAGCGCACGAAAGAGTACATAAGGGTCGGGCTGGGGGGCACCACCTACGCTCGCTGCGGGGCCAGGCGGAGGAAAGCGTGCCGCCGGATCTCGATCGCTTGATCCACGAGCGCATGCGGCTGGGCATCGTGAGCGCGCTGGCCGTCAACGATGCGCTGACCTTCAACGAACTGAAGGCGCTGCTGAAGACCACCGACGGCAACCTGAGCGTGCATGCGCGCAAGCTGGAGGAGGCGGCCTACATCTCGTGTACGAAGTCGTTCGACGGGCGGCTGCCAAGAACGGAGTACCGGTTGACGGCGGCCGGGCGACGGGCTCTCGAGCGCTATCTCGACCACATGGAGGCACTCATCCGAGCTACGCGGGAGCGCTAGGCAGACCGACCCAGGTCGATTTTTTTTGGCTTTGTGCTTTACACAACAAAGTTATTTGCCTAGCTCGGGCGCAGTGCCGCAGGGAGAGCTGAGGAGACCGTGAACGGATCTCGGCCGGCAGGACTGCACGTCGCAATCATTCTGGACGGAAACGGGCGTTGGGCCCGCGCGCGGGGACTGCCGCGCGGGGCCGGCCATCGCGCCGGAGTCGAAGCCGTGCGGCGCATCGTCCACGTGGCGCCGGAGCTCGGCATCGGCACGCTGACACTCTACGTTTTCTCCTCGGACAACTGGGAGCGGCCGCAGGCGGAGGTAGTTGCCCTGCTGCGGCTGCTCCACGCGTACCTGCTGACGGAGGCCCCCGGGTATGCGGCGCACGGTGTGCGCCTGACCGTGATCGGTCGGCGCGACCGATTCTCGCGCCGTCTGCGCGAGGCCATCGAGGCTGCCGAAGCCGCCACCGCCTCGGGAGATTTGCTCGACCTGCGGCTCGCGGTGGATTACTCGGCCCGCGAGGCGATCTTTCGCGCCGCCTGCCGCTTCTACAAGGTCAGGGAGGTCTCGCGCGCGTCGTTTGCGGGCGTGTTGGCCGAGGTGAATCGCGACAGTGCGCGGGACGTGGACCTGCTGATCCGCACCGGAGGCGAGCAGCGCCTCAGCGACTTCCTGCTTTGGGAGAGTGCGTATGCGGAGCTCTACTTTACCGAGCGCATGTGGCCGGAATTCACCGCGTCGGATCTGAAGGCCGCAGTGGCCGAGTTTCACGCCCGCGAGCGTCGCTTCGGCCGCCTGCCCGACACGGCCGCCAGTTGAAGCAACCGCGGACGCGCGGAGCGCCCTGGAAAGGGACTCCCGCCCGGCTGGCTATCTTGCGGCGCGCCCGCGGGCCATGGCGAAGGCTTTGCGCAGCACCCGCGTCGCCGTCGGGGTGAGGTTGTAGCGCGTGAGTTCCTCTTCCGAGACGAAGGCAATCTCCGTGACATCGCTGCCAGGCCGTGGCTCCCCATCGACGCGCTCACAGAGGTAATCGAGGATCACAAAGTGATACTGCGGCCCGCGCGCGTGTGCCGGCTTGTCCGGCCGCTCGGGAAAGATCCGTTCGAAGACCTCAATCAGTTCCAGCACGCGCACTTCGAGACCAGTCTCCTCAGCGAGCTCGCGACGCACGCCCTCCTCGATCGTTTCGCCCAGTTCGAGAGTGCCTCCAGGGATGGACCATTGGCCCTTGAGCGGCTCACTTCCACGGCGGACAAGTAAGGCACGGCCCTCGCAGATCACCACGCCGCCCACGCCGACCACTGGTTGCTCGGGATACTCACGTTTTGGCGTCATTGCGAGTTGCCTGCTCACTTTCGGCGTGAGGGGGGTATATAATACGCCCGCTGGGAATGCAGTCGACCCTTCACGAGGAGGTTCCAGCCGTGGTCCGGTGTCCCGAATGCGCCACCGAGATTGACGTAGACGAAGACGAGGTCGAGGAAGGCGAGATCCTCAGTTGCCCGGAGTGCGAGGTCGAGCTCGAGGTGGTGCAAGTCCACCCCGTCCACCTCAACGTGATCTCGGAGGAAGAAGAAGAGGAGCAGGATGAGGAAAAGGAGTTGCTAGGGGAGGAGGAAGAGGAGATCGAATAACCCCTCCCCCCGTTCCTTCCGGCATCCCTTCCCCCGGTCGTGTCATCCTACCTCTTGGATGCTGCCTTCGGTTGCCGCCCTGCTTGTCAGGCTGGCCGGGCTGCGCTCTTTTCCCCTCGGAGAGCACCGCAGCAGGCGCAGTCCAGGCCACGGGGAGAAGGTGCGGAGGCTCGACGCAAGAACGGGTCAGGCGGGTCGCTCGGGTGACCCGGCTGGCGTCCGTTCCAGGAGGGAAGCCCAAGTGAGGAAGATCGGGAAGGTGGTGCCGCTCGTGCTCGCGTCTGTTCTTGCCGTCACCGCTTTTGCCCAGGACAAGAAAGAGTCGCAGTTGCGCACCGTGCGCGGAACGGTGGTCGCCAAGCAGGACGACCCTATCCCCTCCGCCGTGGTGTATTTGAAAAACCTCCGCACGCAGGCCGTGAAGACCTACATTACGGACGAAGCCGGCCACTATCGCTTCAGCGGTCTCGATCCCAACGTGGACTACGAGATTCATGCTGAGAGCAAGGAGGAGACTTCCGCGAAACGCACCATCTCCAGTTTTGACAATCGCAAAGAAATCGTCATTGTCTTGAAAGTGGATAAGAAGCGGAGCGAGAAGTAAGCTCACCTGCGTATTTTACTGAACTCCTCCGTCCTCATCGGGACATCCGCAAGCCCGCATAAACGATCGTCATTTCCTTGCTCCTGGGGGCAGAGGCGGCCAGACTCGACGGCGGCGGCAGTCAGACCGGTTCGCGGGCCACCCAATTATCGGAAAGATCGATAAGAGTTCCGCTGGGCAGCCAGAAGCGATGGAGCCGCGGAGTCTGGGAAGCGGCTTCAAATGCTGCCGGACCGAGTAGGAAAAGCCCAACCATTCCAAGTAGTAGCACCGAAACCGCTCTTCTTTCCCTACTCATTTGAGCACCTCTGTCTCAATCTTGACACCCGTAGCCTCCGGATAAGCGATCATCGCGAGGATCCGGTTCCTTGCCGGGGCGAGCCCTCGCGGGCTGGTCGGTTATCTGTTCTGCTCTCTGCGGAACTCGATCAAGACGTGAATGAAGAAAGTAACTCCCACGCCAGCGAGTGCAACCATGGCTAGAGTTGTCATGACCCCCGTGCCTCCTTCCTCCCCTACCTCCCGGCACGAACAAAGACTTGCTCGGCTGCCACAAGCTCAGCGTTCGGCACTTCGGTCTCCAGTTTGACCCGCTGGAAGCCAGCTTTCTTCCCAGCCTTGGCGAGGAACGTGAGCACGTACTGGTGATTCAGTCTGTTCGTCAAGTCCTCCAGATAAGGTGCAAAGGCGATCGGGGTTTGGAATCCTTGGAAATAGGCCTCGCCACCAGTCTGATCCGCGAGCCGTGCGAGGTTATTCTGCCCCCAGTTCAACCTCCAGAGGCTGTGCCCGAAATGACCCACAGCAGCGGCGTAGATGGTATAGACGAGGACCCCGGCTCGTTGCGCCTGCTCGATCGCCGAATCCACATATGGGTCGGATGGCCCGCCACCGTAGAACCGGTCGATGCCATCGGAAACCATCAGAACCTCATGGCGCGCCGCGCCTGCAGGCCAACGTTTGATCAGGTCCACCAGGGAGAAGTAGGGGCTGGCCGACACGCCGGGGGAGCCCAGGGGCAGCCGAAGGGCCTTGGCCGCCAGGGCGTGGTCGGTGGTAAAGTTCTGAGCAACGTCCACGGTCCCGTTCCGCATGTAGCCGACAGCAATCGCCGTGGTGGCTGGCTGCGCGTTAATGAATTTACGAAAATCCTCCAATTGCGAACCGAGACTGGTGTCAGACCCGTCGTCCAGCAAGAGGAACAGCTCCAGCCCGGCATGGTCCCCCCGGAGCGCAAGCCAGTCCTTTACCAGGGCGCGGTCGTGACCTTGATACACCTTCACATCCTCGCGGTGGATGAGCGGAACATCTTTGCCATGCCGGGGTTCGACCGTGACCACCATGTGCACCGGCACGCCAGCGGACGAAGTGGCCACCTGGGCTGACAGGGCTGGCACAGGCATGAGGATCCCGGTCAGCTGAGCGATCGCCATGGCGCGGATTTTAACCTTGGTTACGAGAGCCATCTTTGTCTCCATTTCATCGAGAAGCTCGGCATTCGTTCACTCGAACAGAATCTTGCCCATCATTCCCTTATCTTCGTGGTTGAGCAGATGACAGTGAAATACGGACATGCCGCGAATCACTGGATCTGTGAAGTCCATGATGACGTCGACTGACCCACCGTACGGTACATTGACCGTGTCCAGCCACTCCGGACTCGGCAGCGGCACGCCATTCTCTCGGTAGGCCAAGAAGTGCGCCTGGTGAATGTGCATGGGGTGGAGCTCGCGCGTCCGATTCACGATGCGCCAATGTTGGTAGGAACCGACTCGGGCGCGTACCATGGGATCCGCATCGGGAGCGTACTTCTGGCCGTTGATGTAGAAGCCGTTCCTGTCCTCGGTAAAGGTGACGACAAACTGCGGTGCTGTTTTCTCGAGATCCTCAACCTGAACAGGCTTATAAACTGGCGGACGCTCATCGATAGGGAGCACATGTGCCCGAGACAGAGAGCGAGGTCCTGGTACGATATCCGCGAGGATCATCTCGGGGTTGGGGTCGCCGTCCGGTCCCGTGTCGGCACATCGCGTGCGCAGGACGGTATGCGTTCCCGCTGGCGGACCAACGACGATGGCTTCGACCCGCCCGCCTGGCGGCACCAACACGTGATCAACGAGCCGCGCGCGACGGCGCGGATTGTGGTACGCAAGCGGCAAACCGTCGAGCGCGACGATCTCGAGTCGCTCCCCATCCACCTGCACATCGGCATAGCTGTCGGCAGCCGCGTTTACCATGCGCCAGAACTGGCGCTCGCCGGGAGCGATGGTGATCTCCGGGCGGATGACACCATTGACGGTGAAGATACGCTCCGCCTCTTCCATTGACCTGCCACAACTAGCCATGGACATCTCCACGCGACGCTTCAATGCCGGGGCCTTGGGCTCCTGCTCGATCGAGCGACCGCGAAGGACAAGCACTCGTTCACGAAGGTTCCGCACCTCGGGGACGTAGCGGTCGATGCCCTCGACTACAATCGCGCCGGACATGCCGTCGAGCGCTTGCCGATGGCTCTCACCGTGCGGGTGGGTGTGATACCAATACAGGCCCGGCGGCTGCTCGAGCGGGATCTCAACCGAGTAGTTCAGTGTTTGGCCGGGCATGGCCATCATATCCAGCACGTCGTCTTGCGGAGCCTTCGGCGAGACGCTTAGCCCGTGAAAATGCAGGTTCGTCATGTTCCTGCACGGGCTGATGGCGCACGACTCGCTCGGTGTGGAGGGGAGGGCGTTGACGTATTCTATCTTGAAGATGTCCCCTGGTGAAACGCGTATGAGGGGTGCTGCTATCTGCCCGCGGAATGAGAAAGCGTCGTGGCCATTCGCATCGCTCACGGAGCGGAGCGTCAAAGCAACCACGTGATCCTGCGCGCGCACTTCAGGCCCATCGGGCAAGTCCGCCGTCGGCGATGCTGCGCTCGATGGGCCACGATGGAACGTGTCCCTGAGTGCCGAGGCTGCTTCGTCAATGGCCCCTTTGCCGGCGTACAGGTGGGCTCCTAGCGCAAAGAAAATCATCATCCAAGCGAGCGCCGCTGCCGTTTGAACCCAACGATGAGTCTTACCTGGAACCTTTGAGCGCATAGAAGACTCTTGTCCTCCCTCCCTTCCATCCGATGCCCGGGAAAGATCCTGGTAACAGCCGAACGGCTAGGCGATGGCTAAGGTTTGCCGCGCAGGCGGGGCCATAAATTCCGGCCCTACCGGGTCCTTGACCGTCTCGCGAACAATCTTGTCGATGGTTCGGAAGGCCCCGCCATCCAGGTTCCAGCCCAAGATGTTCTCGACAGGTTGAAGCTGTTCGGGATGGCGTGCGCCCCACAAGGCCACGCTGACGCCAGGCTGGTCGAGCGCCCATCGCACCGCCAACTCGACCACCTGCTTGCCGTAGTTCTCTTGCGCGAATTGGTCGAGCGCCTCGACCGCCTGTAAGTATTGTGAATAACGTGGCGGCTGGAACTTGGGATCAACCTTTCGCAGATCGTCCCTGGTGAATCGGGTGTCCGGTTTCATCCTTCCGCTCAGCAGTCCGCGGCAGAGCGAGTTATCCTGGTGCCACGCCCAGCATCTCCGCGAATGGCACCGCCAACGCCATTCTGTGGGCGGCGGAGAACGGCAGCACCGCCGTTTTGCACGCCTATGATGCGACGAACCTGTCGAGTGAAATCTACAACAGCAACCAGGCGGGCTCGCGAGATCAGTTCGGCGCCGGAAACAAGTTCATCAAACCCACCATCGCCAACGGCCACGTCTACGTGGGCACAACCAACGGCGTCGCTGTGTTTGGCCTCCTGCATTAGTGCCTGGACGCTAGCGCGGGCCCGCCGTTGGAGAGTCACTCCGGTCCGGGCAGGGAGGCCCAAAACTGAAGTGCTGGCCCATCGTTAACACCCTGCCCATTCTTCCAGGTTCTCCCCTAGCCATTCGGCGGATGTAAACGAAGGCTGTTCTGCTACATCCTCTTCATGGAGGTGCACGAATGTCAGCAGAATTGGTTGCCCTATCGAACGCTCTGGCGCTGGCCGCTGAACGCGCCGCCGCTTCCGTGGTCGCCGTTCACACCGGGGCCCGCGGTTCCTCGAGTGGCGTTCACTGGCGCGCGGGCGTGATTGTCACCGCCGAACACGCTCTGCGCCGCGATGAGGAAATCCGCATCACGTTGCCCGAGGGCCGTGTGGTCGCGGCAACACTTGCTGGCCGCGATCCGGCCACCGATCTCGCCGTCCTGCGAACCGAAGGTGGCGTGCTCGCCACTGCCGAGCTCGCCCCGGCTGACCCGCTCCAGGTCGGCAGTCTCGCGCTCGTCGTCGGCCGCACACGTGAGAGCGGCCCCGTCGCCGCCCTGGGCGTCATCAGTCTGGTCACTCATGAGCGCCGAACCTGGAGCGGAGGCCGGCTGAGTCCCTACGTGCGTCTCGACGTCGGCCTCCAGCCCACCGCTTCGGGTGGGGCTGTCGTGGACGCCGGAGGGCGCGTCCTCGGCGTTGCCACGCCGCGCCTCACGCCTTTCGGCGCCGTGGCCATCCCCACTCGAGTCGTGAATCGCGTCGCCGAGGCCCTGCTCGAGAAGGGCCACATCCCGCGCGGCTTTCTCGGCGTGGGACTGCAAGCTGTCCGCTTGCCAGAGGGTCTTCGCCACCAACTGAGCCTTTCTGCGTCGGCGGCAGTGATGGTTGTCGAACTGGAGCCCAACGGTCCCGCAACGCAGGCGGGAGTCTTGCTTGGCGATATTCTGGTCTCGCTAGAAGGCAAACCGCTCGCGGATGTGGAAGACGTTCAGCTACATCTGGATTCGAACTCCATCGGCAAGCAGCTGCGCGTGCAGTTGATTCGTGGCGGCGCCCTGAAGGACTTGGCCATTGTCGTCGGCGAGCGTTCCCCGCGGAGCCACTAAGATGACGCCACACGGTTTTGGCGAAATCGCCGAGCGTCTTCGCCGCTCCACAGTTGTGGTTCATGCCGGGCGCCGTGGTTCTGGATCGGGCGTCATCTGGAGCCACGACGGCCTCCTGATCACCAACGCGCACGTCGCTCGTGCCGATTCCCTGGGGGCGAGCCGCGCGCGTCTCGCAGTCGAACTCTGGGATGGCCGCACGTTCGAAGCCAGGATTGTCTCGCGCGACCGTCGTCGCGATCTCGCCGCGCTGCGCATCCCCGCCTCCGGGCTGCCCGCGGCAACCCCTGCCGACTCCTCGCGCCTGCGCCCGGGAGAGCTCGCCATCGCCGTCGGTAATCCGCTCGGGTTTGTCGGGGCACTGACCACGGGCGTCATCCATGCTCTCGGCCCGCTGCCGGGCCTCGGCCCCGAACGATGGGTGCAGGCCGCCATTCGCCTCGCACCCGGGAATTCCGGCGGCCCGCTGGCCGACGCGCGCGGGCACATCATCGGCATCAACACCATGGTGGCCGGAGGTCTCGCGCTTGCTATCCCCAGCAATGCGGTTGCGCAATTCATCACTGCCGGTCCCTCGGACATCTGGCTGGGGGTAACCCTGCGCCCCGTTCGCCTCCCGCGCGATGACGGCTCCACGTTCGGCCTGCTAGTTCTCGAGGTCGAGCCCGGCAGCCCGGCGGCCAGCGCATCGCTCCTGCCCGGCGATATTCTTCTTGGCGCTGACAGCCAGGCGTTCCGCTCGCTCGAGGATCTCGCGCAGTCGCTCGAAGCCACCGGCCGGTCCGGGCCAGGCCTGCTCCGCCTCGATTTCCTCCGCGGCTCCCCCAGCAATGTTCGCCGGGTCACCGTGCGCATCGGCTCGCGGAGTGTGGTCGCAGCATGATGCGCGTCCTCGTTGCCGCCCATTCTCCTGTGGCCCGTGCGGGCCTCGAGGCCCTTCTCGAAACCAGCCCGCTCATCGAGATCGTCGGTCACGCCTCGGATCTCGCGTCGCTTCCAGAACTTGTCGAACAACTTCGTCCCGACGCCGTCGTTCTCGACACAGCTGGCCTCGATCAAGAATCCCTCGCCAACGTCCTTTCCGAAGAGGGCCTGACTCCCGTTGTTGCTGTGGTGGTCCTGACGGAAGACTCTTCGCCCGCCTGGACCGCTGACGCCCTCCGCGCGGGAGTCCGCGCCATCCTTCCGCGCGACCTCTCCCCGCAGGAGTTGGTTGCGGCCACCGAGGCCGCGGCGGCCGGTCTGGTGGTCCTCCACCCGCGGGAAGTTGGTGCCGTCGTTCCTGCCGCGACAACGGGCTCCATGGGGGCCGACACCCTGATCGAGCCTCTCACTCCGCGCGAGCGCGAAGTGCTTCAGATGCTCGCCGCGGGCTTCGCCAACAAGGAGATCGCGGCGCGCCTCTCGATTTCCGAACACACTGCGAAATTCCACGTGGCCTCGATCCTCGGCAAACTCGGTGCTTCGTCCCGCACCGAAGCTGTCTCCCTTGCCCTCCGCCATGGTCTCATCTTACTTTGATGAGGCTACGTCTCCGCCGGGCCGGACCTCTCCGGGAAACGGCTTGATGTACCGTCTCAGCCCGGAGGTGGATCACACGGTTTCAGCGGGTGGGAGAGTCTCCCCTTGGTTTGCTGGTGGGTCCCAACGGAGGTTTAAGGTACTGATTGCATGCCAAGAACTACTTCCAAGATTCAGTCCGCTGCATCAGCCGGCTCTCGTCAAATCACAGGGTTCCGGCTGCAGCGCCAGCACTTGCGGGATGATGCCCCCGCGGATGCAGTCGCCATCTGCCGCAGGTGTGTGGCGTGCAGGCGCAGGTCATGTCGGCGGCTTATCTCCAACTCTGGGCGCGCAACCACGCCATCACCCGGGCAGAGATTCAGTCAGCCACTTAGAATCGATGTTCGACTCAGAGGAATCGCGGTGACGATCGCATCGAGGTACCGCTGATTGCCGTGCGGCCTGCGGGAGAGGGAATGAACCTACTTCACTCCCTTCTCCGGATCCCATGATCCTTGCGATCTCCGAACGTACACAATCTCTCCAATGTGATACGCATTGTGCGCTCCGATGTGCGCGATGGTCGAAGCCCAGGATTTCAACTGCGTTTCGTCCGCGTTCTCGACCAGTTTCTCCAATTCCGTCATCACTTGGTCGAATTGCGCTACCGTGTCGTTCCACTTTTTGGCAGCGAAGCTGTCAAAGGTCTCTTCATTGTTGCCGCTGAACTTCGTCTCGGCTTCACCTTTGAGTTTCGCCAACGAGCGGCGGTTCCAGAAGGCCATGTGATAAACCAACTGGCCGACGGAGTGGTTCCCTTTGCCATCGCGCCAACTCGCCTGTTGTGGCGTCAAACCCGCCATCGCCGTGTCGCAATCCACAAACCATTCTTTCTTGTTATGCGTGCTGCGGAGTTGCTCCAGCAAAATGGATTTCAAATTTGTCGCTTTCTGCTCCTGTGCCCGCGTGGGCGCGTGCAGCGATGCAGCGACAAACAGCAGAACCGCTATCATGAATATGCGTTTCATTCCGGTCGCTCCCTCAGGATTGAAATGATCGTCGTGACGGTTCCCACTAGCGCCGGCGCTTCCAAGCAGCCAACGCAGCCAATCCAGTCAACGCAACCAATCCAACCAATCCAGAAATTAAGGCTATCAGCAGCATGGTGCGCATCTTATCACTGCGAGGCTAGGGCAAATGATACCACCAGCCACGCGGCAGCTTCCTCTTGCCGATGCGCCAGACCAACCGGAACTGCCCGGAGCTCTCCTGGTCGAGAATCGTCGTTAGGAGGCCAAGTATCTCGTGGACAAAGAATGGCTGGACAAGGTCATTCGTGAGTGGCAGGCCATCCAAGCCACGCTAGAGGTGCTGTCATCCTGCTCCAGGCCGTGGATGACGTCGTTGGTGGAGATTCCGCGTTCCGGGTGCTCGTGCTCCGCATGAAACGAGTCCCGATAGTACCCTCGTTCGAGCGACTGGCAGGATGGTTTGGTCGGCTCTTTGCCGCCGCTGACCTCAACGTAGCCTTGTCCCGTGCGGAGGCCGCGTGAAACCCGCTGCCTTCTCGGCCGGATCAGGAGATGCGCGATAACCGGTGATTTCCTCGATGTGAACGCAATATAAGACTCCCGTGGCAGAATGTGGCTGGCTGCGAAGCCGGTTGGCTGCAAACCCGGTTTGCCACCACAGTGATCTCTTCTCCAGCAAGGATTGCGCTTGCATTCGCGCAGCGCTGTATTCAGGCGTGTCGGGGAACTCTTCGTAACGGCCGAAGATGATAACACTAGCCCACTCAAAATGGCTGACGACTTCATCAGCTTCTACACACACACGCGGATTTAGCCGCATCCATTCGATCTTCCGCCCGAAGGTGGCGAAGCCATACAGTCGGTCGGACTCGCAGGAAAAATAGATCGGAACAATGTAGGGTTGGTTGTCGCGTGCGCAGGCCAGTCTTCCAAAGCCCAAGCGGTCGAGCAGATCACGACATTCACGGCCGTTCATCTCGCTGATCAGCATCTCAGCCCTCCTTTCCTGGAAGCTTCTGGGTTGGCTCGGCTGGTCAGGGACCTTCAGAAACCAGGGAGTATAGATAAAGCAGAATGCCTCCTCCCCAAAACAATCCTCCCAAAAAGAGAAACACGAGAAAGGCCGTGGGATGCGACCACCGCAAGCTCGTGGCTTCTACGCTGAGGCCCAGGATCAGTAGAACCCCCGAAACTCGTAAACGTCGTTCAATCTGGGATCCGTTGAAACTCATTGGGCCACCTTCCAGAACTTGACCTTATCCAGCTGAGCAACGTTGTGCACCACCTCGTGACACCCGCTGGACAAGCAGGACAGTTTATTCGCTCGTACCGCCGGGAGCGTCTGCGGATCTGCATTGTGCACGGCTCCCTCTTCGAACGAGCGTGCGCCTGCGTGGCAGTGCAGGCATTCGCGGTTGTTATAGGGGTGGTATAACCGGATCGGCTTCGACGGCGTCGCGAGGTACTGCACATAGACGTGCCGCAGGCCCCGCAACTTCGCTTTCATTCCGCCATACAGTACATAGTCCGTGTGGCACGTATAGCAAGCTTGGTCGGGCCGCACGCGGTGGTTCTGAAGATGGGCCGCTGCCAAGTACTTCGGGTCATCAACGTAGAGGCTCTTTCCGTAAGGTTCCATGATGTGGCAAGAGAGGCAGAATTGGGTCTGCTTAGAGCGTTCCAGGTGTTCCGAGGCGCCCATGGCCGCACAGAGCATCGGCAGGATGAACAGCGCCAGGAAGGCCAGGATTTTGCCCCCTCGGGTCGTAGTGATAGAAGGCCAAATGACCAGGATGGTGATCAGCGTCACGCTGAGGGCGATCAGAATAGACAGGATGGCTGTTGGCCCTATCACGGTGCCTCGGCCCGATCACGTGCGCCGAGCGGTATGGAAAGTATGAAGAACCCCTTCACGACACCGGGTTCGCTGGCGCGCCTATTTCGTCTTTTTGGCGAGTTCGCGGATATAGGCAACGAGTTGCTTGATCTGCTCTTCGGTCAGCTTCTTGTCGAAACCTGGCATCTTGTTCTTCCCTTTGACCGTGATTTCAATCAGTTGAGCGTCCGTCTGTTTCTGGACTTCCGCCAAGCGAAAATCCCGGGCCGACATCTTCTTGCCTGCCGGCGTGTCGCCGCTCCCGTCCTCACTGTGGCACATGGCGCACTTCGCTTTGTAGAGTTTCTCAGCAGCGCTTTGCGCCCTTGCGGAAGGTAAGAGAAGGGCTGAGATTAGCAGTACCACAGTGGTTGCGACCCGTCCCAATATCCAAGTCTTCCTCATGCGGATTCGCCTCCCTTGCTCGCGTTTCGCGTGCTGCTCCGGCAAGCCGAGGGGCTTGCAGCAAACTTTACCCACAGAATCAAAACGCGTAGCGAACGGTTAGGGTAACCATGTTCCCGCGAAAGTCCCGCGGCCCGCTGAAGTCCAGCGGCACGAGCTGCTCTTTCTCGTTGTAGCCGTAATAAGCCCAACTCCCCTTCCAGCTCAGCCCCTTGTACAGATCGATCGCGAAGCCCGCATATGGCCTGTGAAAGTTGTAAGCAAGCGGCCCGACCGGCGCGTTCGGATTGATGATCAGCGTACTCCCTGCCGTGCTGGTGATTGCATAGCCCACGTTCGTGGTCAGGCGCTTGATCGGCTTCCACATCGCGTTGAAGTAGCCATAGTGTGCCCGGTTCTTATAGATTGAAGTATCCCCGAAGAGGCCTGGTGCGGCGATACAGGGAGGCAGGCCAACAGTATTCGGGCTGACAGGGTAGCAGATGAAGGTAGTCGAGAAAATATCGTTGTAGTCGTAGCCGAGGTCGAGGCCCCACTTCTCGTTCGGCTCTACCACAGCGCTGAACCCGTAAGCGCGACTGTGTTGCTTGTTGCTCACTTGGAAGACGTTGTTGCGGTTCTCGAGGATATTCACCGAGGCGCCTAAACTCGCCCACCTCATCGGCTTGTAGGTGGCCCGAACCTTGTAAAGCTGCAACTGCCGTGGGCTAATGCGGTTAAATGAGTTGTCAGCCGACATCAACTCCAGGTCAAGACTCAAACGCAGCGCATCCGTGGGCCGCGCCCAGATGCCCAACACCGCGGAGTGCTCGTTGATTTCCGTGGGTTTCGAGTCAAATTCCGGTTCCGGAGTGATCAGGCAGGAGCCATCGGCCCGGTTGTTGGCCACCGGACAGGTCAGGCTGGTGAACGGTGCCGGCAGAGCGCGGCTATTCGGCGCAGTGGGAAAGAAAACGAACGTGCCCGATTCAAAATCGGACTCAAAGAACATGCGGTGCCGGAAGCGATAACCCAGGCGCCCGCCGAAACGCCGCGTGAAATCGTATTGCAGCTCAAATAGGTTGTTCTTGAGGTCCTGCTTGAAGAACAGGCTGGAGGTGCCCACGGCAATGTCGGGAGGGGAGGATGCGTTGTGCGCGGGTGTTCCCGCGACGCTATTGGCCGGGGTCGGGCAGGCAGCCGGCACAGGAGCAGTCGCTTTGAATACTAGGGGAGGGGCTAGCAGAGAAGCAGAGGCGCCGGGGAAGAACGAACACTCCGTAAACAGCCACTGCATGGGGAGGCGGAAATTGGCGAAGCGGAACATATCTACGACGCGGAACTTCTCGCTGACGTGCCAAGTGGCGCCGAAGTCTGTCGAAACGGAGACGCGCCTGCCCGTAGCCGGCCCGGTTTCGTTGCGGTCGCGCATTCTTGTGCGCGTCACCAGGCCGTTCAGGTCCTCATTGAAACCAAATATATTGTTGTCAGACGAGCTGTAAACAAAGCGGCCAGAAAGGTCGATGTTCTTGAAGTCGTTGGACTGGAAACTGAGCTGTTCGGTCGGATAGTTCGTGCGCACCCGTCCCTGGCGGGTGTAGGCGAGGTAGCCGTTACAACCGGGATTGACCACGCCCCCAGGGAGGAACGGGACAGCGCACGGCTGGCCCGCTGCGGTGTTGAACGGGAGTCCCAGATCCACTAAGGTGGCGTTAGCAAGCGCGAAGGTTTGATTCTGATCTACCCAGGAGGTGTCTCCTTTGTAGTAATGGAAAAACTGGTCGTAGCTGATGTTGGTCCGTGGCAGCCACTTGAAGTCCACCCCCATTTGATAAGAGTTCAAGGTGGTCTTCCAGGGTTGGAAGAAGAGGACATCCGTGCCTTCATGGAAGCTGCTAAACGACGGCCCTTCGTTAATGTTGCGGGAATAGCCCAACCGGAAGCGCACCCGGGACTGCGGCAGCACGGTGAGGTTGAAATCGCTCAGCCGCCGCGTGGTCGCAAAGCGGTGCGGCGAGAAAGCAACGATGGGCGAGAAGCCGGCCGGGGCATTCGCTACCGGCGTGTTCGGGTTTAGCGGATTTGCCAGCAGGTTGTAGTCCCAGAAGTTGCGGTCACGGCGGAAGGCGCCGCTGAAGTTGTACCACTTATTCTTGTACATCTGCAGACGCGTGACGTCGTTCGGATCGCCGCCGTAGCCGAAGCTGGAAACGTAGAAGTTGTCAAATAACCACCCCTGGTGGTTGAGGGAGTGCATCTCCAAGGTGTGCTCGAACAGCCGTACCCCTCTGTCCAGGTTGACGAAGGTGTTGTAGACGTCGCGCGTGCCACGCGGATCCTTGAAATCCTCGTCTCGAACAAAGCGATAGCCAAATTCGATTGTCTGCTTGACGCTGTAATTTCCGGTGTTGACTCCCTCGGGCGGCTTCTCCGGCCCCTGGGCTGCCGCAGGAATGCCCAGGAAGAGCACGAGGGCGACGATGAACACTGCGTTGCACGGCAAAGAACGGTTCAATTTCATGAGGCATTCCCGGAAAAGAGTAAAGGGCGGCATTCGCGTCCAGGCAGTTCCTTTGGGACGCGTTCTGGTCGATCCGGCGCCTGCGGTTCGCGAACCTTTTCGAATTCGACTCGGCTCTTCATCGCATCCCCCTATTTGAAGAAGAACCGGTCGAAGTTTGAGCCGTGGATCTGTACATGACACATCGTACAAGCCTGGTATTTTTGTGTCTGGTTGTGGAACGAGGGCACTCCCGGCGCGCCCTCCATCGGACCTGCCGACGGGGTGTGGCACTCCAGGCAGAGCAGGTTCACCTGGCTGCGCTTTAGCAGGCGTGGGTTCGAGGACCCATGCGGGATGTGACAGGATACGCAACCCTCGGATCTGACCCCATGGTGCTCGAAGACGAACGGCCCGGCCTTGTCCACGTGGCACTTGAAGCAAACCTGGTCCTGCGCGACGGTTGAGCGTAGTTGCTTGGTCACGAAGCCGCCGTGCTGGTTGTGGCAATCGGTGCATTGGATCAGTTTTTCATTTACTCGGTGACGGAACGGCTTCTGAAAGTCTGGCTTGGCCTCGAGATGGCAGGTGTAGCACAACTGTGGCTGAGCCTTGACCAGGAGGAACTGGCCTTCTTTCGCGTGGTGCGGCGAATGGCAATCCACACAGCTCACGTTGTTCATATTGTGCTGGCTGCGCCTGAAGTTGCTGTGCTCTTCGCCGTACTCATGGCATCCAAGGCAGCGCTCACTGATCTTCTCCGCGGAGACGTTCTTGAAGGTGAAGATCTTCGTCTTGTCGCCCCCGGATTCCACGTGCTCTTTGCCAGGCCCATGACAGGCCTCACAGCCTTGCCACTCCGGTCCCCGACGGGTGTCGTAGGTTGTTTTCCAGTGAGGCGTTTTCTCGAAATATTTGAAGATATCCTCGTGGCAAGTATTGCAGGTCGCCGCTCCGACGTATTGTGCCGGGTCTTTCCCAAGGGAGGATTTTGCAGATGGAGCCTGAGTCGTGGGGGCCGCACGACTTTGGGAATGTTGCGTCGCGGCAACCGATGGGAACAGAGCAAGTTGAATCGTGAAGGCAATTGCCAAGCTCCATGGACCCCCTAAGTGGCGCATCTTCGCCCCCAGAGACCCGACCGCGCAGATACACATATTCCGTTAAGGTCCAACTTTCACAGGAACAAAGGCCGTTGCGCTGTGACGCTTGTCACAAAGCGCACGGGGGTACCAATTCGGGGCCGAGTGGGGCACTCAGACCTCAATTAGCTTTTGGAGGCTCGCTTTGTTGCAGATCACCAGGGTCGAGCCGTGGACTTCTAGCAGTCCCTTGCGCTTGAAGTCCGCGAAGAGCCGTGTGACCGTCTCGCGGGATGCCCCTATCATCTGCGCGATTTCCTCATGGGTTAGGGTGAAAGTGCCGCGTACGTCACCCTTATTTTGTGGCTGACGGGATGCCCAGTCTAGCAGGAAGCGGGCGAACTTTTCTGCGGCGGATCCGGATAGGCCGAGATAACGCACTTCCTGATACGTGGCATGGCAAATCTCGCTGAGTATCTGTGCAACGCGGACGGCCGCTTCTCCGTGCTCGCACAGAAACTGTAGGAACGCCTCGCGAGAGATGAAGTTGGCCTGAAGCGGTTCGAGCGCTTCTGCAGTGGCTTCATAAACCCTATTCGACATAGTTCCCGGCAGCCCGATAATCTCGCCCGGCTCGGCGATGCGAAGAATGAGCGACTTGCCATCAGCAGAACTTGTGGATAGCTTCACGCGGCCATTACAAAGTACAAAGACCCCACGCGGCTCTTGGCCTTCGACGAAGAGGATCGCACCCTTGGGATACGTCGCAGAAGAAGAAATCGCCTCCAGGCCTTTCAGCGCGCCGGGCGGCAGGTCGCAAAATAGTCGGTCCTCGCGCAGCGGGCAGGTCAGACAGCTTTCGATGATCTCAAGGCCGTAGGGCGCACGCATCCTCTCACCCGTGTGCATTATACGCCGCTTCCTCCTGGGGACAATCTGCAGACGGTAGGCCATCTGGTCCTCCCCGGAAGCCGTCTTTCTTCGGCTTCCTCTGCGGTGATTGGAAGGCCGACGGCCACGATTTGCCTGTGACAGTGCTCACAGTCAAAGGTGACCCACGTCACCGCGTGCTTAGCTTCGACGGGGAGACACTTTAGGAGAAAGGAGGTGGCTATGCGCAGGGATAAACGAGACCTTCTCGAGGTCTTGAAATTTGAACTCGAGTTCTTGGAGAAGGGTGGGTACGGTCGCTCACCGCGGACACCTTGGAGACCTCAGTTCATTTTTGAAGACTCGCCCACGTGCATGAATTACGACTCCAAGGATAATCCTGGGCCCTGCAGCGACTGTGTGCTCATGCAACTAGTCCCCGCCGAGCGCCGTGGCGAGAAGATTCCATGCCGCCACTTCCCTCTGAACCCCGAGGGAGAGACGGTAGATTCCCTTTATCGCTATGGCAATCAGGAGGAGCTGGAGGACAACTTGCGCACCTGGCTGCGCGCCACGATCCACGGGCTCGAGCAGGAACAGAAGAGCGAACGGAATCACGACACTGAGGCCGAAGAGATCCGCAGCGCCTTGAGCAAGGGCCAGCGAACTCTCGACGTGAAGGCGCACGCGGGCGGGCTTTGCTCGACCGACGCGAGGAAATGCCTAGAAGCAGAAAGGGGGGTCCATGATCGCCAAATGCGCTAACCCGGCTTGCCCGGCACGATTCGAGCACAGGCTGAGCGGCAAGTTCTTCCGGTTTCGCCGCGACCCTTCCTCGCAAGGGGAGGCGGAAGGCTTCGCGGGAGCCCGCAGCCCCTCGCATAACGTTGAGCACTTCTGGCTATGCCCTCGATGCTGTCAGATTTTCACGCTCGTTCATGTAGAAGGCCAGGGAGTTGTGCTGAGACTCTCGCGAGTAGAGCTTTCAACCGACGCTAGTCGGGAAGTGTTGACCGCGGCCTAGCCTATACTTAGACGCTACGCTACGCGGGAAGAATTCTTCGACGGCCCACCGGAGACGAACTATGTATGAAGGTCAGACTTCGCAGCTTTGAATGGTCGAGGGCAAGCTGCGTTCGAGGCCGGGGACGTGCGAGATTTCAACCTAAAATCTTTGCGCAAATCAGGCGCTCGCAAAAATGTTTGCGCTCGTAGGTCTAACTCAAGAGGAAGTTGCGGCAGGCCATCACCCTTGCGTGCCACTGGCGCATGCGCTTAAGCAGCAGTTGGCGCTGCCGTGGTTCACCTATGGTTCGGCTGACCGAGCGCTCGTCTATGGGGCTGACAGCATGGATATGACGGCCGTGCGGGGGTTACGCGAGAAGTACCAGGAGGGAACCGGATTTTCTCAGTTCGCGTTCTTCAACGATGTCGCATGCGAAGCATGCCGGCAGTTCGGCATCAACCTACAAGTTCTCGAATACGTCAACGAGGACTCTATCCCGGCCAGCCGCACGATTGTACTTGACCGCCCGTATATGGCGGGCGCTTGACGCTTACTGTCGGCCTGTTTCGTGGATGCTTGTTGTCAAGCAAAGAAAACTTGGTAAGCTCTCTGTGAGAGCGATCAGGTGATCGCACCTGTATGCGCCGCTCTGCGGCACAATCTCTTACTATAGCAACTGCCTCTTTCGCCCTATGCTTTGCTGCATGGGGCTTGATTAGCGCTTTCGCTCCCCAATTCCGCCAATTGTTCCGGCTATCGGCGACCGAGACGGCACTACTCATTGCCGTTCCCGTTGTGCTCGGATCCCTCGCCCGCATCCCAGTCGGTATGCTCGCCGACCGATTCGGCGGCCGCGTTGTCTTCTCCTTACTCATGCTCGCGGTAGCGGTGCCAATCTGGCTAGTGCCTCAGGCAGCGAGCTATCGGAGCTTGCTTGCAGCGGGGCTCTTCCTCGGATTGGCGGGCTCGTCGTTCGCCATAGGAGTGGGCTTCGTTTCCCGGTGGTTCCCCGCAGAGCGACAGGGGAGCGCGCTCGGACTCTACGGCCTGGGGAACATCGGCCAATCGGCAGCCGTATTTCTCGGCCCGGTGTTGGCGGCGGTGGTCGGGTGGCAGGTTGTTTTCCGTGGCGCCGCGGTGCTGCTGATCGGCTGGGCCATTGTATTTGCCTTTTTGGCGAGCAATGCTCCTGCGACCGCGCGGCCCAAGGGAATCGGGGCGATGCTCGGCGTGCTGGTACGGGAGCGGCTGTCCTGGGTCCTCGCCCTCTTCTATTTCCTCACGTTTGGCGGGTTCGTGGCCTTTTCCATTTACCTGCCCAGCCTGCTTAAGGATCAATTTGCGCTCCGTCCAAACGATGCCGGGTTCCGCACGGCTGGATTTGTGGTCCTGGCCACTCTGTGTCGTCCTCTGGGTGGATGGCTGTCCGACAGGATCGGTGGGGCGCGCGTGCTCAGCGGCGTCTTCATAGGGATTGTTCCCTTTGGGCTTCTGCTGACCTGGCCCATGATGCTGCCCTTTACGGTTGGGGCGCTGGGTTGCGCTGCGCTGCTGGGCGTGGGCAACGGGGCCGTATTCAAGTTAGTGCCTCAGTATTTCCCCAAGGAAGTCGGTACCGTCACCGGCCTGGTCGGAGCGATGGGTGGGGTGGGAGGCTTCTTCCCGCCACTCCTGCTGGGATTCTTTCGGGATCACACCGGGGCCGTGTGGCCAGGGTTCATTTTACTGGCGGCCACCTCTCTGGCTCTTTGGTGGACCAATCACAGGGTATTCATCCCGCGTCAGGAGACCATAGAGCTGACTCTTTCGCCCGAGCTCACGCGAACCGCAGACCGTCTTCGCGCCGGGGCTTGGGCAACCATGTGGACGAGCCTGCTTGCGGCCGCGATCGTAGTTGGGTCGCGCAACCTCGAAAACTTCGACCCGGCCCTGGTGATCTATACCTTTGCTGTTGTCTTCGCCACCTGGGGCGTGGTCTACCACTATCGCGTCTGGCTCGATAAACCCCCGACCAAGCTCTATTGGCGGCAAGGGTGGCGAATCGTCCGAGAGTGGGGTCTCCTCTGGAGCCTGCCGCGGATTGTTGACCTTGCGGGCAGAAATCTAGTTGGCCAGACGTTTATCCGTCGCCGCTCGAAGTTGCGCTGGTCGATGCACCAGCTCATCTTCTGGGGCTGCGTGCTGGCCGTGCTGATTACCTTCCCGCTTGTCTTCGGCTGGCTCTCTTTTCGGACGCTGCCGAATAATCATATGACTTACGTAACCTATCTTTTCGGCTTTCCCGCGCTGACGTTCCGCGTTCGCACGCTGTTTTCCGAGCTTCTGTTCCATGGGCTGGACATTGCCGCTTTCCTGGTCCTAGCGGGAATCTTTCTTTCGCTCTGGAGGCGGATGCGGGAAAAGGGAGCCCAGGCGCTGCAATCCTTTGCCATGGACTTTTTCCCCATCATTTTGTTGTTCGCCATTTCTGTGACCGGGCTTGCGCTGACGGCGTCGCAACGCTGGCTGCGCGGCGAATTTTACAGCTTCCTAGCCATTCTCCACGCCATCACGGTCACTGCGGCTCTGCTCTATCTGCCCTTCGGCAAGTTCTTCCACATCTTTCAGCGGCCAGCGCAGCTCGGCGTGAAGCTTTATCACGAGGTGGGCGATGCGGGAGAGCCAGCCATCTGCGCGCGATGCGGTGAGCGGTTTGCCTCGCGGATGCACGTGGACGACCTCAAGCGCATGCTTCCGCAATTGGGTTTCGACTACAGGCTGCCAGGTTCTCCCGGTCACTGGCAGGAGCTGTGTCCGGCCTGCAAAAGGAAGTTGCTTTCTGCGGCGCAGCTACGGTTGAAGGAGGAGTCGCGTGGCTAAGCCCCCAGCCTCGGTGGAAGCCTTGACCGAACGCTACGGGCCCCATCTGAACTACGCTCCTGCGGGTGGCTGGCAGGACGAGTCCGTGCATCCGGCTGAACGCTTGGTCAAAACGCACTGCTGCTTCTGCGGACAGCAGTGCGGCATCCAGCTCAAGGTGCGCGAGAACCGCGTGATCGGCTTTGAGCCTTGGGAAGAATTTCCGTTCAACCGCGGGATGCTGTGTCCCAAGGGGGTCAAGCGCTATCTGCAAGGCTCGCACCCCGACCGGCTGCTCGACCCGCTGCTGCGAACCGACCGGGGCTTCCGTCGAGCGGCGTGGGACGAGGCCCTGGATTTCACCGCGCGTCGGCTCCGCGAGATCCAGGAACGTCATGGGAAGGATGCGGTGGCCGTTTACGGTGGGGCCTCGCTGACCACGGAGAAATCCTACCTCCTGGGCAAATTCGCGCGTGTGGCCCTGGGGACGCGCCACATTGACTACAACGGCCGGCTCTGCATGGTTTCGGCCGGGACTGCTTACAAGCTTGCCTTTGGCGTTGACCGTAGCCCCATTCCTTGGAGTGACATCCTGAACGCCCAGGTGCTTTTGATCATCGGCGCCAACATCGCGGATTGCGCGCCGATTACCACCGACTACGTCTGGCGCTGCCGCGATAACGGCGGGAAGCTGATCGTGGTCGATCCGCGAATGACGCCCATTACGCGCAATGCCGATCTCTATCTGCCGGTGCGCGCAGGAACCGACCTCGCCCTGCTCATGGGCTTGCTTCATGTCGTCCTTCGGGATGGCTTGGAGAATCGGGCGTTTATTGCGGAGCGGACCGTCGGTTTCGAGGCCGTTGCGGAGTCTGTGAAGTCCTACGATCCGAGGGCGGTAGCCGAGAAGACGGGGGTGGCGCCCGAGGCTATCGAGAAAGCTGCCCGCTGGTTCGCGCAAGCGGATCGGGCCATCGCCCTGCACGCCCGCGGCCTGGAGCATCATTCCAAAGGCGTAGAGAACTGCCTCGCGGTGATTAATCTTTGCCTTGCCATCGGCCACTTGGGCCGCGAGGGTGCGGGCTGCGCCATGATTACCGGCCAGGGCAACGGGCAGGGTGGTCGTGAGCACGGCCAGAAGTGCGACCAGCTCCCCGGCCAGCGCCCGATTAGCGACCCCGTAGCACGCCGCCACGTGGCGCAGGTCTGGGGCATTCGCCCCGAAGAGATTCCGCAGGGTGGGCTGACCGCCGTGGAGATTATGGAGGCCATCCATCGCGGCGAGATCAAGGGGCTGCTTTCGATCTGTTTTAATCCGTTGGTTTCGTTGCCCGATGCCAACTTCACCCACGAGGCCTTGGAGAAACTCGAGTTTCTAGGGATCATCGATTTCTTCCTTTCAGAGACTGCGCACTACGCCGACGTTGTCCTCGCCGGAAGCCTGCAGGAAGAGGAGGAAGGAGTTGGGTGTACCGCTGAGGGCCGAGTGGTTCACATCCAGAAAGCCGTGGACCCGCCGGGAAACGCCCGCGGCGATGCGATGATCATTTGCGACCTGGCGCGTCGTCTGGGCAAGGGTCAGTACTTCCCCTATGGCAACACGCGGGAAATCTTCGAGGAGCTACGGGAAGCGTCCCGCGGCGGTATCGCCGACTACTACGGCATTACTTACGAGAAGATTGACCGGCAGATGGGCGTCTTTTGGCCGTGTCCCACGCTGGATCACCCGGGCACGCCGCGACTCTTCGAGGGCGGAAAATCGTTCCACCCCGATGGCAAGTTCCATTTCGTGGCGACGGAGTGGCGCGAGAGCGGTGACCCGGTAGGTGACGACTACCCCGTTTACCTGACCACCGGCCGGCTCGTTGGCCACTATCTGTCTGGCACGCAAACGCGGCGCATTGGCGCGTTGGTAGACCAGCACGACGAACCGTGGCTGGAGATCCATCCGCGGCTGGCGATGCGGTACGGAATCTCCGACGCGGATTGGGTGACGGTGACCACCCGCCGCAGTGAAATCACGCTGAGGGCCCAGGTAGTTCGCACCATTCGTCCGGATACGGTGTTTATTCCTTACCACTGGCCTCACGGGCAGAGCGCCAATCGGCTGACGCATCGCACGCTCGATCCGCGCAGCAAGATCCCGGAGTTCAAGATTTCGGCATGCCAGTTGCGCCGGGCCGATGGCGCGCCGGAGTGGGCGCGCCGAAAAGGCGGCGCATGATGTTTGGCTACGAGTTCTATGTCGATCCTTCGCGCTGCATCGGCTGCCAGTCGTGCGTGAAGGCCTGCGAGGAGTGCGAAACACATCGCGGCCGCTCGATGATCAACTTCGACTTTATCGACCGCCGCAACACCATCGCTACGGCTGCGTACGTCTGCTGGCACTGTGATGAGCCAACGTGCGCCGAGGTGTGTCCGGCGGACGCTATCAAAAAAACCGAAGACGGCGTGGTGCAGTCCTCACTCAAGCCGCGCTGCATCGGCTGCTCGAACTGCGTTCTGGCCTGTCCGTTCGGTATACCGAAAATGGTGCCTGAGTACGAGCAGATGATGAAATGCGATATGTGCTACGACCGCACTTCGGTGGGTAAGCGACCCATGTGCGCCACGGTGTGCCCGAGCCAGGCGCTGGCCTACGTGAAGCCGGAAGAGATCGCCCGGCGCCCCGAGAAGGCAACGAATCTCTTTCATTTCGGCAACCAGCGGATTACCACCCAGGTCTACATGATGGTTCCGCCCGACCGGGACTCGGTTTCGGTAGACGTCGCTGACTACATCTGGGAGGGCGAACATGCCGCTGTTCCGGCATCCTGAAAAAAGTCCGCTCTGGCGCGACGAGTTTTCCATCCATGCCGCGGACGAGCGCTATGTCACCCGCCGACAGTTCGCCAAGTTCCTCACGCTGGCGAGCCTGGGGATGTTCGCCGGCAACCTGTGGATTCTCCTTCGGGCGTGGTTCTACAAGAAGCCGGTCTACCCGACGACTCATGTGGCTTCCCTGGGTGAAATTCCGGTGGGAGATGTGAAGCTCTTCCACTATCCGACCGCGCAGGAGCAATGCATCCTGATCCGGCTGAGCGTGGACGCCTATGTCGCCTACAGTCAGAAATGCACGCATCTTTCCTGCGCGGTTTATTACGCGCCTGAGCACCAACGCCTCGAATGCCCCTGCCACGAGGGATACTTCTCAGTGCGTGATGGGTCAGTGCTGCAGGGGCCGCCACCACGTCCACTGCCACGGGTGGTGCTGGAGAAACTGAGAAACGATCTGTTCGCTACGGGAATAGAGATTCAGTCGAGCGGTTGAGATGAAGGTTCCAGAACCCCCCGAACGTTGGCGCGGCCTCACGGCCATTGACGGTGCCCTGGCGCTGATCGCTGTGCTTCTGATCGTGCAATTGTGGCTGCTTTCGGCAACCCTTGAATCCTTCCTGGCGGGGCACCGCGAGACGGCGCTGCCCGCCGCCTTTGCCTCCGGGGTAATGCTGTTCGCTTGCTTCGGCCTGTACCTTTTTGTTGAGAAAGTAGATCGCGAAGCCCGCAAGCGATGAATTCGCATGCCTCGAAGCAGGTCAGGAGGATGCCGCCAGGGTTCGAGGAGGCTCCTGGCAGCACCCGAACTGGTGCTCCTAGGGCTTGATGGCGACCTTGATCACCCCATCCCGCCGTTCACCGAAGAGCTTGTAGGCTTTGACAATCTGATCCAGGGTGAACCTGTGGGTGAGCAGCGGGGTGAGATCCAGACGCCCGTGGCGGACCAGCTCCATCAATCTGCGCATGCGTTCTTTACCGCCTGGGCAAAGTGTCGTGATGATCTTATGGTCTCCCAAACCGGCGGCGAAAGGCTCAAGGGGCATGGAGAGTTTGCCGGAGTAGACTCCCAAGCTTGAGAGCGTTCCCCCTGGCCTAAGCACGCGGAGCGCATTCTCGAAAGTGGCCTGTTTTCCCAAGGCTTCGATGGCTACGTCAACGCCGCTTCCGCCTGTTAGACGTTTGATTTCCTCCACCACATCCTGCTTGACCGCAAGGCGTGATCGCGCCGACGAGCACGCGATCGCCGAAACCACCCTTCGGTGGCCCGGAGTATGTGCTCCGGTACCTGGGCCGCTACACCCA
>DATFXF010000100.1:0-16850 GCA_035258565.1 Candidatus Acidiferrales bacterium
CAGCCGCACCTACGGCCGTCGGCCCAAGGAGCTGAGCGAGGCGGCGCTGGAGGTGCTCCTGCGTTATCCTTGGCCCGGCAACGTCCGCGAGCTGAAGAACCTGATCGAGCGCCTGGTGATTATCTGCCCCCAACAGCGCATCGAGCCGCATCATCTCCCACCGGAACTCTTCCGCGGGGCGGCGCGGAGTCCACAGCAGCCCTACGCCACGCTCCATGAAGCTCGTGCCGCCTATGAACGCGACTTTATCCTGCGCAAGTTGGAAGAAAACCAGTGGAACATGACGCGCACGGCCTCTGCGCTGGGCCTCGAACGCAGCCACCTTTATCGCAAGATGAAGTCGCTCGGAATCTCGCCGGCGCAGCCGTGAGTACCGTTCCCGTCTATTTCCTGCCCAGCAGTTCGAGCTGGCGGCGCCAATCGAGCCGGCGGACAAGCGCCGGGTTGTTGCGCCAGTGGCGCCGCACCTGGACGTAAAGCTCCAGGAAAACCTTCGTGTCGAGGAGCTGTTCGAGCTCCCGGCGCGCAGCCGTGCCGACCCGCTTCAGCATCTCCCCGCCTCGGCCGATAAGGATGCCCTTCTGCCCCGCCCGCTCCACTTCGATGTTCGCCCGGATCCGGATCAGCCCCGGCGTTTCCTCGAAATCTTCGACCAGCACGGCCAGGGCGTGCGGCACCTCGTCGCGTGTAAGCGCAATGGCTTTCTCGCGGATGATTTCTCCGGCCAGAAAGCGCCCGGGCTGGTCGGTGAACTGGTCGGGAGGAAAAAACGGCTTGCCTGCCGGCAGGTAAGCGATGAATTTCTCGATGAGAAGCGGCAGGCCGTCCCCGGTCAGCGCCGAGACGGGGACGATCTCGGCGAACTCGGCCTCCGAGCGGTAGGTGTCGATCAGGGGCAGCAAGCGAGGCTTGGGAATCAAGTCAATCTTGTTGAGCACGAGGAAGGTGGGCCCGCTGAAGTCGTGCACACGCTCGAGTGCCCAGCGATCACCGGAGCCGAACTGTTCGCTCGAGTCCACGAGCATCGCCACCAGATCCGCACCTTCGAGCGCCTGGTCGACTTCCTCCATCATCTGCCGCCCGAGCGCACTGGTGGGCTTGTGCAAGCCGGGCGTATCCATCAGCACCACCTGTGCCTCTGCGAGATTCGCAATACCAAGGAGAAGATTCCGCGTCGTTTGCGGCCGCGGGGAGACAATGGCCACCTTGCGGCCCACGAGCCGGTTGACAAGCGTGGACTTTCCCACATTGGGCCGCCCCACGACGCTCACAAATCCGGATCGGAACGCGCCGCTCATGCGGCAAATCCCTCCGCGCGCCATCTTATCTTGCCGGCGCGAAAAAGGCACCCGCCGGAGCTGCGCCTAGGTGAACCGATGGCGGCGAGCGCCGTGCTACACTCTCCCCGCCCAGATTGCTTCAGCCCGAGACGGAGACGCCTCCTCATCGCCGAGCGGTTTTCTCGCCAGAGGAGAATGGCATGCCCATCACCCCGCACGTCGAAAAACATTTCCTGGCCAGCGCAACGGTGCGCGACATCGTCATTGGCATGGCGGATGGCCTCACCGTTCCCTTTGCGCTAGCCGCCGGGATCTCGGGGGCCGTGGCCGCCAACCCCAAGGCGACGGGAATCGTCGTCACCGCCGGGCTCGCGGAGATTGCTGCCGGCTCCATTGCCATGGGTCTGGGCGGTTATCTGGCAGCAAGGACAGACTTCGAGCACTACAGTTCCGAGCGGCAGCGGGAGGTTCGCGAGACCCTGGAGCTTCCGGATCAGGAAGAGGAAGAGGTCGCCAAGGTGTTTCGCGACTACGGCCTCGAGAACGAGCAAATCGCACCGGTAGTCGCCGCCATCTGTGCGGACCAGAGCCGCTGGGTGGACTTCATGATGCGCTTCGAATTGGGCCTGGAATCTCCCGATCCATTGCGCGCCCGCCGCAGCGCCCTGACCATCGCCGCTTCCTACATCTTCGGCGGCTTGATTCCCCTGGCACCCTATATGGTTCTCCCGAGCGTCCTGAGCGGGTTGTGGTTTTCTGTGGGGATCACCCTGATCGCGCTGCTGGTCTTCGGCTACGTCAAAGGCCACTTCACCGGCATCCGTCCCTTCCAAGGCGGGTTACAAACAGTCCTCACCGGTGGGCTGGCTGCCGCCGCGGCATTTTTCATTGCTCGGCTAATCAGCTAGGTGTGCCGTTAGAGAAGTAAAGCGACACATCCCCCGATGGTCACCCCGCGAGCGGCCAGCACAGGTTCAGGAGGAGACACCGGCTGCGGCGTGGCGACGGACGCGCAAGCGGAGCACCTTGCGCTGGTTGGCTTCGAGCACCTCGAATCGCAATCCGTTGTAATCAATCCTCTCGCCGGGCACGGGCACGTGCGCGGCGAGCGTGTTGAGCAGTCCCGCCACAGTCGTAGCCCCTTCTTCGGCTGCAGCATCGAATTTCACTCCGAAAAGCTCCTGCACTTTTTCGAGCGAAACGCTGCCGCGCAGCACCAGGCTCCCATCGACCTCGCGAACCACGTCCGGCACGGGCAGGCGGTCTTCTTCGCCGATTTCCCCAACGATCTCCTCGACCAGGTCCTCGACGGTCACTAGACCCGCGAGGGAACCATACTCGTCCACGGCGATGGCCATTTGCTGATTCTTCAGTTGCATTTCCTTCAGGAGTTGCGAGCCGAGCTTGGTCTCCGGCACAAAGAGCGCGGGCCGGACCAGTTCCCGCACCGTGCTCCGCGCGCCCTCTCCGGGCGGAATCTGCAGCAGGTCGCGAGCGAAGACAATCCCGATGATGTCGTCGAGCCCCCGGTCGTAAACCGGGATGCGGGAGAACTTCGTCTCGACTACCAGGCGGCGCAACTGTTCAACCGTGGCCGTGGCAGGAATGGCCACAATGTCCGGTCGCGGCGTCATCACTTCGCGTACGCGCTTGTCGCTGAACTCGACCACCTGCTCGATCAGTTGCGCCTGATCGCCGACCAAAATCCCCCCCTCCTGTGCGGCCTCCACGAGCGCTTCGATGCCTTCCTGCTGCGCTTGTGCTGCCGTGGGTTCCTCCTCTTCCGAGATGTGCGCCACCGAGATGGCCAGCTCGAGCAGCATGCGCAGCGGCCAGATCACCAGCACAAACGCGCGGAGCACGGGCAGGAGCGGCACCAGCCAGCGGCTGTTTGCGCGTGTCAACAGCAGATAGGGGACGAAATGCATGGCCAGCATTACTTCGAGGAGGAGGAAGACCAGGAGTTCGACCAGCGCCTCCCCCGCCGCGGGAACGAAACGGATCACGCCGCGAGCGGTCTCGACCGCGACCACCACAAGCCAGAGATTGGCCAGCAGGTTGAACGTCAGCGCGCCACGCCGGCGGTCCATCCCCAAACGCGGCTCAATTTCCGCTTCGAAGATCTCCAGGTTGGCGTGCAGCCGCCCGGTCGTGACGCGACCGAGCTCGCGGTAAACACGGTCCAGATAGGAAAAGACGGTCAGACCGGCGCCCAGCGCGAGTACCGCAAGGGTATAAAAGAGCATGCCCATGAGCTAGCTCAACCCGAACCGGCGGCGCAAGCAGCTCTCCAAGCGAGCCATTTCGCCGTGGTCTCTTTCGTGATCGTAGCCGGCCAGGTGCAGCATGCCGTGGAGAATCAGAATGCGCAACTCCTGCGGCAATGCCCGCCGGGAGCCCCGCGCGTTGCGTTCGGCCGTTTCCGGCGAAACAGCGATGTCGCCAAGATAGGAATCCTCGCGCGCCCCCTGCTCGGTCCGCCTGCCGTGACTGGTTCCTTTCTGGCCTGCGCGCTTCCGCTCCTTTTCCCGGCCCGGGAAGGACAGCACATCCGTCGGTCCGCGCTTGCCTCGAAAGTCCCAGTTCATGCGCGCGATGGCGACGTCGCTCACGAGGCACACGGTGACGTCGCCATCGGAGAGATCTAACGCTTGCTGCAAGCGGCCAAGGAAATCTTTGAGCGGCTTGACGGCCACTGGAACGCGGCGTTGGCGATTGACAATCATGGGAGCCGGGCCAGCTACTTTGTGGAATCCGTCTTTCCGTTTTCAGAGGAGGCCGGCTGGGAGGGTCGCGCCGTCTGGCCCGCGTCGAACTCTTCGTAAGCCTTGATGATCTGCTGCACCAGGTTGTGCCGCACGACATCGCGCTCGTTGAAATGCACGAAGGCGATGCCCCCGATCTTCCCCACCACGTCGATGGCCTCGATCAACCCGGAGCGCCGCCCGCTGGGGAGGTCGATCTGGGTGATGTCGCCGGTGATGACCGCCTTGGAGTTAAATCCCAGGCGCGTCAGGAACATTTTCATCTGTTCGCTCGTGGTGTTCTGCGCTTCGTCGAGGATGACAAACGAATCATTCAGGGTCCGCCCGCGCATGAAGGCGAGCGGCGCAACCTCGACGATGCCCTTCTCGAGATACCGCTCGAGCTTGTCGGCATCGAGCATGTCGTAAAGCGCGTCATAGAGCGGCCGCATGTACGGATCGATCTTCTGCTGGAGCGTGCCGGGCAAGAAACCCAGCCGCTCACCTGCCTCTACCGCCGGCCGCGCCAGGATGATGCGGTTCACTTGTTTGGTGAGCAGCGAGGAGACTGCCATGGCTACGGCCAGGTAGGTCTTCCCAGTGCCTCCCGGACCGACGGCGAAGACCATGTCGTGACGCTCGATACACTCCATGTAACGCCGCTGGTTCGGGCTCTTCGGCGTGATCTGTTTCTTGCCGAAGGCCCGCGGCCGGTCTGGCTCGAGGATCCGCCGCAGAGAAACGTTGGGTTCCTGGGTGACCACGCGTAGCAAGGACTTCACCGCGCCGTTATCGAGCACGCGCCCTTCGCGGATCAGTTGGTTGTATTCGTTCAGAATGCGCACGGCGCGGTCCACCTGGGTGGGCTCGCCGTCAATGGCCAATTTGTCGTCGTGCAGTTGGGTGGTGACGCCGAGAGCGGATTCAAACAGTTTGAGGTTCTCGTCCAGGGTGCCGAAGAGGGGCTCGATCCCCCCTTCTATCTGAACCGTGCGTCTCATCAACTTAGGGCCCACAAAAGCCTGGGCCCCGAGGGCCTCCTCCGGTAAGCTTCGAGCCTACCGCAGGCGGGTCGAAGGGTCAAGGTGTTGCCCCTATCTGTTTTCTTCTCTTACAGATTCAAATTCTCTCCACTACCATCGATCTAGCGCCTGGGGCCCGGAAATTCCACCTTGGGAGCTTGACGGGCCTCGGATGGCGCCTCGAAGTAGGCCTCGTTGTGTTGGAAGCCGGCCCAGCCGGCGAAGAAATTGTTTGGAAACAGGCCGATGTAGGTGTTGTAGTCCTGCAGGACCTGGTTATAGCGCCGGCGTTCGACCGCGATGCGGTTTTCCGTGCCGGCCAACTCATCCTGCAGGCGCAGGAAGTTCTCATTGGACTTAAGCTGCGGATAGTTTTCGACAATCACCAGCAGCCGGCCCAGGGCGCCATCCAGTTGATTGTTGGCCGCAATCCGTTCAGCCGGGGTTCGGGCACCGAGCAGCGCAGCGCGGGCGTTCGCGATGTTGGCGAACACGGTCTGCTCCTGCGCCGCGAAGCCTTTCACCGTCTCGACCAAGTTGGGGATTAGGTCGACGCGGCGCTCGAGCACGACGTCCACCTGGGACCACGCCGCTTTCACCGCCTCGTTCTTGCGGACCATCTCGTTGCGTCGGCCAACGTACATCCCCCCGACCATCACTCCAAGGATCGCGAGCACCAGGATCACAACCAACACCTGCTTCATCTTGGGCCTCCTCTTCTCACGCTAAGATACAGCTCACGCGGCGTGGGTCTCCTCCCAAGCGCTGTCCCCATCACCTCGGCTCGGCGAGACGACGGTCGATCTCCTCGGCCGCGCGGGTTACCGCCGCAAGATAGGACCCGAAGGTCGCGAGCACATCTTCCCGCCCACCGCGAGGCTTTCCCTCGCGCACATCCAAGACGGCATGGAAAGACGCAGCATCCAATCCGAGCAGCGCAGCGATGCGATTCACGACTGCGCGCCTGGATCCGGGCGGTTGTTCTCCCAGTGCCAGAAGCGCGTGGCGAAAAAGCGCCGCAAAGGTGGAAGCCGAGGCGATCATGAGTTGCTGAAGCGTCGGCGTGTCGCGCGGCCCGGCAAGAAACGACTGCCGCAGGCGAATCACATTCGTCCGCAGCTCGCGCTCCACTTGTTGCCGATGCAAATTCATCGGCACCTCGAACGAGCCGAGCACGTCTTCCCCGAACAATCGGCGGTGACTGGCCTTGATATCGAGCAGCTCGATGGCGAAGACATCCGCCGAGTGCCGCAGCTCATCGAGGGTAAAAACCAGGGGCGCGGGATGACCCTTGCGCGCCCACCACGCCGCTGCGGGATGGAGCGCTGCGAGCTCGGCGGCGCCCAGCCGCTCGAGCACGCAGAGCACATTCAGGTCGGAATGCTTCGGTTGATAGTCGCCGGAGGCTGCAGACCCGTAGAGCACCACCAACTTCAGGTTGGCTCCCGCGGCCCGCTCGAGCTTCTCGACGAGTTTCGCCAGATCCTTCTCCATCGCCCACGCTTCCTTTCGCGGCTACCAGCTTCCACTGGCGCCACCGCCCCCGAAGCCTCCTCCGCCAAATCCGCCGAACCCCCCGGCCCCTCCGAAGCCGCCTCCGCCCCAGCCACCCCTTCTGGTTCCCCACCCACCTCCCACTGGACCCGGGAACCACCAAGTGCCGGGCCGCTCGCGTCCTCGGTATCTCGCGCCACCTACGATGGCCTGACGGACAAAGGCTAGGAGATTGAATGCGAGGAAAATTCCAAGAAAGATGAGCAAAGCAACCGCCCGCGGGGAAATGCGGAATTCCGGCTCTCGCGGTCGCGAAGAGGCCTGATCCGGGAGCGTCACGCCGCGGTCTTGGGCGATCACAGCGGCAATGCGCGAGGTCAACAGAAAGAGCGCGCCGCCATAATCCCTCTCGACAAGCAGCGGTACCATCTCGCGCCCGAACCCGCCTATCTTGCCATCCGGCAAGATCGGTTCGAGGCCGTAGCCGACCTCCACGCGGTACTTGCGGTCCTCGGTGGCCAGCAGGATCAGCACGCCGCGGTCGCTCTTCTTGGGACCAATCCCCCAGCGCGTCGCCAGCCGGATCGAAAACTCCTCGATCGGCAGGCCCTCGAGCGAGCGGACAGTCACGACCGCAATCTGCGCGCCGGCCATTTTGTCCACTTCCTCGGCGAGGGTGCTGAGCCGCGCCTTGCCCTCAGGATCGAGCACCCCGGCAAAGTCATTCACGTAGCCCTGCGGCTTGAGCTGTTCGACGTTTTCCCCGCGCGCGGTATGCGCGCCGGCGCCAAGAACCAGCGCGATGAGCAACAGGCACCGCCCGTGAGCGCTGTCCTTGGCCGGCATACGTTGGGGAGAGATGGTTTCACTCATTCGATCATGCGTTTGACAAGAATGGCGGGCGTCCGCTAGTGTAGATGATTCGCAGTTCCCAAAAAAAGGAGCACCGCATGGCTCAGGGCACGCCCACGAAGATCAAGAAGCGCAAGAAGTCGGTGCTGAAGCGCGCCCGGCAGACCCTGCGCCGCGCCGAGGTGAACCGCTCGAACCGCACGCACGTGCGGAGCATGATCAGGCGGCTGCGCACTGCCCTTCTCACCGGCGACGCTGCCGTGGCCGGGAACCTGCTCCAGCCGACACTTTCGGCTATCGATCGGGCCATCGGCAAGGGCGTGTTGCACGAGAATACGGCGAACCGCTACAAATCGCGGCTCACCTTGGCCTACAACGCTTTGCGCGCGCCAAAATCCTCTCCCTCCTCACGCCCTTCCTAAGCGGCAGGCCGGCGGCAGCCTACTCCGCCGAGGCGGCCGCGGCACGGGTCAAGCGGGATACGAGGAATTCCATCACCGCGTGGTTGTCCGCGGCACCGGACTTGAGCCTACTATCCGCCTCATAGAGCGCCTTCAGCCCATCGAGAAGCACCGGCCGCGGAATCTTGCGGGATTGGCGTAATGCCAGCTCGGCAGTCTCCGGCCGCATCCCCAACTGCCGCGCTGCCTGCCAGCCGGACAAAGGAGTGGGCAACTCCTGGGCCTCGATCAGCTTCCGATACATCCACGCCATCGCTCCCACCAGGCCGGCCGGCTGCTCGCCTTCGCGCAGAAGACTTTGGAGGAATTCCAGCGCCCGCGAGCGTTGCCGGCTGGCCAGCATCTCTGCGAACTGCCAGACCGAATACTTCTTCGTGGAGACCACGAGCATCTCCACGTCCGCACGCGTTATCTCGCGGCGCTCACCGGCGTATGTGGCGAGCTTGGTGAGCTCGCTGTGGATCCGCGCGAGATCCGCGTCCGAGCCTTCGGCGAGTTCTTCGGCAGTGTCCGGAGCCAGCTCGACGCCCATCTCGCGGGCCATCTCGCAGGTCATTGCTGCCGCCGCGGCCTTGCGCTCTTCCGGCTCCTTCCCCAGTTCGACCGCCACGACGACCGATTTTTGGGCGAGCGTCTTGAAGAGCTTCATCCGCTGGTCGAGCTGCGCCGCTTCGAGCACCAGCACGGTGAAGGGCGCAGGGTCGTCTAAGTAGGCAGCAAGCCGCTCGACGGCCGCTTCTCTGGCTCCTTCCGCGAGGTGCTCTAATGCCTCAACCTGCTCGACAAATACGACCTGTCGGGGCACGAGCATGGGCAACGTTTGCGCCTGAGTCAGCGCTCGATCGAGCGCATCTTCGGCCGCAGAGAACCGCGCGAGGCCCCAAGCGCGCCCGCCCTCCGGGACATACGCCCGGATGAGCTTGGCACGACAAAGGTCGCGCAGGTAGGCATCTTCGCCGAGCAGGAGGATGCTGGCCACCGCCTTGCCTTTGGCCAAGCGTTCCAGGAACTTGTCAGGGGTAAGCGCCGCCATCAGAAGCGCTCCAGAATGGCTGCGACGAGTCGGGAGGCGAAGTCGCGGGCCATGCGGTCGAGCGCCGGGTCCTGCTCTTCGAAGAAGCTGGCTACATCGGTCGAGATCTCGTAGGGCTCCCGGAACAGAAAAAGGTCGTTGCGGTAGAGGGCCTTATGCGTTTCGCGCTCTTCGAGCTCGACCTGCGCTCGCACGGTGACGAGCAGCGTTGTAGCCCGGCCAGTCACGGTGTCAAAGACCACCCCGCTCGAATCAATGCTGGTGATTTGCCCGTGCAACACCGCATCCGCCGACGCCGGATCGGCCACAATGCGATACGTCGTGCGCGCCAGTAATTCGCGCACCACCGCTTCGGTGAGCCGCTGCTCGATGCGATAGCGAGAGGTCCGGTTTTCGAGCGCAGACACGGCAATGGTCTTCATCGTGACGGGCAGGCTGCTGCCGCGCCCCGCAGCGTGATACCCGCAGCCACCAAAGGCCAGGCTGAGAACCACTAGGAAGACGCCGAGTGCCGAGAACGCACGCAAAGAAGCGAAGGGGGAACGTTTCTTCCTTGCGCCCTCCGCATCTTCTTGGCTCAGCGTTGCGGGGTCAGGACGCAAGGAGCTTCTCCGCAATCCGAACGGCGTTGGCCGCTGGGAGCCGCAGGTTATCTGCCGCGCCCCAGAACCAGTAGCCGCCCTCCACATTCGCGTCCGCTTCCACCTGACCTAGCACCAGGCGGTCCCCGCCGGCGACACTGACGTTCGAGGGTGCGGTGTCGGCGGGCGAGCTGAGCTCGGCGCCGGCGGCCTCGAGCGCTCTCAGCAGTTCCGCCGAATCGGGCGGCGAAGCAAGCTCCGCGTAGGCCGTAAAGGCATAGGAGTAGAACACGGGCGCTTGAATCAATTGGATGGCCGGCACCGGCCCGCGGCCTGCCAGATAGCCGCGCACCTCTCGGGCGATGCTCAAGCGCGCATCCGACAAGCGCTCGACGCTAGCCGGGCCGTAGCGGTCGAGCAAATTAAACGCCACCTGGGCGTCAAAAACCTCCTGCGCGATCGGCTGGAAGGAAAGAAGTTTGATCGTTTGGCTTTCGAGCTCTTCGATGCCCGCTTGGCCGCACTCCGAAACCGGCTGAAAGAAAACCAGCGCGAGCCGCTGGACAGCCCACTTGGAGAGCGTCGCAGCGAGCGAACACGCGGCAATGGTCGGCGCCGCCGGGGAGAGATACAGCTTGCGGGCCGGGGGAGCCGAGCGAGGTGCGGGGGGCGGCAGGAGGGAGTCGAGCGGCGGAATCCACGGTTGCGCCGAAGGGAGATCGGCAAGTCCGCCGCTCAGGTCAATGACAGTCGCTCCGGCGCGCTCAGCTGCTTCCCAGTGCCGCGCGGAAAACGCGGGCGTACCGGCAAAGAAAACGAACCGCACGCGCTCGAAGCTCTCTTCATCGATGGACTGAATCAGCGTGGCCTCGCCGGCGGCCTCGGTCAGCGTGCCGACGGCGAACTCCTCGTCGAACAAGCGGATCTCCGCAGCAGGAAAGCTGCCGCCTTCGAGGAGCTGCTTCAACTCCTTGCCGCGCAACGAGGAGGCCCCGGCAATGGCCACGCGGCAGGCTAGGACGTCGGCGGGCATGGTTCAGGCGGGCCGCGACACCATGCGATGCCGCACCAGGCGCACGACATGCAGCGAAACGCCGGCCGCCGCGTAGGTGCCCGCCAGCAGCAGCAGCACTTCTTCCGAATAGACGACAATCGACCACACCAACAGCCCAATCACCACCAGCGCGAGCGAGGGTTGTCGGCGCGTCCAGGGGATATCCTTGAAACTGTAGTAGCGCACGGTGCTGGTCATCAACGCCGCGAGCGCCGCGACCAGCGCGAGCCACGCCACCGCCCAGCGCCAGTCGTCGAGGGGCATCTTGCGCGCGTGAACCGCCGCCGCGATCATTCCCGCTGCGGCCGGAGTGGGCATGCCCACAAAATAGCGCGAACCGCCCGGCGCCATGCCGTGCACGTTGAACCGCGCCAAACGCCACGCGCAGCAGATCACAAACGCAAAGCTCACCAGCCAGCCAAGCTGATAGACATGCCGTGCAGGGCCGGGATCCCCTTGCATAAACATCCGCACGCCCCAGGCGTAAGCCAGGAATGCCGGTGCCACGCCGAAGCTGATCACATCCGCCAGCGAATCAAATTGCTTGCCAAAGTCGGTGCTGGTCCGCGTGGCCCGGGCCACAAACCCGTCGAGCGAGTCGAACAGAACAGCGAATCCGATCGCCTTGGCCGCCTTATCGAAATCACTGTGACCACCCTCAAACGTGGAGAGCACCGCGTAGAATCCACACAGCATGTTGGCCACAGTGAGGAACCCGGGCAGGAGGTACACCCCCCGGCGCCGCCGGCGGTTCTCGGGCTCCAGCCCGGCGGCGATCCCGTTCTCGTTTGGCTCGAACCCGTTCATGACCAGCGCGCCAGGACGCTTCGGCCGCCCGCCACGTGCTGGCCGGGACGCACCAGAACCTCCGCTCCCGCAGGCAGCCAGACGTCCACCCGCGACCCGAAACGAATCATCCCCACACGCTCACCGAGCGCCACGGGGTCACCTTCGGACTTCCAGAACAGCACGCGGCGGGCGATCCACCCGGCAATCTGGCGAAAGAGGATTTCGCCGTGCGCAGTCGAGAGGTGCACCACGTTCTGCTCATTTTCTCGCGAGGCGCGCGAACGCATCGCCACATGGAAGTGCCCCGGACGGTATTCGATCTTCGAAATGCGTCCGGCTAACGGAGCCCGGTTCACGTGCACGTCCCAGATCGCCAGGAAAATGCTGATGCGGCGGCCGGGCCGGCTGCCCAGCGGTTCATCCACAATCTCCATCACGCGGCCATCGGCGGGCGAAACGACGACCCCAGGAGCAGCGGGCGGCACGCGTTCCGGGTCCCGGAAAAAGTACAAGATAAATCCCGCCAGGAAAACAAGAATCCCCCCCACCCAGTTCCAACCGAGCAAGAACGTCCCGAGGCCCAAAACGAAAGGAAGGCTCGCGAATTTGTACCCCTCTTTGACCATGGGAAAGAGCCCCGACGCGCAAACGGCTCAGCCCGACTGTCACAATCCGGCGCGCTTCTATTCTACGATAGAAAGCGGCGGCATAGGGGCCCGGGGTCGGAAAGAGTGCGGCGCGGCGTCAGCTGCCGGCGCCTCGCTTCCGGTGCCGGGCGATGAGTCGCTCCATCTCATCTTTCACGCACAGCTTCAGCTTCTTCAAGGTCGTCTGCTGAATGATATCTTCCGAACTGAGGTAGGGGGCTTTGGAGAGCTGTTCGAGCTGGTCTTCGTATCGGGAATGTTCTTGGGCAAGCCGCTGAAACTCCGCGTCGCTGGCCAGCAGCTGTTCGCGGAGTTCCTGAGGCGAGATGGGCATCGTCGAACCTCCTGATTGGAGCAGGGCAGTTACATGGCCTCTAAACCTAGCACACCACCGCGCACCCCGCCAAGAGAAAATCCCCGCCGGCTTCAGACCGGCACCCGAGAAAGCACGAGTGCATCTTCCAACGGGTTCGAGTAATAGCGCGTCCTGCGCCCGATCAGCGCGAACCCATGATGCTCATAGAAGGCGATCCCAACCGCGTTCGATGCACGCACTTCGAGGAACGCCCGCCGTATTCCGGACGCACGCACTTGTTCGAACACAGTTTCAAGGAGCTGGCTCCCGACTCCCTGGCGCCGAAAGCTTGCTTCAACGGCGAAGTTCAAAATCTCAAGTTCATCTGCCACCCGCCGGGCGAACACGAATCCGATGATGGGCCGGCTCCGAGAGCCCGAACCAGGGGGGATGACCTCAGCCACCCAGCCATCGAGGTCGCCACCGCAGGCCCGCGCGTAGTCGGCCTCCGACCACCGCGAAGCCTCTGGGCAGCGAGCGGCCAAGTCGAAGGCCGTGGGGATGTCGTCTATGGCCAGCTGCCGCACCGCCGGGGACCTTTTCGCAGGCGAGCTGTTCACGAGGGCCCTTTCCAGAGCAGTTCCGCGTCTGAACGGCGGACATAATTGGCATCGAGCGTCAGCGCGTCCACCAATTCGCCGCGCTGCGCCCGCGCCAAGCCGAGCTGGCCGATGATGGGGGCCAGCACTGCCGAGACCGATTCGATCACGCTGCCGCGGAATTTGGAGCGCGCCAAGGTTTCGCCGATGACCTCCGGCGTGGGTGACGCGAAGGCCACCCGCCTCTCTCCGGCAAGGCCCCCGAGGTAGTCGAGGAACTCGTCGGGCGTCATCACCATTTCGTCGCCAAGCTGTCGGAGGAGAGCGTCCCGTCGCTCAAAGCACCCGGCGTAAATTTGTCCGCGCCGCGCGTCCAGGATCGGTACCAAAAGCGACGCCGCGGCATGGGCTTGCGCGGCCACGGCTTCGAGGCCTGAGACGGCAGCGATGGGCTTGCCATACACCTCAGCCCACCCCTTGACTGCCGTGAGCCCAACCCGTAGGCCGGTAAATGAGCCGGGCCCTGCGGCTACGGCGTACAAGTCCACCTGCTCGAGACCCAGCACAAGCTCCCGTAGCAAAAACTCGAGGTGCCGAAACATCCTGGACGAATAGGTTTCGTCCACCCAGGTAGAAACCTCGCCGATCACTCGCGTATCACGCAATACGGCCAGGCTGCCGGCCTGGGTGCTGGTGTCCGTGGAGAGAATGAGCATCAAATTAGTTGACATTCTAGTGTACCTTGAAATGTGCGCCATCCTGAGGCAGGTTCTAGGACCAGATCCTCGAGCAATTGACGTTCCAATTGTCTTCCAAACTCCCACTTAACTTTTTGATTTTATGAGGAATATCTTGACTTCGGACTTGCCGAGTTCTTAAAATATAGGGTACTCACCTTTGGGGGAACCCGCAAATGGATTATAAGATGGGGGACAAAGTAGTCTATCCCAACCACGGTGTCGGCGTTATCGAACAAATCCATTACGGTATGCTGAATGGCCGGACAGAGAAGTATTACCTGTTGCGTATCTTCTCCAGCGGCTTAAAGGTCATGGTGCCTCAGAGCAATGCCATCGCCGTTGGGCTGCGCCCCGTGATACGCTCGGCCGAAACCGGTAAGGTCCTCGGGTACATCGAGAAGGGCAAGTACAACTCCCACCACGACTGGAAGCACCGCTTCAAGGAAAACTCCGAACGCATGCGCACCGGTGCGCTGATCGAAGTGGCTGCAGTGTTAAAAAGCCTGGTTGCGCTCAGTCGCACCAAGCCGCTTTCCTTCCGCGAGAAAAAGATGCTGGAGCGCGCCAAGTTCTTACTGGTCAGTGAACTTGCCACGGCGCGCAACACTTCCGCGCAATCCATGGAAGATGCGCTGGTTAGGTCGTTGGCTAAAGCGAGGCTCCAGATGCCTCCGGCGCTCGATAAGATGGAGGCCTAACGAGGCGCCGGGCTGTGCATCTTGCCAGTTCCGTTCTTTCCACAAGATTTTTTGAGCTCTGCGGGACGAGAGTTCTATTTTGGCTTCTTCCCTTTCTGCTTCCCCCAACCGCCTCCGCCTGGGGTCTCGATGCGCACGACCGCGCCTCCTGGAGCATCGAAACTACATTTTGACCGCAGGGGGTGCTTCTTCCCCTTCAAGACCAGCAGGTTCTTGCCCTTGGCCCCGGGCCCTCCACCCGCCAGACCATAGGGCGCCAACTCTCGCCGGTCGCTCAGCAGGCCTACCCGGGCTCTTGTAAGGAGTTCGATTTCACGAATAATGCCGTCGCCGCCGCGATATTTCCCCCGGCCTCCTGAGCCTCGCCGGAGGACATACCGACGGACGCGGACCGGGTAACTGTGCTCGAGCGCCTCGATAGGGGTATTAAGCGAGTTGGTCATATGCGTATGGATACCGCTCAGGCCGGGCTTGCCGGGCCGAGCTCCCATGCCGCCCGCGATGGTCTCGTAGTAGGCGAAGGGTGCACCACTCTGTCTTGGGTCGGCCCCACCGAGGGTGAGGTTGTTCATGGTGCCTTGGCTCGCTGCAGGGATTCGCAGGGGGATGGCACGGGCGAGCGCCCGCAAGAGCGTGTCCACAATTCGCTGTGACGTTTCGACGTTGCCCCCGGCCACGGCCGCCGGAGGTCGGGCGTTGACGATTGTACCCTGGGGTGCGATGACGCGGATCGGCCGCATCAGTCCCGAGGTCGCCGGCACCTGCTCGTCGAGCAAGCAGCGAAAAACGTAGAATACTGCCGAGTAAGCTATCGCCCGGACGGCATTCACGCTTCCAGCGCACTGGGGCGCCGAGCCAGAGAAATCCACCTCGACCCGTGCGTCTCGCACGCGGATCGCGACCTCGATGCGCAGCGGTTTGCTGTCGATGCCATCGTCATCGAGAAAATCCTTCGCCCGATAGAGGCCCTTGGGAATGCGGCGCAGCACCTGGCGCATCATCCTCGCGGAATAGTCAAGCAGGTGCCGGCGGTAAACCGCGACTTCACCGGGGCCATACTTGGCGACGATCTCGCCGAGTCGTCGCTCGCCGATGCGGCATGCGGCCATCTGTGCTGTCAGGTCGCCCTCCCGCTCTTGGGCCGTGCGCACGTTGCCGAGAACGAGCGCCAGGACGTCTCGCGCCACTCGGCCGCGCTCCATGATCTTCACGGGGGGAATACGAATGCCCTCCTCGAAGACTTCGCGCGCCAGTCCCATGGAGCCCGGCTGTGCTCCCCCCACATCGGCGTGATGCGCGCGGTTCGCGACGTAGAACATAGGTGCTCGCTGGTTGCGGAAATAGACAGGCATGACCATGGTCAAATCCGGCAGGTGTGTCCCACCGGCATAGGGGTCGTTGAGCAGGGCTACGTCGCCCCGCTCGAGCCGCAGCCCGGCGACCGCCGCCGCCACGGACATGGGCATGGAACCCAAATGCACGGGCATGTGGTCGCCCATGGCCAAAACCTCGCCCTCGGTGTCAAAGACCGCGCAGGAATAGTCGCGTCGCTCCTTGATATTCGGCGAGAAGGCTGCGCGGCGCAGCGCTGCCCCCATTTCCTCCGCCACGGAGTGGAAGAGGCTCTTGAAAATCTCAAGACGGGTTGGATCGAAGCGGTTCAGCGCATGGCCTCCAGAATCAGATTGCCGTAGAGGTCCACGCGGGCGCCCCAGCCAGGCGGAACGACGGTCGTCGCACTGTATTCACTCACAATGGCGGGGCCGGCGAAGCGTTCCCCTGCGTGCAGGTTCGCGCGGTTGTACACCGGCGTCTCGAGGGCACGGCCTTGGAAGAGCGCGCGCCGCAGCCCCGTCGCGGAGGCTTTTCGATTGGACCCGGCCCCGCGCTCGCGCCGGAGCGTGGGCTTGGGCGTTCGACCAACCAACCGGACGCGGATGTTAACCACTTCGATCGGCCGCGAGGGATCCGCGTAGCCGTAGCGGCGCTCATGCGCGTTGTGAAACGCAGCAGCAAAATCCCTGGCCTCCGGGACGGTGAGCTCATAGGCTTGCCCGACGTAGCGCAGGTCAAGCCAGCGCTCGGTGCGCACCTGCCTCGCCGAGAACCCCTCCAACTGCATCTGTCGCATACCGTGGCGCTCGACTCGGGAGAATGCGGCTTCGAGCACAAGGCGTGTTTCCCGCGTGGAGGACAACCGGACGCGGACGGTCTCGGAAAGATCCTTGGCCACGTCGGCGCGCAGGATGCCGAGCGCGGAGAGGCCTCCGGGGAAGCGCGGCACGAGCACGCGCGGCATATCGAGCGCGGAGGCAAGCTCGCAGGCATGCAGGCCCCCCGCGCCGCCAAAGGCCACCAAGGTGTAGTCGCCCGGGTCGTGGCCCCGCTCGACGGAAATCACCCGCACGGCCTTCTCCATAACAGCGTTGGCCACGTCGAGGATGCCTTGGGCAAATGCCTCGACGGACCGTACCGGGCCGCGCGCCCGGTCCATCCACTTGCGCGTGCGGCGCTCGTCGAGTACGAATTCACCGCCGAGAAAACCCTCCCGAGCGATGCGC
>DATFXF010000101.1:0-2920 GCA_035258565.1 Candidatus Acidiferrales bacterium
TCAACAGATCGTAAGCCCCGACGGGCTAGCCAACACCTTCGTTCCTGACGGCAAGAGCCAGCTTTTAGCGGCGTTTGTCGAGGACGAGTCTGACTCCGAATCCGATGAGCATCACAGCTGTCGCACGATCGAGTGTCCTTGTGACGCGCGGGCGGCGCAGCCAGGCCGAGAGCGGGCGCGTCGCCAAAGTGAGCAGCAAGAACCATAGAATCCCTTCGGTCGCGTGAATCGCCGCGAGCAGCATGCTGAACGAGGTCACGTGGACGCCAGCCGGAATGAACTGCGGCAAAAACGTTACGTAAAAGACTCCCACCTTCGGGTTGAGAATGTTGGTCAGGAATCCACGGATGAACCAAGCTGGCGCGCTCGCACCGGTGTCGGGCGCCTGTGCCGAGTGAAGCGAGGTTTCCTCCATTGCGGAAACCGAAGCGGGCTTGCGCAGCACTAGCTTCACACCGAGAAGGATTAGATAGCAGGCGCCGGCGACGCGCAGAGTGTTGTAGGCGATCGTCGAGACCGCGAGAAGCGCGCCTAGTCCGACCGACGCTGCGAAACCCCAGGTCAGGCAGCCGAAGCAAATTCCGACGCCTGCGAGCATGGCGCGGCGTGACCCTTCGACCGCCCCGGTTCGCAGGACGAGGGCTGTGTCGAGTCCCGGCGTAATCGTCAACAGCCCCGCCGCAGCCGTAAAGGCTAATAATGCGTGTCCCACAGTCATTGGATCTCTCATTCCCTTCTCCCCCCGACCTCGGGGTCCGGGCAAAAGTTCCGGATCGAGCTGGAGAGCGCGAAGACAAGGAGTTGTGCAGGAGGTTTATACGGCAAAATCCAGCCGCGTCCCACGGCCCTGTGCGAGCGCCCTCTCGTAGACGATGGCAGCCGCGGCAACATCCTGCAGCGCCGTGCCCGTGCTGTCGAAGATAGTGATCTCCTCGCGCGACGTCCGGCCGGGCTTCCGCCCCCCGGCGATCTCGCCGAGTTCGGCATACACGCTTGAGCGCGCCATGCAGCCCTTCTCCAGAGCGTGATGCAGTTCGCCGATGGTCGCGCATTGCTCCAAGATGTCGACCACCAATTTGGCTCTTGCGAGCAGCTCTGGTTCAAGCTCTTGTTTATCGACGTTGTCGGCACCCACCGCCGCGACGAATGTGCCTGGCGCTACGTCCCGCGCTCGCAGGAAGAACTTCCGCGAAGGTGTGCAAGTCACGCAGATATCGCTCTGTCGAACCGCCGCACCGACGACTCCTGCAGGTTCAACCGCTAGGTTCAGGGCGGCGGAAAGTTCAGTCGCAAAGCGCTCGCTCCGCTCGGGATCAATGTCCCATGCAAAAATGCGCTTGAGCGGGCACATCGCCAGGAGTGATCGGAGTTGAATCCGCCCCTGGTTTCCGCACCCGCAAATTGTCGCCACCCGCGCATCAGGCCGGGCCAGGTACTTGGCGGCCACCGCCGTGGCCGCACCGCTGCGCAGGACAGTGATTTCGATCGAATCCATCAGCGCCAGCGGCGAGCCTCTTTCCGCATCGCACAGCAGAATCAACCCCTGGATTGCCGGCAGTCCGAACCGTTCCGGGTTGCGAGAGAAGTTACCGTTCGTCTTGGCGGCGAAGTAATGGCAGCCCAATTCGAGCGACGCTGCCTTGATATGAAAACCCCCGTCGCGCGTCTGGTGGCTAAGCACGCCGGGCTGCGCCGTCCTCCCTTGGCCATAAAGGCGGAAAGCATGCTCGACCGCCGCGATGCATTCTTCCAGGCCGAGGAGCGCGGCGACGTCTGACCGCGTGAGCAGCAGAATCTCCGGCGCCTTCACGCGGGGTCTCCCGCCGGCAGGAACTCATTCAATACCTCTCCAGGCTGAACCTCCATAGCCGGCTCGCAGCGGCGAAACAGCCGCGCGCCCGCAGTGCCTCTTAACTTTGCCAAGCCATGCTCCACGCGCACCACGCCGCCTTCCCGTAGCCCAACAACGGGCGCGTCGTTCTCCTCTAGATACTGGAGAATGCGCTCTTCCTGGGTCTCGCCCATGTGCGTGGAAGACGGATCGGGGTCCAGGTAATGCGGGCTGATCTGAAACGGCACGAGTCCCAGAGCGTCGAAGGACGGTGGCTGGACGATGGGCATATCTTTAGTTGTCTTGATCGTTGGGCCGGCGACAATCGAACCGGCGCTCGATCCGACGTACGAAATTCCCTCTTTCACCCTCTTTCGGATGGGATCCAGCAGGTCGAAATCGTAGAGCGCCTTCAAGAGCCGAAAGGTGTTCCCTCCACCGACGAAGATAGATTTCGCTTCCGCTAGGGCTTGCTGCGGATACGGCGCGTCGTGTACAGAATGCAGTTTGTAACCAAGGCCAGCAAATCGCGCCCGGGCCTTTGCGGCGTAGGCATCGCGCCCGAACAAGGCATAGGGAACGAACAGAACGCTTTCGACCGTCCCCAGAAAATCCCGGATTTCACCGGCACAGTGGTCCAGGTATCCACTGCCGTACATTGTGGAATTGCTGACCAGCAGAACCCGCTCCCTGTACTTTTGCACCTGGATCGCTCCTTCCTCTGTTTTCACCGGATGAGGTCAACCACGCAGCCAAAGTCCCAGCGCCGCCGCCACTGCGATCATCCGAAGTTCGGAGATCTTCCATCGCATCAGAACGGCCAGCGTGAGGGCTCCGATGCCCAGCGTCCAGACGTCGATCAACGCGCGACGAGCAAGCACGACGGCGGCACCGGCAATCGCTCCCGTGGCTGCGGCAGTTACACCTTGAACGAAAGCCCGGGTGCGAAACTGCCGGCGAAAGTAGGGCGCCAGAACTACAATGACAAGGTAAACGGGGGCAAACACGCCCCACCGCGGCAGCCGTCATACCCCAGAAGCCGCGCACCAAATAACCGATAAACACCACGGTGATGACTACAGGGCCCGG
>DATFXF010000102.1:0-3396 GCA_035258565.1 Candidatus Acidiferrales bacterium
CGGCCGAGGTTCGGGCGCTGGTCGAGCGGGCCCGCTCCACACTCGGCGCGACCGACATTCTGGTCAATAATGCCGGCATCGGCCTCTTTGGCCCTGTCCACGAGCTGTCCGAGGCGGACTGGGACCAGGTATTGAACACCAATCTGAAGGCGGTGTTCCTGGTCAGCAAGGCGGTGGTGCCCGAGATGATCCGCCGCCGCACCGGGCACATCATCAACATCAGCTCGCTGGCCGGCAAAAACGCGTTCGCCCGCGGCGGCGTCTATTGCGCCTCCAAGTGGGGTTTACTCGGCCTCACCTACTGCATGGCTGAGGATCTGCGCGTGCACGGCATTCGTGTGAGCGCCATCTGCCCGGGTACGGTGGGAACGGAATTTTCACCACACACCGGCCAGGACCCGGCGAAGATGCTACAGCCGGAAGACGTCGCCCACGCGGTGGCAGCGGTGGTCACCCAAGTACCGCAGAGCTTCATCAGCGAAGTTCTGATCCGGCCAACGCAGAAGCCTTGAGAACCGATCGGCTGATGCTCCAAGCTCGGCGGCCCTGGGAGGCGGGGAGGACTGCAACTGGCGCGACCTCGGAACATCGAATGAGCAGAACCGGGAGCGGGGGGGGGGAGCCGGTGCCGGTCACCTTCACGTTTCACAACTTCTGGGCTTTTCACGGCCCGGACCAGGAGATACTGGTGGCACACTTTCTAAAGAACCTCGCCATCATTGGTGGCTTGCTCCGGCTGGCGTCAGATGGCGCGGGAGCAATTTCACTCGATGCCCGGCGCCTGCGCACATCGGCCGGCGTGCGGTGAGCTGAAGAGGCGGACAAATTCATTGCCATTTAAGTCCAGCCAAACATGAATGAGACGCTCGAATTCTTAGTCCACCACGGCTACACAGTCCTATTTGCTTGGGTCTTTGTCGAGCAGATCGGTTTGCCGATTCCCACGGTTCCGATGCTGCTCGCCGCCGGGGCACTCGCCGGCACTGGCCGGCTTAGCTTAGTGACGGCCACCGTCGTGGCCATTGCCGCGGCCATGCTGTCCGATTCGCTCTGGTACCAATTGGGACGGCGACGCGGCGCCAGAGTCTTGCAGATGCTCTGCCGCATTTCGCTGGAGCCCGATTCGTGCGTGCGCCGTGCTGAAAACCTCTACGGGAAGCATGGAGCTGGTTCGCTCCTGCTGGCCAAGTTCATACCCGGGCTCAATACCGCCTCTCCACCGCTGGCGGGAATCTTCCGCATGCGCCTCGAGCGCTTCCTATTCTTCGACGCGCTGGGGATCCTTCTCTGGGCCGGTGCCTACCTGGGCTTGGGCTACGCCTTCAGCGACCAGCTCGAGCGCGTTGCCGACCGGGCCCTGACGCTCGGCACATGGCTCATCGCGCTCCTGCTCGCAGGGTTTGGCGGGTTCCTGGTATGGAAATACGTCAAGCGCCAGCGCTTCCTTCGGGAGCTGCGCGTCGCGCGAATTACCCCCGAGGAGCTTAAGAAAATGCTCGACGCAGGTGAGGACGTCGTCATCGCGGACCTGCGCCATGCGCTCGATTTCCAAGTTGAGCCAGAGATGATTCCGGGCGCGGTGCACATCAACGCGGAGGATCTCGAACAGATGAACCAGCACGTCCCGCCCAACCGCGAAGTCGTGCTCTATTGCAGTTGACCCAACGAAGCCACGAGTGCCCGTGTGGCGCTCCTGCTTCGGCGCCGCGGAGTTACGCGCATCCGGCCGCTCGCCGGTGGCCTGGAGAGCTGGCGCGAGCGCGGCTATCCCCTGGTCAGCCCGGCTTCGGCAGCTTCGGCATAGAGGCCCCTTCGTGCTCACTGCTTTCGGCGTATACTTTTGCCGGTGACCTCGCCTGAAAATCAGGAAGCAATCGCCGGGCTCACGACCTCGCGTATCCAAGCCCTGAGCGATGGCGTCTTCGCCATCGTTTTTACGCTCATGGTGTTCCAGATCCGCTTGCCCGACCTGCCCGCGAGCCGGCCGCCCGGAGAGTTGGCGCGCCACCTCCGGGCGCTCTGGCCCGAGTTTCTTAGCTATGCTTTGAGCTTCATCATCGCCGGGGTCTTCTGGGTCGGCCATCACAACATATTCCACTACGTTCGCCGCACGGACCGGCTGTTCCTCTGGCTGAACCTGGGCTTCCTGATGTTCATTGCGTTCGTTCCCTTCTCTACGGCTCTCCTCGGCCGGTACAGCCAAGAGCAGGTCGCGGTGGTCGTCTATGGAGCTCACCTGATCATTATTGGCATGCTGCTGTATCTGGTGTGGTCTTACGCCACGCACCGCCACCGGCTCGTCGACCCGCAGATCGACCCGGATTTCGTCCACTTCGTCAAGGGCCGCATCCTGTTGTCGCCCGCCGCGTGCGCGGTGGCCATTGGCGCGTCCTTCGTCAACGTGCGCTGGAGCCTCCTCCTTTACTTGCTGGTGCTGGCCTTTTACATCGTGCCCGGGCGCATCGATCGGATCTGGTCGCGCCGCTAATCTCAGCATCGGCCCGAACCTCAAGCAGCCGAGCGGCGTGGTCGGGATCCCGAATTCGCCGGCTTGCGGGAACAAACAATTAGCCTGGATGCTGTGCCTGTTCCTCGAGGGCCGTCTACTTTCGCGGCGTTCGCTCAGAGCCGCGGGAGCACGATACCGTGTTGCGCCTGGTATTTGCCCTGCTTGTCCTTGTAGGAAACCTGGCAGGCCTCGTCGGAGACGAAGAAGATCACCTGGCAGAGACCCTCGTGGGCGTAAATCTTGGCGGGCAATGGCGTGGTATTGCTGATTTCGAGCGTGACGTACCCCTCCCACTCGGGCTCGAACGGGGTGACGTTCACAATGATTCCGCAGCGCGCGTAGGTGGACTTCCCGACGCAGATCGTCAGCACGTTGCGCGGGATGCGGAAGTATTCAACCGAGCGTCCCAGCGCAAACGAGTTCGGCGGGATGATGCACACCGGCCCCTTGAACTCGACAAACGACCGCGCATCGAAGTGCTTGGGATCCACGATCGTTGAGTTCACGTTCGTGAAGATGCGGAACTCGTCGGCCACGCGCAGATCGTAGCCGTAGGAGGAGAGGCCGTAGCTGATCACGCCCTCGCGCACCTGGCGGTCTTCGAAGGGCTCAATCATCTTGCACTCGAGGGCCATCTGGCGAATCCAGCGGTCGGACTGCACCGTCATCGAATCCTCCACAGCAGGAAATCCGTATCGAGCGGCAGAAAAAAAGGAACGCATCTTAGTACAGCGCGTGCAGCTTGACAACCTTGAACTGCCTGTCTAGCATAGGCTGCCCTTTTTTGAAGCGGGAGGCACGCGTGATCAAGCTCGACATCGTCAACGCAGTGGTCAGCCGCACCGGTGTCACCCGAACCAAGGCCGAGCAGGCCGTGGAAACCGTCT
>DATFXF010000103.1:0-4872 GCA_035258565.1 Candidatus Acidiferrales bacterium
CCCCGCCGCTGCTTCGAGTACGGCCAGCGGAGCCCCGCCCAGCAGGTCCGACAAGCGCACGCGCGCAATATCCTCACGCAGGCGAATGGTGTTCACGAGGCTTGCGTAGGGGTAAATCTCGATCACGAAGTGCGGTGGGCGGCCCCGGCAACCGAGGCGTGTATACATGCGCTCGAAAACGCGCGCGCCTCCCGGCCACGGCACACCTTTTCCCCGACCGGGCGTCACTGCTTCCTCCGCACCGGTGGTGCGATGTTCTTGCCGGCTTTCTCGGCATCCTCGAGAGCGTCTTTGGTGGCCTCCCTGGCGTCGTCGAGTGTGATCTTATAGGAGTCGCGTTCCTGGCCGTTGGCCTCCAGCCCTTCGAGGTAGGTCAGAAACTCCTTGGCCCTGGTGCGCATCTCCTTGACGCCTGCACGAACATCCTGCTGCTTGTCGACCGCCAGCTCGATGATCTGCGCCGCATCGTCCAGGCATCCCGTGTAGGCGTTCAGCAGCGCGTTCAGCCGTTCCCCACGGCGGCGGTCCGGGCTGGGGTGGGCGAGCTCGTACTGGAATTTCTTGATGCGATCATCAGCGAAGGTGAGAAAGAGCTTGATTCGCTCGGAAGGAGTCTCTGCGTCGCGAATCTTATCCGCCTCGATCTCGGTCAGGTAATCCTTCTTTCGCTGCCCCGCCGCCGGAGTCATCCACCCCAACACAGACGCTGCCAGACACAAACCCCATCCGATCTTTCCGCCGCGCATGGTGGGCCTCACTCTTTCGGTTTTTCCTTCGGGGAATTCTTCCCCGGCTGGCGCGGGAACAGCAGGTCAATCAATTCCCTGTTGATGTGGGCGAGTTCGCTGCTGATGGCCTCGAACCGCTCGCGCTGCTCCACCGGCACCAGCAGAATGGTTTGGCTGATTTCGCGCAAGCCCTTGCGCAGGTGGATTTGGAGCTGCTTGAAGCCGCCGGGCTTGCGCTCGGGGTCGGCCCCGCTGGCCTTGAGAGCCGCTTCGGCGGTGCGGACTTCGTCGCGATACTCGGCGATGGTCTGGAGCGCCTCGGCAAACTTGCCCTCGTCGGTCTCCCGGTGCAGTCGGTCGAATTGGGCATCGCCAAGCTTCGACAGAATCTTTACTTTGCGAATGGCATCATTCTCTCGCTGAAATTGTTGCTGGAGCTCGTCCACTGCACTCTGCGCTTGAGCGAGAAACGTCGTCACGCACAACGCAGCCGCCGCGAGCAGCAGGCGCGAGGACGTTCCCACCGGACCCATGGCTACCTCTTTTTCTTCTGCAGCTCCTGCGAGAGGATGCGGATGCGTTGCCGAGCCTGGAACTCTTGATTCTCGTTGCGGCCCTGGTCAAGTTCCAGAAACTTCTGGTACGCAGCCACGGCCTCAGCCTTTCTCTGTAGTTTATCGCAACAGATGGCGCGAACAAACCAGGAACCTCCGCCGGGCGTTTCGCGCTTGGCCAGGAGGCCGAGCACCTCGAGCGCCGCCGGGCAGTTCTCGCTGAGATAGTAGACGTCCACCAGGTCGCGCAGCGGGTCCGTTGATCTAGGGTCAAGCTCGAATGCCTGCCGCAACTCGCGCTCGGCGCTGGGGAAGTTCCTCTTTTCGAGCCATACTCTTCCCAGCCGCGCGTGTAATTCGGCATCCTGCGGGGCGATCTGGAGCGCCTTCTCGAGCGCCCGAGCGGCCTCGGGCCACTGCTTTTGTCGGAAATAGATCTCCGCGCGCAGCTTGGCGCTCGCGAGCGAGGGCGGCCCGCCCGCGTCGCTGCGATCCAGTTCCGCCAGGGCCTCTTCCCACCGGTCGAGGTCCGCGAGAAGCGTGGCGTGTTCGACACGCGCCTCGCGATCCTGCGGCTGTTGTCGGAGATAGCCCGTGAATTCCTGCGCGGCCCCTTCGAGGTTCTGCTCGCTGCGCAGGCTTTCGGCCAGCCCCAGCCGCGCCGGTGCGGACTCCGGCCGCTCGGCCAGGGCCCGGCGGAAGCGCGGCTCGGCGTCCCGAGCGCGACCGCTCCCGAGCAGGGCGCGGCCCAGGGCGAAGAGGATCTCGTAGTTCTTGGGGTCGAGCTGCTCCGCCGCTTGATATTCCTGAATGGCGTCGGCCGTCTTGTTCGAGCGCTCGAGCGCCAGCGCAAGCAGGAATCGCGGCCGGCTTTGGTTGGGCAGCAGCTCCGCGGCTTGGCGGAACGGTTCGATCGCGGTGGGAGGATCTCGATCGAGCAGCACGAGGCCGAGGTTCAGGTGCGCTGCCGCCAGCCTCGGGTTGAGCGCAATCGCTCGGCGGTACTCAGATTTTGCCTCGTCCCAGCGCTCGAGCGCCGAGAACACGTAGCCGAGTTGGAAATGGGCGCTCGAGTCTTCAGGCCGACGGGCGAGATAGCTCTCGAGCGGCTCGACCGCGGCCGCGTAGTTTTTCTTCTCGATGGCCTCGTCCGCTTGTCCGAGCAGCGTGGACAACGGGTCCGAACGCTGTTCTTTCCGCGCGGCAGGCTTTCCGGGCGTTTTCGGCGCGCTTTGTCCGGTGACCGAAGGACCACCGAATGTGAGACACCAGAGCAGGGCAGCAGCCGGTGCTTTGCTCGCCCTCATCGAGGTGCAGAGGGACCGGCGTTCGAATGATTGTTCAGGACCCGGGTGAGGAACCTGCCTGTGTGGGAATGCGGATTTCGCGCCACCTGCTCGGGCGTTCCGGTGGCCACCACGCGCCCACCGCGCTCGCCACCCTCCGGGCCCAGATCAATCACCCAGTCCGCCGACTTGATGACGTCCAGGTTGTGCTCGATGACCACGAGCGACGCGCCCCCCTCTTGCAACTTGCGGAAGGCCGTCAGCAGTTTCTGGATATCGTCGAAATGCAGCCCGGTGGTGGGTTCGTCGAAGATGTACAAGACACCCTCATTTGCCTGCCGGGTAAGATGCGCCGCCAATTTCAGGCGTTGCGCCTCGCCCCCCGAGAGCGTCGTGCCCGACTGCCCCAGGCGCAGGTAGCCCAGCCCCACTTCCTCTAGGATTTTCAGCTTCGAGTTTACCTTGGGCACGTTCGCAAAAAACGCAAGCGCCTCGCGCACGGTCAATTGGAGCACCTCGTGAATGTTTTTGCCGCGGTAGAGAACTTCGAGCACCCCGCTCTTGAAGCGCGTGCCCCGGCACTCCTCGCAGACGAGCTCCACATCCGCCAGGAACTGCATCTCGACGGAGACCGTGCCGTCACCCTGGCACGCCTCGCAGCGCCCGCCGGGAATGTTGAAGGAGAAATGTCCCGCGCCATAGCCGCGCTTCTTGGCTTCCGGAGTCGCCGCGAAAACCTCGCGGATGGCATCGAAGGCCTTCAGGTACGTGGCGGGATTCGATCGCGGCGTGCGTCCGATCGGCGATTGGTCCACGATCACGACCTCCGCCAGCTGCGCATCGCCCTCGATCCGGTCGCAGAGATCTTTCAGGTTCCCGCCCGAGCGTTTCGCTTCGAGGGCCTTGTACAGAACGTCGTAGACCAGCGTGGACTTGCCCGACCCGGAAACCCCGGTGATAGACACCATCATTCTGAGGGGGATCATCAAGTCGAGGTTTTGTAGGTTGTGCTGGCGCGCGCCGAAGATGCGCAGGAATTTTCCGTTCGGCCGGTGGCGCAGCGACGGCACGGGAATGCGCAACTCACCGTTCAGGTAGCGGGCGGTGAGCGAGCGCGTTTCGCCCGGCAGCTTCTCGCGCCGCCCGGCAAAGAGAATGCGGCCGCCCTGCTCGCCGGCGCCGGGCCCCAGGTCGAGCAGGAAGTCCGCCGCGACAATCGTGTCCGGATCGTGCTCCACAACCAGGATGGTGTTGCCCAGATCGCGCAGGGACCGCAGGATTTCGATTAGCCGGTGGGTGTCGCGCGGGTGCAGACCGATGGAAGGCTCGTCGAGCACGTAGAGCGCGCCCACCAGGTGCGAGCCGAGCGACGTAGCCAGTTGGATTCGTTGCGCCTCACCGCCCGAGAGCGTCGCGGTCAGCCGTTCGAGCGTCAAGTAGTCGAGGCCCACCTCATCGAGAAACCGCAGCCGTTGCTGGATTTCTTCCAGAATCTTCTCCGCGATATTCTTCTGCGCTTCGCTGAGCCGGAGGTTGCCGAAAAAGCGACGGGCCTCTGCCACAGTCATCTTGCACACCTCGGTGATGGGCTTGCCCTCGATGCGCACGGCACGTGCCTCCTCGCGCAGCCGCGTGCCACTGCAGTCCGGGCAGGTGGCGTACCCTCGGTAGCGGCTGAGGAACACGCGCACATGCAGCTTGTACTTCTTGCGCTCGAGCCAGCTGAAAAAGCCCTTCACACCGGGAAATCCGGCCTTCGAGTCGCCTTCCAGCACGAGCGTACGGTGCGGCCCGGAAAGTTGGCGGAACGGCACATCGAGCGGGATGTCCTTGGTTCGCGCATAGCGCTTCAGATCTTGGAGCAGCGAGCGGTATCGAGGTTTGGTCCATGGCTCGATGGCGCCCTCGGCCAACGACTTGCCGCGATCGGGGATAACCAGGTCAAGGTCGAAATCAATCGTGTTGCCGAACCCCTGGCAGCGAGGGCATGCCCCGTAGGGACTGTTGAAGGAGAACAGGCGCGGCTCGGGTTCCTGGTAGGCGAGGCCGCAACTCTTGCACTCGAAGCGCTCATTAGAGACGATCCGTTCGCACGGGCCGTCTGGAGTCGCCGGAAGGAATTCGAAGATCGCTTCGCCTTGTCCTTCCCGGTAGCAAATCTCGAGCGAGTCAATCAGCCGCGCGCGCACCTCGGGCGAGACGCTCAGGCGGTCCACCAGCACGAAGAGGGGCTGCGCAAAATCGAGATCCAGCAGCGTCTCGGGGGAAGAAAACTCGTGCACCTGACCAGCCTGGTATAGGCGG
>DATFXF010000104.1:0-14351 GCA_035258565.1 Candidatus Acidiferrales bacterium
ATGTTCTTCGAGCTTTGGCGCCAGACCCACCAGAGGCAGACGGTCGGCGAATTGTGTAGAAGTTCCTGTCTATCCTTTCAAGGGCGGAGCCGGCGGGCGCTCGAGTGGGCCGCGAAACGATTCTGCAGCGAGGCTGCGCAGGACGAACCAGCAATTGGCTGGGCGCTCGGCGAGCCGCCGCATGAAATAGGGGCACCACTCCGTGCCGAACGGCACGTAGATGCGCAGCGGGTGGCCCTGGTCGCGTAACTCCTGTTGCAAATCACGCCGCACGCCATAGATCATCTGGAATTCGTAGCCCTCGGGCGTGTACCCTCGACGCGTCAGCTGCTCCCGCGCGTAAGCGAGCATCCGAGGGTCGTGCGTGGCGATGGCAGGAAAGAAGCGGCCGCGGCTGCCGGGCTCGAGAAGCCGGTCGAGCAGGCGGCGGTAATTCGCGTCCACCTCACTTTTTTTCTGATAGGCGTGTTTGGGCGGCTCGCGGTAGGCGCCCTTCACCAAACGAATCTTAGGCTCGAGTGGTGCCAGCCGTTCGAGATCTTTTTCGGTGCGATAGAGATAGGCCTGAATGGCCAGTCCGATGTTCGCCTGGCGTTTCCGAGCCGTCTCGAAGATGTCGAGGGTCGCCTGGGTGTAGGCCGTGCCCTCCATGTCCACTTCGATCGTCCGGCCGAGACTGGCTGCAGCGGCAGCAATGTCGTTGGTCAACGATTGGCAGAGGTCGCGGTCGAAATCGAGTCCTAGTTGCGTGAGCTTGATGGAGATGTTGCCGTCCACGCCCTTTCCGTCGAGCTCGCGCACCATGCGGATGTAACTGTCCCGCGCTTGTTCGGCCTCTTCCACGGTGAGGACGTTTTCGCCGAGATGGTTCAGACTGACCCGGCGGCCGGCGTGGCCGAGTTCTCGGCTCGTGGCGAGCGCTTCCTCCAGCTTTTCGCCGGCGATAAAGCGTTTGGCGAAACCATAACGCATGCCGCGCCGCGCGATGGCGTCGGTGACCTCCCTCTTTGTTGAGAGCCAGAAGATGAAATTGCGCACGAGCATTGCGCTAGCGGTAAAAGCTGTCCAGCGTATGCTCGTCTTCGACTTCGTCCGCGAGGATTTCGGAAATCAGCTTGAAGGTGACGAAATCCTCATGTTGCGTCTTTTGCGCGAGTTCCTGGTAGAAGGAGATCGCGGCGCGTTCGGCATCCAGGCTGTCTTCGAGAATCTGGCTGAGTTTCGAGCCATCCTTGGGCGGAGCCTTATACTTCTCGTAGGAATGTTTCTCCCAATCGGTCGGGCTGATCACCGGCGTGCCGCCGAGCTGCACGATGCGCTCGAGCAGCCGGCTGACGTGCGTCCACTCCTCCTGCGCCATCTTGGTGAAGATTTCCATGGCTTCGTGTCCGCCGTGTCCAGTCACCCAGTGGGAGAGATATAGGTAGCGGTAGGCCGCCAGCCCTTCAGCTCCCAAGGCCTGGTTGAGCGCCTTGATAATATCCTCGCGTTTTTTCACAATCTCTTGTCCGCGCAGCATGGGAAAACTCTCCTTAGAACTTGAGTATGGATTCGACGTTCCGCGCCCCTTTATACGGCACCGGCCTCGGCGCGGTCAAATGGCGCCGGCTGTTGCCCACTTGATGGCCCAAGTCGGCACTGCGCAACTTTTTGCATGGCCGAGTGTTAGGATGGTTAGCGGAGCTTGGCACAGTCGCGAACGAATCTTTCCGGGTGCGTCGCGCGGTGACCGGGCAAAGGCCGGAGGGAACCCATGGGGACGAGACAGAACCGCTCGGCTGGGCCACGGCGGCAGAGCAGGCTCCGGACGGTGCTGGCGGCATTCTGGCTGGCCTTCCTAGCGTTTGCCACGCCTTACGTTCTCGCAGGCAAAGACAAGAAGCAGAAAAAGAGCCAGTCGGCCGAGCGAGACACCTCTGTCCATGCTCTCCCCATCCGGGAGCTCAGCTCGGACCAGGCCATCCTCCATGCGCTCAACCGGCTGGGTTTCGGCCCGCGCCCGGGCGATATGGACCGCGTCCGCCAGATAGGCCTTGAAAAATGGATCGAGCAACAACTCAACCCCGACTCCATAGACGATTCCGCGGTCCAGGCGCGGCTCGAGCGATATCCGACGCTGACGATGTCTGCTTCTCGGCTGCTCGATGAATTTCCCCGGCCGAGACCGGCGGCCAAACAGGCCGGCCGCTCCGGGGAGGAAAACCGCAAGCAGCGCGAGGAGATGTCACAGGAGCCGAAGAGGAATCCCCAAGCACCAGAAGCCGCGCCGATCTTCCACGCCGATCAGCAATCGGATCCTGACAAGCCTCGGATGACCGAGGACGACAACAGCAATCCGAAGTCTGCTGCCCGACCGAGCGGCCGGCGGCAGGGTCCGGACGGCGATCCGAACAACCCGCCGAGGCGTCTAGAGGAGGCCCGCACGCCGCAGCGCGTCGTTGCCGAGCTGGCCATGGCTAAAATGACCCGGGCCATCTCCAGCGAGCGGCAGCTGTACGAGGAAATGGTGGATTTCTGGTTCAACCATTTCAACGTCTTTGCCGGCAAGGGTGCAGACAAGTGGCTTCTGACATCGTACGAGCGCGACGCCATTCGCCCATACGCCCTGGGCAAATTCCGCGACCTTCTTCACGCCACGGCCAAGAGCCCGGCAATGCTCTTTTATCTCGACAACTGGCAGAGCGCCGACCCCCGCGCGTTTGAGCGTATGGAGCGGGAGCTTGCTGAGCGTCGCCAGCGCTTTTACAGCCTGTACGGCATGCGCGATCCCCTCGGGATGCGCCGCTGGCCGAACGGGCGAGTTGGCCGGCGCCCGCAGGATCCCAACGCACAGGGCCAGCCCGGCCAGCCACCCAAGCAGAAGCGCCAGCGTGGGCTGAACGAGAACTACGCACGCGAGCTGATGGAGCTCCACACCCTCGGTGTGGACGGCGGCTACACCCAGCAAGACGTCATCGAAGTGGCCAAGTGCTTTACCGGCTGGACGCTTAACGCGCCGCGCCGTGACCCGGAATTCCACTTTGACGACCGGATCCACGATCCCGATCCGAAGATGGTGCTTGGTCACAAAATCCATGCTGGGGGGATGAAGGACGGCGAGCAGGTGCTCGATCTTCTCGTGCGACACCCCAGCACCGCCCGGTTCATTTCCACCAAGCTCGCGGGGCGCTTTGTCTCCGACAACCCGCCGCCGGAGCTCGTGGACCGCATGGCGAAGGCGTTCCTCGAGACCGACGGCGACATCAAGTCCGTACTGCGAACGATGATTTATTCGCCGGAGTTCTGGTCACGGCCGGCCTACCGCGCGAAGATCAAGACCCCGTTCGAACTTGTGGCTTCAGCGGCTCGAGCAGTGGGCACCGAAGTGGATGTGCCCCTGCCGCTCGTGATGTGGACCGCGCGCATTGGCGAGCCACTCTACCAGTGCCAGCCACCCACGGGCTATTCCGACAAGGCAGAAACCTGGGTCAACACGGGGGCGCTGCTGAACCGGCTGAACTTCTCGCTGGCACTGGCAGGTAATCGCATGCGCGGTGCGCATGTGGATGTTTCCGCGCTGCTGGGCCCGGAGGCTGCCGCTGACCCCCATCGAGCGCTCGAGCGTGCCATCGACGTCGTGCTGTCGGGCCAGGCCTCGCCTGAGACGCGCGCGACGCTCGAGAAGCAGTTGAACGATCCACAGGTTCTCCAGGCGAGCCTCGACGACCCGGTCAAGAACATCGACCTTGGCCTGATTGCTGGCCTGGTGCTCGGTGCGCCGGAATTTCAGCGGAGGTAAGGAGGCTGCCCCCGTGAGGATTCACTCCGGAGGGAGGAGGGAGCAAGAACCATGAGAGTCACCCGACGGGTATTCCTGAAAAGTGGCGGGGTAGCCATGCTGGGGCTCAGCACTCTGCCCGCGTTTCTCGAGCGCGCCATCGCGGCCACAGCGATGCCGAACCGCAAAAAGCTGATCGTGTTGTTCCAGCGCGGCGCAGCCGACGGGTTGAACATCGTGGTGCCCTTTGCCGAGCGCAACTATTACAACATACGTCCCACCATCGCCATTCCCGAGCCGCGCCGCGGCGGTCAGGATGCCGCCATAGATCTGGACGGCTTTTTCGGCCTGCACCCGAGCCTCGCACCCCTCCAGCCGCTGTTCAAAGAGCAGCATCTGGCCATCGTTCACGCCGCAGGCTCGCCCGACAACACCCGCTCGCACTTCGACGCCCAAGACTTCATGGAATCCGGCACGCCCGGCGTGAAGGCCACCGAAGATGGTTGGCTGAACCGCACGCTCCAGATGCAACCGGAGCCCGGCTCTTCACCCTTCCGCGCGGTCGCCATAGGAGCGAGCCTGCCGCGGACACTCCGCGGTGCGACGCCGACCGTGGCTTTGCCTGACGTGCGCCAGTTCCAAGTGATTGCGCAATCGCCGGCGGTGGAAGGCGGCTTCGAAGCCCTCTACGCGAAAACGGTCGACACCGCCCTGCGCGGGACCGGCGCAGAAACCTTCGAAGCCATTGACATGCTCCGCAAGGCCAACCCCAGCCGGTTCCAGCCGGAAAACGGGGCCGACTACCCACGCAGCCGCTTTGGCCAAAGCTTGCTGCAGATCGCGCAGTTGACCAAAGCCGATATCGGCCTCGAAGTCTGCTTCCTCGATAGTGGCGGCTGGGATAACCACGTCAATGAAGGCGGGGTCCAGGGACAGCTAGCGAACCTGCTGCGGGACTTGGGCCAGGGACTCGCTGCGTTTTACCGTGACATGGGCGACCGCATGGAGAACATCGTCTTCGTCACCATGTCCGAGTTCGGCCGCACCGCGCACGAGAATGGCAACCGCGGCACCGACCACGGCCATGCCAACTGCATGTTTGTGATGGGTGGGGCGGTGAAGGGCGGCAAGGTATATGGGCGCTGGCCCGGTCTCGGTTCCGGGCAGCTCTACGAGGGCCGTGACCTCGCTCTCACGACGGATTTCCGCTACGTGCTCGGCGAAACGATCGAGCGACACCTGGGAAGCAAGGACCTGCAGCACGTCTTTCCTGGGTTCGACAACGATCCGCACAGATTCCTTAACCTATTTTCTCGCGTATAGAGGTCCTCTTTGGTCTAAACTGTCAGGGGAGGAGCTCTTCTCTCGAGTGGTTCTGCCAATCACTCATTTCTGGGCGGGGTTAAGGAATTCATCGAACCAGGCGATTCGTTGGGCTGCCCCTCGCGCGGATACTTCACAGTGGAGTCCCTGAGTTGGCCAACAGCCCATACCAGGGTTCCTACCAGGAGTAGTTTCTTCTACTTCTTTAATGTCGTCGCATACAACGGTCCCGAATGGTTCGGCAGGACTCAATTCAGGGTTGAACGACGAGCACGGTAAACGTGCCCGGCTTGACCTGCCGCTTGAAGGGCCGCTGTGGATCAGAGTCTGGAACCGTTTCGATCTGTGCAGTCGGGAGAAAGATCCTCTTCGTCTTGGGATCAAAGGCCATGGTCTTGGCCCAGAGCTGGGTTTTCACCGTGTCCACGAGTTCGTAATAGTCCGGAGTGACTTGGTGGACGACGCTAATCACACCCTCGGCGCAAGATTCGAAGATCAGCTTACTTTCCGGGTCGTATGCTCCGGCGTCCACACCGGAGCATATCAGGCTCCTCCCGACAACCTTGCCGGTGGTCGCATCCAGCACGGTTAGCCCATCGCGGCAGCCGACAAATAGCCGCTGCGCTTTGGCATCGTAGGAGAGACTGTGCGGGCTGGTGCAATGGTCCATGGAATATGTCTTCGTCACTTTCAGCGCCTGCGGGTCAACAACGGCAACCATTTTCTTGTCCGCCAGGTTCACGTACATCGTGCCCTTTCCATCCGAGACAGCCGCTTCCGGATCGCCGCCGAGATCCACTTCGCCGACTTTCTCTTCCGTTTGGGCGTCAAGCACCGTGGTCTTCGCGTTCATCGGAAAGACGCGCTTCGTAAATGGGTCATAAAGGATGAAATCAGGTCGGTTCACACTGACCTTCTTGATGCTCTTCAACGTCTCGATGTCGAAGATGGTTAGCGAGGCGTCTCCGCCGTTACTGGCAAAGCCTCGCTTCAGCTCTCGAGCGATGGCGGCGCCGTGGACGCCGGGCGTGTCGGAAATCTGACCCACGACCTTGCCCGAATCGGCGTCCAGAACTTCGAGTCGCGTGCCATGGGACACATAGAGCCGTCGGGCCACGCTGTCGAGAGTGATGTAGTCCCAGCCGCCGTCACCAGGAATGCTGTATTTGTGCGTTAAGCGGTAGGCCGGCAAAGTAGCATCAGGTGCCGGACTCGGAGCCGCTAGCGCTAGCCAGAACACAATCAGGATAGGAGAATAATAGCTCTGGACCACGGTAGAGTCCTCCTGTTGAAAACTGGCCGCATCCTCGGCTGCCCTGTACACTTCTAAGTGCAGCCGATCAGTGCTGAATGTACCAGGTGGCGTTTGCTTCTGCAGCGCGAAAAAAGAACGCCATTCTCAAGCTGGTGATCATGCCTCTTACGCAGGTGTGCCATCACCACCTCATCGTCGAGCGAACGAAGCTCATCGAACGTGAGATGGCATGGTCGTCCGCCATGTGCCCCACCGAGCGCCCAGTTTATTACGAGAGAAGGGCTGCACGCTTGCGGAATATTTTGATTTCGACTTGGTACAGATCGGATCGGAATAGTGTATACATGAAAAATATCTACGCCGCCGGTCTCGAACACTCTAAGGCATGCATCTTTCTCGCCTAATTCAACGCGGTGCGCAATTGCCTGCCGGGGTGACTGCGACCCGGTTTCTCAGAAAAAGGGGAGAGTCAGCACGTGACCGGGTAAGGGACTGCCGCGGACACTCCTAGACGTGTTAGGGTCCTTCTCCGCGCTGGGCGACAGCAAGCCACTACAGGAAGAGCGGCGCCATCACGAGCGTGATGGTGCTGAGGAGTTTGATGAGCACGTGCAACGACGGCCCGGCGGTGTCCTTAAACGGGTCGCCCACGGTGTCGCCGACGACGGCAGCCTTGTGAGCCTCCGAACCCTTGCCCCCGAGCTGGCCGGTCTCGATGTACTTCTTGGCGTTGTCCCACGCGCCGCCGCCGTTGTTCATCAGCGTGGCGAGCAGGATGCCGCTGATGGTTCCGACCATGAGCACGGCGGCCACCGATTCGGCGCCGATCGTCGCGTCCTGGGGGGTGGCGAAGAACTTGAAAATGAACCCCACCGCAACCGGCACGCCGACAGCCAGCAGGCCGGGTACGACCATGGCTTTTAGTGCGCCGATCGTGACGATATCGACACAGCGGCCGTAGTCGGGCTTAGCCGTGCCCTCCATGATGCCCTTGTTCTCGCGGAACTGGCGGCGCACCTCTTCGATCACGAAATAGGCGGCGTGCCCCACCGCCTTGATCGCAAACGCGCTGAACAAAAAGACCAAAGCGGCGCCAATCAGCCCGGCGATAAACACCGGCACCTTGCCAATGTCTACGTGGTTGAATTCGTAGGTCAGCCTGCCCGTGCGCAGCCGCACAAGTTTCGTCACTTCCTCGAGGTAGGCGGAGAAGAGCAGGAAGGCCGCTAGTGCGGCCGAACCGATGGCGTAGCCCTTGGTGAGCGCTTTCGTTGTGTTGCCCACCGAATCGAGCCGGTCGGTGCGTTTGCGGATCTCCTCGGGCTGATGGGACATTTCGATGATCCCGCCGGCGTTGTCGGTGATGGGCCCAAAGGTGTCCATCGCCAGGATGTAAGCGGCAGTCGAAAGCATGCCCATCGTGGCGATGGCCGTCCCGTAGAGGCCCGCGCCGGAGACATCAGGCATGGCTTGCTTGCCGCAGTAGTAGGAGCCCAGAATCGCGGCGGAGATCGCCAGCACCGGCAGGGCCGTGCATTCCATGGCCACGGCAATGCCAGTGATGATGTTCGTCGCCGAGCCGGTCACCGAGCTCTGCGCGATGGACCGCACCGGCCGATAGCGATATTCGGTGTAGTACTGCGTGATCCACACAAAAACAAAGCTATTCACGATGCCGATCACGCCTGCGGCAAAAAACCACAGATTGTTTTGCAGCAGGAAGCGCACGGCGACATAGAATCCGCCCATGGCCAGGAGTGTCGTCACCAAGTAGCCGCGATTCAGCGCGTGCATGGGGTCTTCGCTTTCGTTCTTCAGCCCGACCGTCCAGACGCCCGCGATCGAAGCGATCAGCCCGAAGGCGCGCGCGACCAGCGGAAAGAAAATCCCCAGAATCCCGAACTTGCCGAATAGGGCCACACCCAGAATCATCGCGCCAATGTTCTCGGCGGCGGTGGATTCGAAAAGGTCGGCACCGCGGCCGGCGCAGTCCCCCACGTTGTCGCCCACCAGGTCGGCGATCACCGCCGGATTGCGTGGGTCGTCTTCTGGGATGCCAGCTTCGACCTTACCCACTAGGTCGGCGCCCACGTCAGCGGCTTTCGTATAGATGCCGCCTCCCAATTGTGCGAACAGCGCAACAAAGCTTGCGCCAAAACCAAAGCCGACGATCTGATAAGGGATTTCGAGCGGGTTTGCCATCCCGCCGAAGGCGATGAAGATCAGCCCCACGCCGAGCAGCGACATGGCGACCACTGCCAACCCTGTCACTGCGCCCCCGCGCAGAGCGAGTTGTAGGGCGCGGTTCAGGCTGGTCCGCGCGGCGGAGGCGGCGCGCAGATTGGCGCGGATGGAAACGAACATGCCTGAAAAGCCGGCGATGCCCGAGCAGATGGCGCCCACGGCGAAGGCCACGGTGGTTTTCCAGGCGAGCTCCATGCCCTTGGTCGACAAGTAGAAGAAAAAGATGATGGCTCCCAATGCCAGGCTGAGGAGAAAGATCGTCGAATACTGCCGCTTGAGGAAAGCTTCTGCTCCTTCCTTGATGGCGGCGGCGATCTCCTGCATGCCTGCCGCGCCGGTATCGGCTTTCAGCACTTCGCGGGTGAACAGCGCCGCCATCAGCAGCGATGCTGCGCTCACCAGCATGACAAACCAAACCCACCCTTCGGCTGACATGACTCCTCCGCTTGAACCATCCCTCAGGAAAGTTGCAAGGCGTGATGATATCTGATAGGCGAAGCGGAGTTTATAGCAAGGATTTCCCTCCACGGTCAAGAACGTCAGCCGCAGCGCTCGGGCCAGGCTCTGTTCGTCTTGCCCCAGGTGAGTCTCGTTCGCGCCCGAGCTTGGGCTGCAGCGCGTCAAAGTTCTCTGTTAGAATCTTGTTTTTCCATCGCGCGCGACCCCCTGCCGATGAACCTCGACAAGCTTCCTCTCTGGCTGCGAGTGGCAGTCGCCTCTTCGGGCGGCCTGGGAGTTTTCCTGGTTGCCTTTCTCGATTCCTCCTTCCTCACCTTTCCGGTGATCAACGACCTGCTGGTAATCAGCCTTTCGATGACAAACCACGTGAGGATGCCGTACTACGCGCTCATGGCCACCCTGGGCTCGGTGATGGGTTGTGTGGTTCTGTTCTTCGTGGCGCGCAAGGGTGGGGAAGTGGCCTTCCGCAAGCACGCCGGCGGGCGTGCAGACCGGATTCACGGGTGGGTGGCGCGCAACGGTTTTCTGAGCGTGCTGGTGGCGGCGCTTCTTCCACCGCCGGCGCCGTTCAAGCTGTTTGTGCTTGCGTCCGGAGTTTTTCGTGTGCCGCTGCGATCGTTTGCGCTGGCGGTGCTCGTGGCGCGGGCGTTGCGGTATCTTGGGATTGGCTTTCTGGCGGTGCAATATGGCGAGGGGGCCACCCGCTTCGTCTTCGAACACAAACTCGAGGTCGGGTTGATTGGCTTGCTGTTGATTCTGGCGAGTTATCTCGCGTCCCGCCTGGCCTTTCGCCGCTCGCCGTCCGAGCGCTGAAGTGGGTCGAGGGTTTTCGGCTGTCAGCGCCCCCAGAGCCGTAGTGCAGTTCTTCGTTCACGACCTGGAGCTGACGGTTGAGCTCGATCACGGCGGAGAATCCGTCTCCAGGGAAGGGCCAAGCGAACCGCAGGTCGCGCAACTGGATGCGATAGCCTTCGTCGTTCTTCTCTACGCTGGCCTTGGGAAAGCGCGCAAACTGCAGAAAGTCCTGGCCAACTTGGCTCTTCCGCGCCGCCTCGAGTGCAGGCGAAGGCTCAGGCTTGAAGTCCGTGCGCCCCAGGTCTGGATCGAACCGGTCACCGGGCCCTAGCGGAACTTCGATTTCCTCCAGTGCATTGTCCGTCTCCACGACTCCGTACCAGGTGAACGGCGTCGTGCCGCTGGGGAAGGCACCCACGACCAGCGGCGTAGCCCCGTGATAGACGCGCGAGCGGAGCACCTCGAGCGCACGGTCATGGAGTGCCCACCGTGCCCCGATGTAGAGCAGGAGCAAGATCAGCGCGACAACGGCGCCGCGCGCGGCCGCGCGCTGCTTCGGTTTCGCTCCAATTTCCTCGCCGATCAGGCGAAACAATTCCGGCAGCAGAAGCCCCAGCAGGAGCAGAAGGAGCAGCCAAGGGTCGATCGGGTTAACCAGATCCCAGGCATACCATTTCTCGCGGAACGGCCAGAGCAGCTTGACTCCGTAGCTGTTCGTCAAATCGAGTGTGAGGTGCGCTGCTGCGCCGAGAGCGCTCACCCCCAGCGCAGGCCAAAAGCGGACGGGCGCCGTGGGATGCTTCCGTCCGATCCACGAGAAGACGCTAGAGGTGACGAGTGCGATGGCTGCCGCGGCCACCAGAGAATGCGTTCCCGTACGGTGCCCGTGGAGAAACGCGCGTTCTCCTCCGAGCCGGCTCACCCAGTCAAGGTCCGCCGCCAGGCCCGCGGTGACGAGCATCGGCGTGGCCCTGGGCGTGGCCTTTTCGAGACCCGCACGAGCCAGGGCCATCGACACGAGTGTGTGCGTGATGGGATCCATGGTTTTGCGTTTAGCCAGGAGAGTGGAGAGTTCTCCTCTCCGTCGGAACAACCAGTGTTAGCGCATCGGGCTCGATGCTGAATTCGATGGGCAGCTGCCCCGCGACCTCGCCATCAACTTGCGCGTAGATGGGCCGATTGTCGAGCGGCTCGCAGCGCAGCCGCGTCGCCTTCAAGAAGTGCACATCGCGCATCCGGCGCAGCTGGCCGAGCCAGATGATCGGCACGTACGTCAAGTAGCGAAGCCCGCTGCGTGTCGTACAGGCTGCCAGCTCGAACCCGTCCTCGAACAAATCGGCACCGGTGGTGATGCGGAACGGCCCACCATAGTGCTTTGTGCGGCCCACGATCACCAGAGTGGCCTCGAGTTCCCGGCCGTTCGCCGAGGCGCGAAAGCGCGGGAAGTCATAGAGAAACAGCTGCCGGAAGGCTTCAAACCAGTACGCCAAGATCCCGGCGCGCTGTTTGAGCGCCCAGCTCACCGAGTACACCATCCGAGCGTCAGTGCCGGCGCCGGCTACACAGAGAAAAAATCGCCGCAACGCCGGTTCGCGCAGGGGGGTGGCCACACCCAGCGCGATGCGCGCTCGTGTGCCTCGCAACACCCATTCCGCCGCCCGCGGAATGTCCCAGGGAATGCCCAGCTCTTTCGCCAGAACGTTGGCGGTTCCGGCAGGCAGCACTGCCAGGGGTACCTGGCTGCCGACCAGGCCGTTGACGGCTTCGTTGACCGTGCCGTCCCCCCCGCAGATGATCACTAACTGGCGTCTCTCTTCGACCGCCAGCCGGGCCAGCCCCGTGGCTGTTCCCATGCCGGTCGTAGCTTGCAACTCCGACTCTATCCCTGCGCGGGCCAGGATCTTCCGGGCTTGCTCGAGCTGCCGCGTGCGCCGACTCCGGCGTCCCCCGGCGGCCGGGTTATGGATGATCACCGCGTTGCGGATTCCGTCTAACATCCACGTTTGGGCGTCTGCCGGCCGCGGACCGGGCGCATTGTATAATAGCCGGCCGCCTCGATGGCCGCGTTCCGCGGAGGAGTGCCCCATGCCTGCTAGCACGGCGGTGGCCAAAGAAATCGAGCAGTTGCGCAAAAAGATTCGTCACCACGAGTACCTCTACTACGTGCTCGATGACCCGGAGATCTCCGACGCCGAATTTGACCGTCTGATGAACCGCCTCAAACGCCTCGAGGCGGAGCATCCCGAACTCAAGACGCCCGATTCACCGACCGAGCGCGTCGGCGGCAGCCCCCGCGAAGGCTTTCAGGCCGTGCGGCACAAGCGGCCGATGCTGAGCCTCGACAACGTGTTTTCCTATGAGGAGTTGGCTGAGTTTGATCGCCGGGTGCGCAAGCTCGCTGGGCGCGAGCAGGTGGAGTACGTTGCCGAGCATAAGTTCGATGGGCTGAGCATCTCACTGCAATACGAAGGCGGAATCCTAGTGAGAGGCGTGACGCGAGGCGACGGCACCACCGGCGAGGACGTCACGGCCAACGTCAAGACGATTCGCTCCCTGCCGCTGCGCGTCGACGGCGCGGAGCTCAAGAAGCTCTCCCTGCCAGCCGACTTTGAAGCGCGCGGCGAGATCATCATGAACCGCAAGGCCTTCGAAGCGCTCAACCGCCAGCAGGAGGAGCAGGGCGGAAAGCGTTTTGCAAACCCGCGCAGCGCTGCGGCGGGCTCGGTGCGAGTGCTCGACCCCGCAATCACTGCCTCGCGACGGCTGGACTTCTACGGTTATCTCCTTTTGGTCGATGGGCGAGTGCCGCTCGAGCGCCAGTCCCACGTGCTCGGGGCCTTGGCCAAACTCCATTTCAAAGTCTGCCCCGACTGGTCAATCTGCCGCTCCTTCGAAGAGGTGAAGAAGTACTGCGATGTGTGGGAGAAAAAGCGGGAGAAGCTGCCCTATGAGATTGACGGCATTGTGATCAAGGTGAACGAAATCGCGCTCCAGGAGGAGCTGGGTTACACGGCAAAGGCGCCCCGCTGGGCGATCGCTTACAAGTATCCGGCGCGCCAGGAGACGACGGTTGTTAAAGACATCATCGTGCAGGTGGGCCGCACTGGTGTGCTGACTCCGGTGGCCGTGCTCGAGCCGGTCGAGGTCGGCGGCGTCACTGTAAGCCGCTCGACCCTACACAATATGGACGAAGTCGAGCGTCTGGGCCTGTGCATCGGCGATAGGGTGCTGATCGAGCGTGCAGGTGAGGTGATCCCGCACATCGTCAAGGTGGTCCAGGAGGGGAAGAGTCGCCGTGCGTTCCACATGCCCACGAGGTGTCCGGAGTGTGGCAGCCGCATTCACAGGGCCGAGGGCGAAGTGGCCTACCGCTGCGTCAACGCCGCCTGCCCGGCCAAGCGCAAGGAGTCGCTACTGCACTTTGCCGGGCGTCACGCCATGAACATTGATGGGCTCGGCGAGAAGATCGTGCACCAGTTGGTCGATAAGGGCCTGGTGAAGGACTTTGCCGACCTCTACGCGCTCAAACTTGAGCAGTTGGCTAATCTCGAGCGCATGGGAGAGAAGTCGGCTCAGAATCTGCTCGACGAAATCGAAGCGAGCAAGAAAAACAGCCTGGCGCGGCTCATCTACGCGCTGGGCATCCGCTTTGTCGGTGAGCGGACGGGCCAGTTGCTGGCCGAGCACTTTGGCTCACTCGAAAAGCTCGCCGAGGCCAGCAAAGAAGAGCTACTCGAAGTTCCGGAGGTGGGGCCCAAGGTTGCCGAGAGCATTGTTGAGTTTTTCTCTGAGCCTGCCAACCGCGAGTTGATCAAGAAGCTGAAGCGCGCAGGGCTGAACCTGGTGGAGGAGCGCAGGGCGCCGCGTGATACGCGCCTGGCCGGGAAAACGTTTGTCTTCACCGGCACGCTTGCGCACCGTACACGCGAGGAAGCTGCCGAGCTGGTCGTCAACCACGGCGGCCAAGTTTCCTCCTCCGTCAGCAAGAAGACCGACTACGTGGTGGTCGGCAAGGACCCGGGCTCAAAGTACGAGAAAGGCAAATCGCTCGGCGTCAGCATCCTCGACGAATCCGCCTTTGAAAAACTGTTGGCCTCGAAATAGTACGTTGAGGCTCGTACTCCCCGCGCTATAATGTTCGAGGCGGGCAGGTCGGGTGATCGCCAGTCCGGCGCCGCTCGGCGCTCGGGCTGGAGGAAAGTCCGGACTCCGTGGTTCGCGGGCCGCAAGCCTGCGGATCGAAGCCCTCCGTCGTCTCAGCAAGTCGGAGGGGAGGGCAGCGCGCCTGGTAACGCCAGGGGGTCGGGTTCGCGAGGACTCGGCCACGGAAAGTGCCACAGAAAATAGACCGCCGGTGCAGAAGGACCTCGATGACAAATCGGAGGCAAAACCTCCGTTGCGTCTTTCACAGGTTGGCTGCGCAGGGCAAGGGTGAAACGGTGGGGTAAGAGCCCACCGCTCGGGCGGAAACGGCCGAGGCACGGAAAACCCCGCGTGGAGCAAGGCCAAATAGGAGGG
>DATFXF010000105.1:0-5553 GCA_035258565.1 Candidatus Acidiferrales bacterium
AGGGGCGAGCCGGGTGTCGCGCTGTGGGGCGCGCGCGTGGCCAGGCTCCGGTACACTCCCCAGACAATGAGCATGCAGGCGAACACGATGACGAGAAGCCCCGCCAGGTATTTGAGGATGGTCGTGGGGTCCATGTCCGTGGGCTCATAGTTGACCGTGAGATTGGCTCCCGCGGAGTTTTCGTCCGCTCTATGGCCCACATCGGGATCTTTATCCATGTTCCTCTTCCAGCGCAGCAGCCAGCTCGGGGTCCCTCACCGGCAGCAAGGGCCGCGTCTTCAATTCCCGCGCAAAGAAGGCCAGCCAGATGCCGCCCACTCCAATCGGCACGGCGATGTCCATCCAGTCGATGCGAAACTGTCCCGGAGAAAACTCCGGCGCCGTCAGCCAGAACAAATCCACGACCCGCATAACCAGTACCAGAATGGCTACGAGCGCGAGCGCAGGAGCCCTGCGCTTCAGGTCTCGCGAGAGCAAGAGGGAAAAAGGCAGAGCAAAGTGAAACAGAATCAGCGCCACGCCGACCCAACGCCAGCCGCCTTCGAGCCGATTGAGATACCAGGGAATCTCTTCTGGCAGGTTGCCGGACCAGATGATCAGAAGCTGCGAGAAAGCCAGGTAGGCCCAGACCATCACGAAGGCCAGCAACAGCTTGCCGAGGTCGTGCACATGCCACGGCTCAAGCACCCGGCCCAGTGGCCCATAGGTGCTGAGCAGAGCGATCATGACAATCGCGAAGGCCAGGGCCGAAAGGAGCTGGCCTCCAACAACCAGGAGTCCAAAGATCGTGGAATACCAGCGGGGTTCGAGCGACATCATCCAGTCCACCGCGGCAAACGTCGTGGTGAGGGCATAGACCACAAGGCCCGGGCCGCTCAGCAACTGCATCCTGCGCAGCAACTGGGGGTCGCCGGTGCGGTCCTGCTCGCGAGACCACTTGCTCAGCCAGTGCGCCATCCCCACCCAGATCAGGAAATACAGCGCCGCGCGGGCCAGGAAGAACCGCACGTTCAAATACGCAAGCTGTTGGCGTGGCAACTCGAGGGGATGAGTCCAGCCGTAAATCCAGTGCCGGCCGAAGTAAATGGGAACGAAGAGCAAGGCCATCAGCGGCAGCGTTCTACTTCCCGATTCCAGCACGCGCCGGATGATCATTCCCCAGTTTCCGCCGGTGAGTCGGTGCAGCATGGCGATCGCCAAGCAGCCCAAAGCCAATCCCGTCCAGAACAGGAAGGCCAGCAGGTAGGAGTGCATGAATTCGGCTGGGCTCCGGAGCCCGGCCAAAGCCGAAAGGCCCAGTGCCACGATGCCGATCCACAGGGCGCGCGATCGGAACCGGTCCATCTCCGGCCCGGCCAAGTAGGAGGTCGGCTCGATCATCGCGGGTCTCCTCCGCCCAGCCGGGCGCGATCTTCCGGCGGCAACTCTCGAGCAGGAGCGTGCTGGCTCAACTGCAGCGCGCGGATGTAGCCGATGATGGCCCAGCGGTCGCGCGCCGCCACCTGCGCGGCGTAATCGGGCATCGCGCCGAAGCCATTGGTGATGACATCGTAGAAGTGGCCCACGGGGGCTTCGCGCAGCCGGTCCTGGTGATAGGAGGGCGGATGCCGAAAGCCTCGCCGCGGGATCATGCCGTTGCCTTCGCCGAGCAGTCCGTGGCAGACCGAGCAGTAGATATTGAAGCGCTCGCGTCCCCGCTCGAGCAGCTCCCGCGTCACCGGAATGGGAAAGTTTTCCGCATCCTTCGGCACTCTCAAGTCCTCTTCGGCCAGGCTGTTTCGGGGCACCGTTCCCGCCACCAGCGGCCGCGCCGACCGGCCGTCGCCAAAAAACGGGCTGGCACTGAGCGGCTTGTACCGCGGTTGATCGGCCATCTGCTGTCGGCAGCCGCCCGAGAAGCTGAGCGTGACGCTCAGAATGAGAAGGAGACGGCGGCGGCGCGGAGCGTCGAACTTTTCTAGGCCGCGAGTTGGCTTGACCTCGTTAACAAGGCACCTCGGAAACACCACGCGAGCCCAACGACTCGAGAAAACGCTCGGTGGCTTGGCGATCGAACTTCGGATCGCGGGCCTCAATCAAGAGAAAGAAACGGTCGCGCGAGGCCAGCACAAACCGCGGCACATGAAACACCGGGTGATACGGCATGGGCAGGCCGTTGAGCGCCAGCATGCCCAAAACAGCGGCCAGGGCTGCACCCAGAATCGTCAGTTCGAAGGTGACGGGAATAAAAGCGGGCCAGCTATGCAGCGGCCGGCCACCGATGTTTTCCGGATAGTTGATCGCGGCAATCCAGTACTGCATGAAGTATCCGCTGAGGCCGCCGAGGATGCCGCCGGCCAGCGTGATCGAAGGCACTCGGCTGCGGCGGAACTCGAGCGCTTCGGCCAGTCCTTCCACGGGAAAGGGCGCATAGGCGTCCATGCGCCGATAGCCAGCGGCGCGCGCTCTTTTCGCTGCAGCGGTGAGCTCTGCCGGCGTGACAAATTCCGCCAGCAGTCCATAAGTCGCCGGCTTGGTCGGTCCCTTCGGCATCAGGAGCCACCCCGGGCCTTGGTCTCCGAGACCAGCTCGCGCATCTCGAAAATCGAGATCATGGGCAAGAAGCGGATGAACAGGAACAGCAGCGCCAGGAACAGGCCAATCGTGCCGACATAAATCGCCCAGTCCCACCGCGTAGCGCTGTACATGCCCCATGAGGAGGGCAAGAAGTCACGGTGCAAGCTGGTGATGACAATGACGTAGCGCTCGAGCCACATCCCCAGGTTCACGATCAGCGAGAGGACAAACAGAACCGGCACATTCGCGCGCACGCGCTTGAACCAAAGCGCCTGCGGCGCCACAACGTTACAGAAGATCAGCGCCCAGTAGGCCGGCCCATAGGGTCCAACGATGCGGTTCCAGGCAGTGAACCCTTCGTAGATATTTCCGCTATACCAGGCCATGAAGAGTTCCATCCCGTAGCCATAGGCCACAATCAGCCCTGTTGCCAGCATGACTTTGGCCATGTTCTCCAAATGGCGCATGGTGATGAAGTCTTCGAGGCCGTAGGCCGCGCGCAGCGGAATGGCCAGCGTCAGCACCATGGCAAAACCAGAATAGATCGCGCCGGCCACGAAATAGGGAGGAAAGATCGTCGAATGCCAACCGGGAATGATGCCCACGGCGAAGTCGAAGCTCACCACCGTGTGCACCGACACAACCAGCGGCGTAGCCAGGCCGGCGAGGAGCAGATAGGCCGTCTGGAAGCGATGCCAGTGCATCGCCGAGCCGCGCCAGCCCATGGCCAGCATGCCGTAGATGATGCGCTTGGCACGCGTGTCGGCGCGATCCCGCAGCGTGGCCAGGTCGGGAATCAGCCCCACGAACCAGAACAACAGCGAGACGGTGAAGTAGGTCGAAACAGCGAAAACGTCCCAGACCAGCGGGCTGCGGAACTGCGGCCAGACTCCCATCGTGCTGGGATAGGGAAACAGCCAGTAGAAGAGCCAGGGCCGGCCCAGATGCAGCAACGGGAACAGCGCCGCGCAGGCCACGGCAAAAAGCGTCATGGCTTCGGCGAAACGGTTGATCGAGGTGCGCCACTTCTGGTTGAGCAGCAACAGAATCGCTGAAATGAGCGTGCCGGCGTGCCCGATCCCGATCCACCAAACAAAGTTGACAATCGCAAAGCCCCAGCCAACGGGAATGTTGATACCCCAAATGCCCACGCCCACAAGCAGCAGATAGCCGATCGCGTAAAACAGCAGCATCACCAGCGAGAAAGCAAGCGCGAAGCCGGCAAGCCAGCCCGGCGTGGTGGGTCGCGTCAGGACGATGGAGCTGATCTTGTCGGTGACGGTGGCGAAGGTATGCCCCGGACCGAGGACCGGGGGCTGCGGGCGTTCGTTCGTCATCGGCAGGCGCGGGCCGTCAGCTCCCATGATCTTCCGCCTTTTCGAGTTCCGGGTTCGGATTGCGCACCACCGCCAGGTAGGTGGTGCGTGGCTGCGTGTTCAGCTCACCGAGCAAGGCGTAATTGCGTGGCTCGGCCTTCGCTCGCGCCACCCGGCTCTGCCGGTCGTTGAGGTTGCCGAAAATGATGGCCTCGGCCGGGCAGGCTTGTTGGCAAGCGGTCATGATGTCGCCGTCGCGCACCGGCCGGTTGGCTTTCTCTGCCTCGATGCGCGCGGCATTGATGCGCTGCACGCAGTACGTGCATTTCTCCATCACGCCCCGGCTGCGCACGGTCACGTTCGGGTTGCGTCCAAGCTTCAGGCTAGGCGTCTCCCAATCCGAATACTGGAGGAAATTGAACCGTCGCACTTTATACGGGCAGTTGTTCGAACAGTAGCGCGTGCCCACGCAGCGGTTGTACACCATGTCGTTTAGGCCTTCGGCGCTGTGCAGTGTCGCGCCCACCGGGCAGACAACCTCGCACGGCGCATTCTCGCAGTGCATGCAGAGCACCGGCTCAAAGTAGATCTCGGGATTCTCCGGCGCGCCGCGAAAATAGTGATCAATCCGCAGCCAGTGCATCTCTCGGCCGCGCATCACCTCCGTTTTGCCGACCACAGGGATGTTGTTCTCCGCCTGGCAGGCCACCACGCAGGCGTTGCAGCCCACGCAGGCGTTCAGGTCAATGGCCATGCCCCAGGCGTAGCCCTCGTACTTATATCCGGGGTAGAGGGACAGCGATTTCGGCGGCTCCCCGCCCCGTTCGCGCGCAAAGGCTGGGTCGCGGCGGAACTCTTCGAGCGTGGCTCGGCGGACCAGCTCGCGGCCTTCCATGTTGTGATGGAACTGCGCGCAGGCGAGCGGGAATTGGCCGCCGGTCTTGCGGAGGGTCAGGCCCGAGCCGAACCACGGTGCCGCGGATGTGCGTAGGAGGTAGGCGTTGAAGCCGGCGCCAGTTCCGACATGGCCGGCGCGGGTGCGGCCTTGGCCCAGATGCACGGTGATCGAATCATCGGCCTGGCCCGGAACAATCCAGGCCGGGATGCGCAGCGAACGTCCTTGGTAGCCGAGCTCGACGACATCCGCAAGGACTTGCCCATGCTCGCCACCGGTGGAGCTGATGCGGTAGGTCAACCCGAGCCGCTCCGCCGTTGCCGGGCTCACCAGCGCGGCATTGTCCCAAGTGAGCCGGGTCATGGGCTTCGGAAGTTCTTGTAGCCAGCCGTTGTTCGCAAAGCGCCCGTCGAGGAGAGCGGGGTCAGGCCGAAAGACGATCTCGAGCGCGTCCGATTTCTCCGGAGCCCCCTCGGTTGGATGTGGTGCGGCGGGCCCATTGGTCTTTGGCGTGACGCGGACGGAAGGCAGCATAGTGCCGGCGATGACGCCGTCGTTGAGCCACTTGCGCCAGGAGCGTTCGAAGTCCGGCGCCAGTCGCTCAGCCTTCCAGTATGCGCGCACGATCTCGTAGCCCGAGCGTCCAGGCTGGCTCGAGAACGCGGCCAAGAACTCGTGCGCCGACTTCCCGTTGTAAAGGGGAGCAATCAGCGGCTGCACGATGCTGGCTGTGCCGTCGAACGCGCGCGTGTCGCTCCAGGCCTCGAGGTAATGCGCTTCAGGAAT
>DATFXF010000106.1:0-4816 GCA_035258565.1 Candidatus Acidiferrales bacterium
GCCCCCGGACAGCCGTTAGATGATGTGTTGTTATATATTCCGCCGCCTTGCTGACTCGCCACCGGATTCGTTCCGTCGGTTCCGGCGGTATTGCCGCTGATCACTGTGCCCTGGTCCACCAGCAGGTTCACAGAGTTCCAAATTCCGGCGCCGAACCCGGCCGATTTGTTGCCGGAGATTTTGCTGTTGTGAATGACGGTCTGTCTGGAGTTCGGCGTGTTGGTGAAGGTGAAGATGCCGCCGCCAATGCCCTTGCCGGTACCATTGACCTGAGTGGCTTTGTTAGTCAGGACCTGAGTGTTCGTTAAAGAAGCGCGCGCATTTTGACTGACCCAGATGCCGCCGCCGCCCGCGCCTACGCCGGCGGTGGAATCAACCGCAGAATTGTTCTGCACGATGCTGTTGGTGAATGTAACCAACCCGTTATTCGGAGAGGTGAAGTTGAAGATGGCAATGCCGGCGCCATTACCCTTAGTCGTGCTGCAGCCTGTAAGAGTGACGTTTGTGAAAGTCAGATTGGCATTGCCGCTGGTGCCCGTATCGAACTCCATGCACCCGCCATCGCCGTCGTTGCCGTGGGTCCCGTGGTTTACGCCATTTTGAATAACCACGTTAGAAATGCTGGCCGTGGCGTCGGAAAGGATGGAGATATCCTCATTGACCGCCATCACCATGTCGACCGTAAGGCCGCTGGTGAGAGTCCCCCAGGTGATAATGGACGTGGCGTTGCCGCCGCCGTCTACGGCTCCGACGATATTTACCGAGTCATTGATGTTTAGAGTGCCGTCATGCGCATCGTAGAGCGGGCTTGCGATTCGGCCTCGCGTGAGGGTATACGTTCCTGCGGCCAACTGAATGGTGTCGGTGCCCGCGGTGGCATTGGCTTTGAGAATGGCTTCACGCAAACTGCAAGAACTGGAAAGATCGACATTGCTGGTGTTGTTACATGCGTTGGCGATCGGCGCAGTAGGCGTCGGATCGGTCGTCTTATTTACAAAGAAGGTCGGGTCCGGAATGGGCATCAGCATCGAGGGCGCCACCTGGCCCTGGTGAAGCGCCATGACTCCCGGCCTGCCGTCGACGTTGATGCGCATGGGCATTGCGTTCACCGGTGATCCGTTGTAAGGCTTTACCGAAATCTCTCCAGGAAGAAATGTTTGCGCGCCGGGCTGCGTGCCCGCGTGGGAAATCACCACCATCTGCCCGTTGCCTGGGTTGAGCCACATGACGTCGTCACCGCCATTGCTGGAGACACGCGTGCGGAAAAACACCGGCGGCTGGGCCGCGCTAAGGGTGCCGACGCCGGGGAAGCCTTCCACAATCCTCCATCCGTTCACGGGGAAGGTCTCCGCTGGAATCAGAGGAACCGGCTGCATTAGCACTTTGGCGCGGCGGATGGCCTGGAATTCCTCCAGGGTGAAGGGGCGAGGATCAAACTCGTTGCGGGCCGCAATCTGGACGCTGCCGTCAGAAGCCAACAACGCCAATTGCGTTCCGCCGGTGCGGTCAAAAATAAACGAGCCCAGAGCAAATGCGCGAACCGACACCGGCAATTCGACCGGCACTACCTGCATGAGCGAAGAACGCAGGATGAAAATCTGTCCGCCCGCCAGGAACGCAGCATCCGACCCCGCGCCTCCGAAACGCGCGAAATCGATGCTGGATACTGCGGCGCCAAGCGAGTAACCACCTCGTGACACGACTCCTTGCGGCGAACCCGCGAACACCAGAAGCGAAGAAACTTTTGTCTGTGGGTTGGATACTCCCACGATGAGAGTTGCAAAGGACGAACTCCCGCCGAAGTCGCCCGTTGCCAGGGCGGTGATCCCGCCCGCCAGGCTGAGGGTCTGCGGGGAGGCAAAGTTACCTTTGCCGTCGCCGGCGAAGATATACAGCGCATTGCCGCCGCGCGCCGCAATCACCAGGTCGGTATATCCACTTCCGGTAAAACTGCCCAGGGCGATGAAGTCCGGACGTACAGGAACGGCAAGCGTCTGCGCTTCAGGAAGAAAGGGCGAGGGAAACTCGCCGCGGCCGATGGCTTGGAACGAAGCATCGCTCTGCGGCGCAAAAGCATCGAGGTTGCCGCGATGCACGGCGATAAAGCCGCTGCTGTAGCCGACCACCAGGTCGGCAATGCCGTCACCGTCAACGTCAGCGGAGGCCATCCCCAACGGCTCCGGCTGCGCCATGCCTTCCGATACACCGGGTGCTGGAGCTGCTGCTCCGGTGTAGGTCACCGGCAGAGGCCGGCTGTCTTGCAGCCATATCCTCGGCCCCATGGGCGCGCTTTGCGCGGCTCCCGGACCGGCGGCCATGACCGATGTCGTGAGAGCAAGGCAGACCAGGATGAAGGCGAAGCACGCCATCACCCGCAGCAGGGGAGAGAAGAACCTTTTTTCCACGGCCAGAACTCCTTGTACAGCGCGCAACCGAAATCGAGGGTCCCGTCAGGGACCGAACCATGAGAAGACCGGAGATTTCCAAAAACCTCAAACAACACAAACGTGCAAGAAAATACCTGGTGCAATGCGAACCTTGAGGGGACCGGGCCGGAAAATCCGGCGAAAAACTATTCCTTATCCGGGGGGGCAAGTAAGGTTAATTCAGCCACTCTAGTTTGTCACGTATCTTTTTTCGCAAACGCTGGGTCTGTCAAAAAATGTCAACGTGAACGCCGGCAAGGTAAGACGAAGCGCAAGTCTTTTGCCGTCAATAACACGTTGTCGCACGCCGCTGCGGAGAGAAGCGGACATTAAAAATCGCGCAAAACATTAGAGTTTATTTTCTGGAAATTTTAGGAGCAGAGCTGTACATTATGGGTTCCTTGTTGCAGTCGCCCAGGCTGTCCCCCACGAAGTTTGAAGGTTAAAGAGTTACGACTGTCCTCGCAAGGAGATTTGGAGCGGGGCTGAATTTTCTTTAGAAGATCTGACGATTGAGGTGTGTCATGTCCGTTTCCAGACGGCGTTTCTTGAAACACGGTACGTTCGCGGCGATCGCCTGTGCGGCGGTCCCTTCCCAGGCTTTCGGCGGACGAAAGAATGATGCCGACGGAGGGTTCGATTTCGGGCGCGATTTCAAGATTCACAAGAAGGTAAACCGGAGCGCGTTTGAAGACTTAGTCGGATCGTCGTTCAAAGTCACGGACAAATCAGGCAGCTCGGTATGGCTGCGCCTGATCGGAGTGGAGGACCTTCCTGCCGTCGCACCTGCGAACGTGGGCATGATGAGTGTGGCCCCGCCAAGCTTTTCGTCGACACCCACCACCAGCGGTTACATTCTTTCCCTCAGCGCCGACGGCACGTCCTTGACCCAGGACACGTACCTCTTCGAGAACGCGAGTCTAGGAAGATTTCCGATGTTCATTGTTCCCGCTGGACCCGGACAATACACCGCGCTTTTTAATTTGCTGAACGCCCCTGTTCATCTGGCTCCGTCCGATGATCACGCAGCGCCCGTGCACAGCGGTGGTCCGAACAGCGGTGCTCCCGCTCCCGCAGGAAAAACTCCGGCGGCAAGCTCAAGCCCCGCTTCCGGAGGCGCCGGCGTTAGTGCACCGTCACCCAACGGACGGCCAGCGCAAGAACAACTGGAACCCATGTTCGGCGGTCGTGGCAAAACCCAAATGCCGGAATAGTTCGAGCGAAGGGTTAAAACTCTCAACGTAAATCGTCACGGGCTTGCCCGCTCGCATGGCTTCGTCCATGATTCGGCGCAGCACGTTTGAACCCGTGCCCCGGTTGCGGTGCTGAGGAAGCACTGTGATGTCCAGGATGTGAAACGCGGTTTCGCCCCGCGCAAGATACAATCGGCCCACCGGCACGGAGCCGGCGCAAATGATCTCATGGCTGGCTTGGGGATACTCCGCGGCGTAATGGTGTTTCTGCCCCGCGTACTGCATCCGCACAAAAGCCGCTTTCTGTTCCGGATTCCACGGCACCTGCGCCAGTTCGGCCGCTCGCGTGCTTTCGTACACCGACACCAGAAACTCCTCGTCGGCTTCCGTCACCGGACGAAGATTGATCTCGTCACCAAGATTCACGGCTTCTTCGTGTGCAGGCGGTGGAACACCGCCTCGTAGGAAATCCCCTGGTCATCGCCGGCGATAGCGGTAATGAACATATCGAAAGCGCCGAGCACATGGTGTTCAAAGTGATGGGTCTTTTGCTCGAGACGGGGTGCGCGCGGGCCGTGGAATACCAGAAAGAAAAGCTCGACCTCGGGCGAGGCTTGCCGCTCGTTCACTTCGGCGAGCTCCAGAATGACCGGCGGCTCGCTGCCGTGCACGACTTTGAATTGCGTGTGCAACTGCGCAGCAAAAGTCTTGCTGGTGAAACCTGACAGAGGATCGGGCATGGTGGAAGCTATTTATAACATCTCGGAAGGCGAAAACCCATCGACGAGGCAAGAACAGCCCACGCCACATCGGGTGATTGGGTGATCGCACGTGATCGGGTGATCGGAGCGCAGGGACAACCCTTTGCCGGCACGCTCAGGGCGAGCCCGACTTGCGCGGCGAGCCCGTGGCATCAGGCGCAGAAGAGTTGTGGCATCTGTGGCGGTGTGGAGCGCAGCGACAAAAATTAGGTAGCGGGCGATTGGCCGTGAGGCCGGCGGGCGCGCCGAACGGCCTGCATCAGGAGCAGCAAAAAATAAAGCGGTGCAAGCTCATTGGCGGTTTGGAGCGCAGCGACAGGATTAAGGATGGAGCCGACGATCGGACTTGAACCGATGACCTGTCGATTACGAATCGACTGCTCTACCAACTGAGCTACGTCGGCCTTATTTTCGATTTTAGAAGACGGAGACGAAA
>DATFXF010000107.1:0-2822 GCA_035258565.1 Candidatus Acidiferrales bacterium
GCGGTCTGTGCTCTTCGAATTGCTCGGCGAGCTGCTCAGCTGTGGGCATCAGTCACATTCCTCGATCGCGGTCCGTCCTTGTACGGACGGACGAGAGGTCGCTGATGTGACAGGTCCGGCGCACAAGGAGAAATGAAATGAAAATCAAGCTGACCAGCGTATACGTGAACGACCAGGACAAGGCCCTGCGCTTCTATACGGAGGTACTGGGCTTTGCCAAGAAGGCCGATTTCAGTAATGGCCCATTTCGCTGGCTGACCGTGGTCTCACCCGAGGAGCCGAATGGCACCGAGCTGCAGTTGGCGCTGAACAACAACCCCGCCGCCAAGGCATATCAGCAGGCGATCTTCCAACAGAGCCAGCCCGCGGCCATGTTCTACACCGACGACGTCAAAGGCGACTACCAGCGGATCAAGGCCCGCGGCGCCGAGTTCACGATGCCGCCCACCGAGGTGACTGCCTCGACCATTGCGATGCTGAACGACACCTGCGGCAACCTCATTCAGCTCACCCAGCTGGCACGCTATTAAGGACGGCGAAGGCGGTTCAGGTTAGTCGAACGGCGCCGAGCTCGCATTGGCCAACGCCAGCGCCTCAGGGGAAATCCGGCCCAAAGGCGATGCCCCCCAATCGCTTCGCTTCCTCCTTGATCGTGGCGCAGAGTCCCGGCTGGCGACGCTGGTGCCGCCTCCACCGCCGACCGAGGTCTGGATCAACAAACCGGCAAATCAAGAAAGGGCTGCCACTCCAGTAGCTTAAATTCAAAACCCGCTGTCTCATTTTCGTTGACAGGTTCCCCGCGGCGGATTCTTGCTCAAATGCCGCAAGGGGGAAAAAGCTATGAAGAAGATGCTCTTCTTGGCAGTAACACTGGTGGTGGTCCTTTCCGCCGGCCCCATGGGCGCGTTTGCGGACGGCGGGAGCGTGCGATGGAGGGAGATCATCGGGATCATCCAAGCCGGCAATACCGTCGGTTCGGGCACGGGGACGGTCACAGGGGGACTCTTTCCGTGGCACACCACACGAGGGAGAGCGGCAGTCAATCTGGCGACTGGAGACCTGCACTTCAACGTGCGGGGGTTAGTGCTGGCCGGAGGGAATTTTATCGGGACCCGCGCCGATTTGACTCAGGTCAGAGGGACCCTTGTGTGTGACACCACGGGCAGTGAGACCGGGGATTCTACCCTAGTCAACACGGACTTGGTGCCGCTGAGTCCTCAGGGCAATGCCCGGTTTAGCGGCAACGTCGGCCCCCTCCCAAGTGCGTGCCTCGATTCACCCAATATTGCCTTCCTGATCCGCACCGCCGGTGGCCTCTGGATCGCCGCCGGGGAAGTGCGCGTGGAGGCTGAAGACCAAGACGACGACTGAAAGCTCCACAACGCCAAAGGTCTTTCAAAAAAGAATGACGTTCTCTGCCACTCCCCGACAAAACTCCAGCCATCAGGCGAACGACGAGTTGCCTGGCACCGAGATTGACGCAGTCCCACCCAGCCCCGCGAGCTGAGTCACCTTCGGACAGCGGCCTGGTTTTCGCTCTGAATCTTGGCCAGCTCTTCGCGAAACTTGGCGGCGTTCTCCGGCTGTTGCAGCAAATCGTATTCTTCGATCAAATCCTTGCGCGCGTTCACCAGCCAGCTCACCTTGGGCTCCATCTGCTTGACCAGAATGTCGTATCCAGCGCGGGTTTCGACCTCGGCGTCCGACGGGCGTTGTTGACGCAGTAGAGTTCTCCCCAGCTTGATCCGGGCGATTCCGGTGTTGATGTGCGTGGCCGACTGCGTTTCAGTGTAGAGCGAGATCACCTGACGGAAAATCTTCTCCGCCCGAGCCCATTCCTTTCGCCCCATGTACACGCTGGCCAGATTCGAGAGCGCGGTGGCAAGCAAGTAATGGTGTTCTCCGTAAACAGCGCGGTAAATGTCCGCCATCCGCTGGAAGTAAGGCTCTGCCGCATCGTAGTTGCCCTGCCTGCTCGCTGTGTTTCCCAATTCGTTGAGCGACGACGCCACGCTCGGGTGCACCCGGCCGTATGCGCGCTCCTTGATCAACAGCGACTGCTGGAGCAAATCCACCGCTTCGCTGTATCGGCCCTGATAGACGAGCGCGCGGGCGAGTAACGTCAGATCGGATGCAGTCTCTAGGCTGTCCCTGCCGTACCACGCTTCCACGATCTCCAGCGCTTGCCGATCCAACTTCTCGGCTTCCGGATAATGACCGCGGTCCAGCTTAATCGCGCCAAGATTAATCAGAATATCGGCTACGCGGGGGTGACTGTCGCCGTACATTCGGCGATACATTGGCAGTAAGCGCTGGTTGAGAGACTCGGATGTATCGTAATGGCCGGCATAGAAGTGTGCGTTTGCCAGTTCATGCAAGCTGTCGGCGAGCTCAGGGGTCTCGGCCCTCCCTGCCGACTGGAGACGGACCGCTTCATCCAGCGTTTTGATTGCCTTCTCATACGCGCCGCGTTCTTCTTGAACTTTTCCGAGCGCAAAGATGGCCTTCGCCAGCGACGGATGATTGGGTGGCAAGCGCCGCTTGCTCATCTCCAGCCCCTCGCGCACCGACCGCTCTGCCCCCTCCAGCTGCGCCTGCGCCGCGCGCAACAGGCCCAGCAGCACCAGGCTCTCCGCGACCTGCGGATGATCAGAACCGAAGAGCGACTTGCGCTCGCGCAGCGCCAAGCTCAGCAGCGAGTCCGCCTGATCCAATTTGCCCAACTTCTGATAAATGCCACCGAGCGTCTGATACAACTCAGCCTGAACGGCGGGTTCGCCATCCAGGCTCCGCGCTTCCTTCACGCCTCGGTCCAAGAGCGT
>DATFXF010000108.1:0-15062 GCA_035258565.1 Candidatus Acidiferrales bacterium
AACCGCCTGCTTCTTGCCGCTCAGAACCACGTCGCGCCTGGCGGCGAACGGAACCCGCATCCCGTATAGGCTCGCCGTCCCGTCGCGTTTGTAACTATGCCTGTACACCGGGATGGCTCCGCGGGGGTGGAAGCGAGCTTCTGTTGTGCGTCGGCTCTTGTTTCTGTAAGCGGGGCCACCTTGCGGATGGCCACCAGCGCTGCGGCTGCTGAGAGTTGAAACTTCCCCCGCAGCTCCGGGTAGGTACGCCGCTGAAGGGGCAACCAGTGCCACAATCCTTCCCGGAAAGCAATCGCGGACAACCAATCGCAGGCGGCGTTGAACCGCTCCAGATAGGCGAGCAGTCCAGCCTGCTCCTTCGGAAACAGCCGGATTGTCTCAACGTGCGTCAATCTCCTGGGATGTTAGCACACGCCTCCCGAGGCCGAAAGGCGGAACAAAATCAGGGCCTTTGCGAGGGAGTTCCGTTACAATCGCGCGCGGCTCGTGCCTCGGCAGGCTGATTGGGCCACACGAGGAGACACTCGTTGAGCTTCCGACAGCGCCTCAAAGAGATCCGCGGCGGCTTCCGGCCTGCCTTCTGGGTCGCCAACGCTACCGAGCTTTTCGAGCGTCTGGCCTTCTACGGCCAGCAGGCCGTCCTGGCCATCTTCTTCCACGAATCGCTGCGCCTCTCCGTCCAGGATACGGGTGCGCTGATGGGCGATTTCGGATTTGCCGTGTACCTGCTGCCGGTCTTTGCGGGCGCACTGGCCGACCGCTTTGGCTTCCGGCGCTCGCTGGCGTTTGCCTATCTGATTGCTTCGATCGGCTACTTCCTGCTGGGTTCGCTCTCCGCCGGCTGGATGGCGCCCGTCCGACAATCCGTTCCGCTGTACTGGTTGATCTTTATGATCCTCATGGTCACGGCGCTGGGGCCTTCGCTGGTCAAGCCCTGCGTGGTGGGAACCATCGCCACCGCCTCGGACGAAACCGTGCGCTCGCTGGGCTACTCGATCTACTACATGCTGGTGAACATCGGCGGCGCGGTTGGGCCCATTGTGGCTTTCCTGGTACGGCGCGCCATCGGCGTGGAGAATGTCTTCCGCGTTTCGGCGCTGAGCGTGTTCCTGATGTGCATCGCCACCCTGCTCTTCTACCGGGAACCGCCCAGCGCCTCGGCAGTGCGGCCGGCCGTCCCCAGCGTCGGGCAAGCCATCCGCAACATGTTTGTCGTTCTGGGCAACTTCCGTTTCGTGCTGTTTCTGCTGATCTTTTCCGGCTTCTGGGTCATGTTCTACGAGTTCTTTGTGGCCATGCCGCTCTATATCCGCAGCTACGTGGATCCCAACGCCGACGTGGACCTGATCCTTTCCGTGGATGCGCTGACCATTATCTTCTTCCAGGTGACGGTGAGCTACTTGACACGCAAGATTCGGGCGTTCCCCGCGATGATCCTGGGTACCCTGATCGCGACGCTTTCCATGCCCATCGTTTCCGCCTACCCGTCCACCTGGCTGGTGGTGATCGCACTGGTGGTGTTCTCACTCGGCGAAATGACGCAAGCGCCGCGCTACTATGAGTACGTCTCGCGCCTCGCGCCACCGGGTCAGCAAGGCGTATTCATGGGCTTCGCCTTCCTGCCCATCGCCGTGGGGTACAAGATCGCCGGCTGGTTGGGCGGCTACCTCGTCCACCGATACGGCGAAGAATTGCATCGGCCGCGCCAGATGTGGTGGGTGCTGGCGGCCATTGGTTTCGCCACTACACTATTGATGTGGGTTTACAACCGGGCGGTCCAGCCGGGGAATCAAAAGAACGAGGAGGCCCCCTAAGGGCTCGGAGCAGAGAAGGAGAATCAACGGTTCATGCGCACCCGAGCGATCCGAGCCTTCCTGTCCCTGGCCCTCAGCCTGATGGCGATCGCCGCGCTAGGTTCACAAGCGCCGGGCAGAAACTCTGGTGGACCGAAGTTCGCGGCCAGCGCCGCACCAGACCCGGCTGCAGTGGCGCGCGGCAAGAAGCTCTTCGACACCAAATGCGCCATCTGCCATTACAATACGAGCGAAGCGAAAAAAATCGGCCCGGGATTGAAGGACCTCTACGGGCGCGGCAGATATGCCGACGGCACGCCGGTGGACGATGCTTCGCTTAAGACCTGGATCGAAAAGGGCGGCAAGAACATGCCGGGATATAAGGCTGCTCTGAGCGCAGAGCAGATCGGCGACCTGATTGCCTACCTGAAAAGCATCTAGAACAACCGAAGAGATGGCCCGTCAGGCGCCGCGCTTGCGCTCGGCGCGCACTCGCTCTAGATAGCGCCGGGACTCCACCTCGACGCGCACGATTTCGTCCCTGGCGATGAACAGGGGCACGAGGATGGTCACGCCGTTCTCGAGCGTGGCTTCCTTCCAAGTGCTGTCCTGCTGGGAGTGCACGGGAGACGCGGTGTCCGCAACGCGTACGTCCACCGTCGGCGGGAACACCAGGCTGATCGGCCGGCCGTCGAAGAATTCCACTGGCAACCTCATCTCCGGCTTCAGGAACGCCGCCGCCTGACCCAGTGCGGCCAGCGGGATTTCCACCTGCTCGAACGTATCGGGATTCATCAAGCAGGCGTTCTCCTCGTCCTGGTACAGGAACTCCATGGTCTGGCGGAGGAGGTCCAGGTCTTCCAGACGCACGTCGGGACGGAAGTGCGGCTCCCAGACGCGGCCGGTCTCTACGTTGCGCAATTTGGTTTTCACCACGCCGCCGGCCTGGCCGGCGCCAGCCTTGAACTCGGCTTCGACTACCTTGTAGATCTGCCCGTCGATCCGGACCGCCTGACCGGGTTTGAGCTCCGCAGCGGAGACCATGTTGTCTCCCGAGAGAGGAGAGCGGGTCGGATGATTTTATCGCATCACCGAGGAGATGGGCGAGAGCTGCGCCAGCACCTGGTCGGTGGTGACCAGGCGGGCGCCGCGGCCAACCAGCTCGTCGAGCGTCTGCTTTCCTTTCGCTCGATCGAGGGTCTGGATGGCGTCGGTCACCAATGCTACGCGCCGGCCGCGATCCAGCAGTCCTTTGGCAGCGCGCTCGACACAATATTCGATGAAGACACCGAAGACGGCGAACTCGGCGTCCTTCTTGGCGAAGGAAGCGAGTCGCTCAAGCAGCTCATCGGTGTTCGGATTGCTGAAGACGTCGAGGTCCTGCTTTTCGAGGACGACCTGCTGGACCTCGCCAAAGCTCTTGGGCCAGTCCGCGTTCGGTCGGTTGGGCAGCACCCACACCTGACCGGTCAGTGTTTCCAGAATCTTCTGCTGTCCCGGCGTGCCCTTGACGCAGTGGGGCGGCCAATGGCGAAACTCCTCGTCGTCCGGCGTATGCGCGCAGGCAGACGAAACGAGAAACACGGCTCCCTCTCGCGCTCGGTCCGTCAGACGCCGCAGGTTCGGAATGATCTTCTCTGCGCCCGACCCGTAGAGCTTCCCGCCGGGTAGCATGAAGTCGCGCTGCGTATCCACATCCCAGAAGATGACATCGCGGGAAACCATGGGAGGGCACCCTCCTAAAATTAGATGCGCGCGGCCCGCTCGACGCGCCGTCGCACTTGCTCGAAGAGCTCTTCAAGCCGCGCACTGTGGCGAACCGGATAGCTGCTCGCCCGGCGGTTTGCGGTCCCGGCGAGCCGCCCCAAATGCGCGTAGCGGACACCTTCCGGCAGGCGTTCCAAGCCTTCCAAGCAACGTTTTCGCGCCTCGGTCAGCTCAGCAGCTGGCTCCGAGCGCTTCCCGTCCCGCATGACCTCTCGGAGCAGTGACTCCGCCTGCGGGAAGCGTTCCTCCTCGAGCGCGATCACGTCTTGGGTGTATTTCCCCGCTCGATCGGCGAAGCGGAAGACCTGCTTGCGGCCTGGATAAGTCACCTTGGCTTCGCTGAATTTGGCGGCGTTATGGACGGCGCCGCCGCGCTCAAGCTCAACCAGCTTATAGATGACCCCAAGCGCCGGCGCATCGGCGGAAGTCGTGAGCGCCGTGCCGACGCCGAAGGAGTCCATCCGTGCGCCGCTCTCGAGCAGCTCGACGATCCGGTCTTCGTCCAGGTCGCCGGAGGCAAACACCTCGACGTCAGCCCACCCGGTCTCATCGAGCCGGCGGCGCACCCAGGCGCTGTCGGCGACCAGATCGCCGCTGTCGAGCCGTACCCCGCGAGGCTTGCGGCCCATGGCGATGATTTTCTCGACGGCCGCGCGCACGTCGTAGGTGTCCACGAGCAGTACGGCGTGCTCCGGGAAAATGTCCAGGAATTTTTGGAAGGCTTCCTCTTCACTCTCGTGCGCCATGATCCAGGAGTGCGCCTGTGTGCCGTAGGTGGGGATGCCAAAGCGCTGGCCCGCCAAGACGTTCGAGGTACCTTGGCAGCCGCCAAGGAAGGCGGCACGGGCCGCAAGCACGCCCGCTTCGATGCCGTGGGCGCGGCGCGTGCCAAATTCGATGACCTTGCGCCCCTGGGCTGCGGTCACCACGCGCGCCGCCTTGCTGGCCACCAGGGTCTGGAAGTTGAGGGTGGCCAGCAGGTAGGTCTCGACGATTTGGGCCTCCGCAATCGGTGCAGTGACGCGCAGCATCGGCTCGCCAGGAAAAAACAGCATGCCCTCCGACAGGGACCAGACGTCCCCGGTGAAACGGAACCGCGCCAAATAGTCGAAGAATTCACGACCAATGTGCCGGAAGACCGGATGCGCCCGCAGGTAGGAGATTTCCTCCTCGGCAAAGCGAACGTTCTCGAGGAAATCGAGCGCCTGCTCGAGCCCCGCGGCCACCAGGTAGCTGCGGCGCGGCGGCAAATTGCGGACGAACAGTTCGAACGTGGCGCGGGCTTCAAAGCGGGTCTGGACATAGCCCGCCGCCATGGTGAGCTCGTAGAGGTCGGCAAGGAGGCCGGACTGGTGCCGCATAGCCAGGCGCCATTATGCCATCCAGCGTGTCGCCGGTGCCAGCAAGGGGCCGAGACCATTGGATGAAGTCTTTCGCGCTCCGTTCTAAACATCCCCGCGCGTGTTCCGTGTCCGCGAGTGCGTCGAAAAGAATGAGGAACGGTTCTAGGTCCCAGATCGAATTCAGCCGCGGTCCCGTCGGAGTGTCAGCCCGCCATCCACGACCAGGACCTGTCCGGTCATGTAGCTGTCCGGCTCGAGAAAGAACCGCACCGCGCGGGCAATGTCTTCCGGGCGGCCGAAGCGCGGTATGGCGCCGCTCGCGACGTAGGGGTCATACTTACCCGCGCTTACACTGGCCTCGGCCATGCCCGCTACCGTGGCGCCCGGTGCGACCACGTTCACCCGCACTCGCCGCCACTGCTTGGCGAGGATGCGGGCAGCGTGGACAAGCGCCGCCTTCGGCACCGCATAGTTCAGGCTGGATTCGAACGCTGCCACAGCCTGCATCGTGGACAGCAGCACGATGCTTCCGCCGCCGGCTGCTTGCTCCATTACCGCGCCCAACTCCTTGGCAAGCAGCACCGGCGCCACGTAATTGGCGCGCAGAGAGGCCTCCAGGGCCGCGGCGTCGAGTGCTTCCCACGCGACTCGCGCTGGATCGCCCGGAAAAATGACTGCGCCAGCCAGTGGGGCGCCTTGTGCTCGGACGGTCTCTAGATAGGCTAGACGCACAGCCAGGTCGGCCAGATCGCCTTCCACGAGAGCCAAGGTCTGGCCGCATTGTTCCGTCACGCTCTTGCCGAGGGCCTCGGCCCGCTTGCGGTTCGCCCGATACCCCACCACCAGCCGCGCGCCCTCGCGCGCGAGCAGCATTACCGTGGCCGCGCCGAGGCCACCTGTTCCGCCGGCCACCACGACGACGCGCTCGCTGAGCGCTCGCTCGGTAAAGTTGTAGCGAAACCTTCGGTAGCGTTCCGCTAGCTCCGCATCCCAGTAGGAAGACGCCATGGCTTGCTCACACGCGCGCCGGCGCCGGCGGCCTCGACCGTGCATCGGAGGGGACACACCAAGCGCATAAAGCCAGCACCGCCGCGGAGAGCGAAAAAGCAAAACCCCCAGGTTCGAGCAGGCCGCAGCCGACCCTTCTCTCGGGAGACTGCGAATCCTCGCCTGAGGGCTTCCCGACAAAACCCGCCGGGTGGGTTTTCAAACGATTCCTGTCAAGAATAACGATGCTTCGGTCGAGAGCTTCTCGCGAAACCGCTGCGGAAGCGTTGGAAAGGTCGCATCCTTCCAGCACCCGCCCCGCGAAATCGGCTGGGGCGCGGTTAGCTGAGAACAGCGTCCTTGAAGGCTTTGGCCGCCCGCAAGCGCACGACGGTCCTGGCCTTGATCTTGATCGGTTCGCCAGTCTGCGGATTGCGGCCCATGCGCGCCTTGCGGTGCGCCTTCACCGCGCGCCCGAGTCCGGGAATGACAAACTTGCCGACGCTCTTGCACTCCTTCACCGCGAGCTTGAACAGCTCTTCGAAAAACGCGCCCACTGTCTTCTTGGGCGTGGCGCACTTGGCCGCAATGTGGGCCACAATCTTCGACTTGCTCATTGGCTTTGCCATCTCGTGGTGTCTCCTCCTCAGAAGTTGATTCTCACTCCGCAGGGCCCGAGCGAATTCGTCGGGATGCTCCGGCGCACACTATAGCCGCAGCCTATAGGCAAGGCAAGGGGAAACATCGAAAAAGCCAGAAAAAATGCGGTTTCCCGCCACCTCGGTCCGGAAAACCCGCTCCGGGAGCGGCTGCGGGCAGGCTAGAGCTCGGCCAGACCTTGGTAGAAGTGCGCCATGGACTTGATCCCACCGAAGTAGTTCTCGAGCGCGATGTGTTCGTCTGGCGCATGAGCGTTTTCGTCCGGCAGGCCGAATCCCATCAGCAGGCAGGGGACTTTGAACGTATCATGCATTTCTGTGACGAAGGGGATGGAGCCGCCCTCGCGGATGAACACGGCCCGTTTGCCAAAACCCTTCTCGAGCGCCATGTGCGCCACTTCAAAGAATGGATGCGTGTAGCGCGCCACCCAGGGTTTGCCGGTGCTCATGACCTCGAAGTTCAATTTCACCGTCTTGGGCAGCAGCTTGCGGATGTGCCGTTCGACCAGCCGCGAGATTTTGTCCGGATCCTGATTGGGCACGAGGCGCGTGGAAAACTTGGCGTAGGCCTTCGAAGGAATCACCGTCTTGGAGCCTTCGCCCGTATAGCCGCCCCAGACGCCGTTCAGCTCGAGCGTAGGCCGGCACCACAACTGCTCGATGATCGAGTAGCCCCTCTCGCCGCACAGCCCTGGCGCACCGACGGTCTTGCGGAATTCCTTTTCCTTCCACGGCAGCGCATGGAGGGCCTTGCGCTCGGCGCGTGAGAGTGGTGCGACATCGTCGTAGAAGCCGGGGACAGCGACGCGGAAATTCTTGTCGTGCAGCTTGGCGAAGAGCTCACACAGAATCGTGAGCGGATTGGGGACAGCGCCGCCGAACACGCCGGAATGCAGATCCTGCGCCGGGCCGGTGATTTCAATTTGATAGTAGTTTAGCCCGCGGAGGCCGTAGGTGATCGAAGGCACGCCACGGGCCAGCATGGACGTGTCGGAGACGACCAGCGCGTCGGCCTTGAGGCGCGGCCTGTTCGCCTGGACGAAGTCCCACAGGCTGACGCTGCCGACTTCCTCCTCGCCCTCGATGATCACCTTGACATTCACCGGCAGTTTCCCCGCCGTCTTGCGCAGAGATTCGAGCGCCTTGAGGTGGATGTGCACCTGGCCCTTGTCGTCGGCGGTGCCCCGCGCATAGAGGTTGCCTTCACGCACGGTAGGCTCGAAAGCGGGGGAGGTCCACAGTTCGAGTGGTTCGGGCGGCTGCACATCGTAGTGCCCGTAGAACAATACCGTCGGCTTCCCCGAGGCCTGCAGCGACTCGCCATACACGAGCGGGTGCATCCTCGTAGGAACAATTTCCACCTTCTCCATGCCCGCCGCGCGCAGCCGATCGCCCACCCACTCCGCGGCCCGCTCGATATCCCGCTTGTGCTCGCTCTTCGTGCTGACGCTGGGAATCCGCAGGAACTCGAACAGTTCGTTCAGGTGCTCATCGTGCTTGCTCTCGAGGTATTGGAAGAGATTATTGCTCCCAGGGTAAACCCTGGGATTCCCTTGGTCCTTGCCGTTAGACATGAGCAGGTACCTCCAGAGAGGGCGTCACCAATACCACCCCGCTCAGGCGCACTCGGTCCTGAACGAATCCCACCGATACAGCCTCATTGCCGCCGAAAGCGACATGGAAACTGGCGTTTGCGTCTCGGTAGTCGCCGGTCCTGTTCATCCAGGGCTTCCCGCGTCCGTTCAGAATATATCATGCTCGCGGGTTTCGGGAATTGCTGGTGCCCAGCTCACTTCTCTGGAGAGGGTCTGACCGGCGTCCATTCTGATTCTAATTCCAGCCGCTGGAGAAGGCTCGAAGGCAGGGACACGAGGGGTAGCGGGTTCACGGCAGGCACACGACCTGAACGGCGGCATTGACTGGACCTCGCGAGTGCCGCAGCATGGCTAAAGGATGACAGAGACTCCTTACGAAAAGAGCCGGCGCAGCTCGCGCGTATTTATGCGCGTACGCGTGGTCGCCGAGGGCAAGAACCTGGAGGGCCGCAAGTTTCGCAAACCTTGCGAGACCATCGTCATCAACGCCCACGGCGGCTTGCTCTATCTCGACCAGGAGCTCGAAAACGGCGCAATGCTGGTCCTCAGCAATCCCTTCACTCAGGAAGAACAGGAGTGCCGCATCGTTTATCTCGGCGAAGCCTCGGAGAGAGGCCAACGCGTCGGCGTCGAGTTCCTCTCGCCCGCGCCGCATTTCTGGGGCGTGGATTTTGCGCTGGCGGATGGACCCGCACGCGCTGAGCCCGCCCCGTCCGCTTGAGGCCACGTCCTCAGCTCTTGTGACCCCTTCGCTTGCACTTTATGTTTTCCGCAACGGTGGCTTTTGGCGTTCACTCAACCAAGCTTTCTAGGCAACTGGCGTCGAAACAAAGGCTTCCTAAAGATTGACAGCATTTTGGGCAACAAGGGAGATAGAATATGGAGTTATCTGGATTTTTTTGAATGAGCCTCCGATCGACGGGCTTGCCGGTGTGCGTACGGCGAAGGTTCACCCCATGAGAACGACGTCTGAAATCAACGACGGCACGAGGACGATAAAGCCCGAACGCCGCCTTAGCTCAAGGAAGAAGCTCGACCAAGTTGTCTACATCGACTTGCAGCCGGGTAATGGTGGTGTGGTGTCGGATATCTCCCAAGGAGGCCTCGGCTTCCACGCCGTCCGTCCTGTTCAACAAGCCGGGCCGATTCGTTTCTGGTTCTCGCTCCGGGCCGGCGACCGAATCGAAGCGACTGGTGAACTGGCCTGGACGGATGAAACGAAAAAAGCAGGAGGCCTGCGGTTCACTAACTTGTCCCAAAGCGCGCGGGAAAAAATCCGCAACTACCTCGTTCAATCGTCCGTGCCGATACCTTCTGGCAGCGCGTTCCGAGACCCGGCCGCTGCTCCAAACGAGTCTGCTTTCCTCCCTGTCGAACCGGATGAAGAGGACATGCCGGCATCGTATGTTCCCCGCCCCCACGAAGCGGCTTCACCCCAGAAGGAGGCTCCAACGATAATACCCAGCCAGTTCGGCCTGTCTTCTCCGGAACCCGAGCCCCTGTGGGAGCCGATTCCGGCGGCGGGGCCAGATCCCGCCCACCGCCCGCAATTCCTTCGCGGCGTCATCACCGGAGTCCTCCTTTCAGCGCTCGTAGCAGCAGCAGCCGCATTCCTCTATCACACGCACCGCCGCGAGGTGGGTGGCTCCCTGATTCGCCTAGGAGAGAGCATCGCGTCACAAAAGGCGCCGCCGGCTCCTGCGGCGGCCCCAGCTTCCAATCCCTCCTCAGCGGACGCTCGCTCTGCCGACAAAATGAGGAAAGGTGAAGCATCACCCCAAGAACCCAAGGCACAAATGGCGGCGCCGGCCGCTCCCACTTCTAACCTCCCCCCGGCGGACGGTGCGTTCGCCGACAATACGAAGGCAGAGACGTCCTCGATCGGATCCGCAGTGAACCCCGTGACGCCCGCTCCCGCAAGACAGAGTCCGAGGACCTCGCAACCCCAGAACAGCGGCGAGTCGGAACTGGCTGTGGCGGAGCGATACTTGAATGGAACCTATGGCAGAAGGGATGCGATCACAGGAGCGCGGTGGCTTTGGGCCGCGGTAAAAAATGGCAGCACCACTGCCGAGGTTCTGTTGGCCGATCTTTACCGCCGCGGGGACGGCGTCGCAAAGAGCTGTGAACAGGCGCGTGTGCTGCTCGTTGCGGCGTCGAGAAGAGGCCATGTCGAAGCCATGCAGAAGTTGCGGGAATTGAACAGGTACGGTTGCCCTTAGCGGCCTCGTCGAGCGAACGCCAGGGTAGGCCCGGTCAATCCATCCGTTGATGCCGCGGGAGGAGCTTTCTGACTTAGCCTAGGTTGTTCTTCTGCCGATGTCCAAAGCATATAGTTCTTCGGAACATCGGAGTAGATAAAAATTATAGATACAATGCGTGACGGAAGGGAGCCACAAGCAGAGTCGGCTCAGGTAGTGGAAGGGTTTTGTTCTTGCGCGAAAAGAATCTGCGACTCCGCCGACGTCTGGGCGTAGCCCTGCTGGTGCATGTCGGCCGCATAGGAATCCATATAGGACTCAATGGTGTGTGGTTGGTCGCTACCTTATCCGTTCAGCAAATCAACGATGGAATCCTTTTGGTGGCAAGAAACCGAGTGCCCTAACCACGCATTGCGTAATCTCAAAAAGTTGCGACTCGCCTTGTTTCGGCGTATCAAGTTCTCTTTTCTCACAACGCTGATATTTTCTGTCTGAACATCGCAAGCGTCTTTTAGGTTTGTCTGACCCGGCTGTAGGCGAGTATGCGTAGGAACATCTCTCAGCGTTGTGGACAGGGGCACAACCAAGACGGAATTTGCCTGTTGATTCTGATTTCGGGCTTCGATCGAAACGACGATGACAGCCACAGTCCTTTTTCGGTTGGATCACGTAGGATGCTTAGCGAACCAGATTTCACCGCGACGTGGTGCTGGAAGAAGCGGCTGCGGTGATTGCCCTCGGCCACTTCTTTATTCTTCCACGACTTGGCTTTCGGCAAACGCAGCCCATTCGCGCTCTTCTTCGCGCTCCGGCCTACGATGCAACCAGTATGCAACCGGTGGACGGGGCTTCGTTTTGTAACTATCTGTCAGAGTGTAGAATAGTCGGCGCGGAGGAGTGGCCGAGCGGTTGAAGGCGGCGGTCTTGAAAACCGTTAGGCCCGCAAGGGTCTCGGGGGTTCGAATCCCTCCTCCTCCGCCAATCCTTCTCAGCATCAAAAACCACAGTAAACATGCGGCTCTCGTGGCGTCTTGAGAATCGTGTGACAATCTTGCTACAATCCTGGGCAAGATGGCCCGCATCTACATCCGCCGCAAAGAGCCTGGGAAGGGCTGGCGTTACAGGGCCGTTCCGAAGGGCGGTGGTCGCCTTCCTACGGTCGAGCCGAGCACAAAGTTCTACGTCCGCTACCCGGACGTCTCGGGCAAGTTCGTTTGGAGCCATGCCTACGACACGTTGGAGGAGGCACGGGAAGAGGCTGCCGGGTTCGAGGAACACAGAGGCATAACTGCGGGCCGGATTCCAGTTGAAACCGCTATCAGGAGATTCCTCGAAGACGCCCGGAAAACAAAGAAGCGGAAGACTGTCATCGGCTACGAGCACAACCTCCGGCAGTTCCAAGAGTCGCTCGACAAGAAACCCCGGTTCATAGATGAAGTCACAAAGCAGACCCTCTCCGACTTCCGAGATTTCCTAGCCGACAAAGGATACGAAGCCCGGACTCAGCACAACCGACTGATGACTGTGCTCTCGCTGGTGAAGAAGAACAAAATCAAGACCGACTTCTCTCTCACAGCGGATTTGCCTGAGTTCGAGGAGGAGCCTGCCGTTCCCTATACCGACGAGGAATTGGAGAAGCTGTTTGCCGCAATGAGTGCCGAGGATAGCCTCCGCTACAAATTCTTCCTCGGCTCGGGCTGCCGTGACAAGGAAGTGACGTTCGCAGCGTGGCAGGACATTGATTTCGCCAAGGGCCTCTACCACGTCCGCCGCAAAGAAGACGTAGGGTTCACACCGAAAAGGCATGAAAGCCGAACCGTCCCACTACCGAAGAGCCTGCTGACACTACTCAAAGAGCGTCAGAAGCATCCTCCACACCCTCGATGGATTTTCGTGAACGAGGAGGGTAGACCCGACAACCACTTCCTTCGGAAGTTGAAGAGAATTGCGCTGCACGCTGCTCTGAACTGCGGCCAATGTAAAACGACGGTCACGAAAGGCCGGTACGAACGCAAATATCGGGTCGAAGTGACCTGCAAGACTGACCCTGTTTGCGAGCACTGGTATCTACATCGCTTCCGCAAGACCTGTGCCACACGCTGGCAGGAGCATGGGATTCCAGTCCGCACCATCCAGGCGTGGCTTGGTCACAAGAACCTCGAAACCACGATGATCTACCTCGGTGTGACCGACGTGGACAAGCTACGTGGGCAGATTGACAAGGCGTTTGGGGATTAGGTGTGAAAGGCACCACTGTCGTCAACACAGTGCTGCGGGACGGGAAACTGCAGCGTGAAGAGATGTTCTCGCCGCCGGAAATGCAGAAGCGTGCGGAGCGGCTGCTGCGCGAGGGGAGAATGCCTCCATGGACGCTTTTCTCGAATCGGTCGAGAGGTTGGCGCGGAAGCACGCCCCGAAGCCTAAGGCTTCATCTTAACCCTCTTCAAGAACTCGTCCACGGCCCTTCTAACCAGCCAGCTCAACCCTCTCTGCCTAAACACCTCGTCGTCGCTCGCACTGAGCGCGGCCCATGCCGAGGATCGCGGCCAGGTTTGAGAGTGACATACCGATCACTGCACCTTTGCGTCCGGTGGTCGCCGCCTCGCGAGTACGGCCTTCCGCACAACCCAAACAATAAACACCACAAAAAGAAGGCCCGTGAGACCTTTGCCCCCTTGCTCGGGGCTCACCAACGTGGCGCCCGCGCAGGCCCAGACGACGAAGCCCATAACCGGGTATTCGTCGAGAGCAATGATCTCTCCATCGACGACCGTGTTTTCTGGAAGCTCGTCAAGAGCTTGGTGCACAAGCGGATACTGCCTGCTGAAGGACTTGTGGCGTCTGGAAAAGAGATTCAGCTTGCCTTCCGATTTGATGGCGACGGCGCGATATCCATCCAGCTTGATTTCATAAACCCATTGTGGACCGTCCGGGAGTTTCGTTACGGCAAGACATTCCATCGGTTCTATGAATGTGGCCGAGCCAGGTGGAAGAGAGTCAAGCTTCCTGTCCTTTCTCACCTATTTCCTCGCCGAGCACACTGTGGTTTTTCAGCGCTAGTCCTCTCTATAATTGCATGACTCGGTTTCCCATGCCGGATGGCGAGGCGGAGCATGGCACAGAGGATCCCCACGATAGCTGTATACTTCCTCATCTCCCTGGCTGCGGCGCCAGCCGCTCGAGCCCAACAAACTCCTCCACAACGACAGGCCCCTCCCCCGAAGCAGCTCGGGAAGGTCGCGAGGGTGGCTGCTCTCACGGCTCCCACGGAGCTCAAAAGCATAAGCGACCCGAAGGAGTGCGTCCAGTACGCGCTATCATCGGTTCGAGGCATGGTCTCCGATGCTGCCGTGAAGGCTATCGATCTGAACCCCTACATTCAAAAATATCTTGTCAGGGACTGCGATGATGAGATCAAGGCCGGCAGGTTGCTGCTGATTTGGAACTGGTCGGGTAAGGAACAGATCGACGGCTACCGCATTTACCGGGTGGACGGAGGAAAGCACTCACTGGTCGCCACGCAGAAGGTCTTTACCATGCTTGGGCTGACTCAGGCGCCGGACGGGTTCAACCGCAAGTGCTACGCCGTAGCGGCCTACGCGGGCAGCCAGGAGACGGAACTCAGCAATGCCGTCTGCGTGCGCGGTGGAAGTGTGGTCCAAACAATGACCTTGCAGCCTCAGCAGCTCAGGTCTTCGCGTAAGTCGCACTCTGGAAATACGGGCGCGTTGACGGGAAACGACAAGAGCGGCGCGGATAACTTCACCCAGCTGAAGGTCGGCTACTACTACGAGACAAACAAGGCCCCGGCGGGAGACTTCTTTGCCAATGAAGTGAATAGAGGGGGGCTGTACTTCGACCTGAATTCCCTTAACGGTAGGAAGATCTACAGCGCTCGGCTGCGTCTCCGGGTGGATACCACATACGTGGGCTCTGGATTCGACTACAGCGACGGCGCACCAGGCGACAACACCATTTCGTGCGCGGCGAAAATTGGCATCGGCAGGAACTACTGGTGGAACTATACAGACTGGATTGACGGCAGCGTTGTCCTCAGCCCCGGGAGACACGTGGGACCGGACGTGGCCATGGACGTCACGAGCATCGTGCGCAATTGGGTCGAGCTGAGCTACCCCAACTTTGGCTTTGTGCTGTTTGGCGAGGACGAAAACCTCAACGCCTTTACCGAGAAGGCTTGCGAGACCACCTACACGGGGTGGATTTCGCTCGAGGTGCAGTACTACTAGCGAAAGCTTCGCTCGCCGCTGCGGCTCTTCAGAGACAAGATGGCCGTCGACACGGCCCAAGCATTGTGGCGCTGAGGCCAGTGAAGACTCCGGCGATTGGCACTGACGCCAAGCGCGGTATATCTCAGCAACGCGGCCCCGCACACGCCTGAGCGAAAAGCACGCTTTCCGATTCTTTAGAGTCTCGACGCTCCCGCGCTGCCCCGCGAACGGGCACTTTCCCAATACCGGCACTCTGCGAGCGGCAGGCGGACTCGACGTACTGACCGGACTGTCGCGCGCTGCGGCGTAAGGGGTGGTCCCTTTTTTGCGTCCGTATCCGCTATCCCATGCTAGCGTAACGTGTGTTGTGTAGATTCTCTCTTAAAGGGAAAAGAAAGAGGGTGTACTTTCTCCGGAGCGGCAACTCCAAGGAGGAGGTACACCCTGATGCGAGAACTGGAAGTCCTCGACCGAGGTCATCTTAAGCT
>DATFXF010000109.1:0-2662 GCA_035258565.1 Candidatus Acidiferrales bacterium
CTTTCCAAAGCGATCGACGACGGGCCCAATCCCAGTTTCGTGCTGATCCCGGTTGATTCAAAGAACTTCGGGCAGGAACGGGCGCTTTCCTCCGATGACGCCCGGCACCGCTTTGTGGGCAATGCGATCTTCGCTGGGCCAACCAGCGGCAACTATTTACTTCGCGACTACCTGCTCAGCTTCATCGTGACCCTGGAGTCACCGCACCGTTTCACCAAGTTCGCCGGGTTTGACGCGAACGGCGACATCTTTGGCGTGAATGACCGCGTTGGCCTGGATGGTAGGAATACCTTCGTCGGGGACTCCCTTCGGACAGTGGATGTCCGCCTGTCGCGGGCCTTCCAGCTGCGGGAGAAGTTGCGTATGGAATTCATCGCCGAAGCGTTTAATCTTCTCAACAAGGTCAACGTTCGTTTCTTCAATACCGTGTACGGGGATTCGGTCTTTCATCCGGAGGGACAGCCTTTGATCGACCCGCTACTGGGTCCCATCCCGACCTTTAAAGAAGGGGCGCTGAACCCCGCGTTTGGGACGCCGAGGTCGATCTTCAATCCGCGTCAACTCCAGTTTGCAGTCCGCTTCACGTTCTAAACGGTGCCCGCACGCCGCCCAGTCGACCGACAGCAATCCCGCAGGCGGAAGCAGTGCTCGGCTGGCTGTCGCGAGGGGCTGAAGGCGCGACCGGCCCCGACCGAGAGCCGTAGCACGCGGGGAGCCTGTTTGTGAGATTTGGCATCTACGTAGAAATGCAGTGCCCGCCGGGGAAACCCCATGCAGAGCTCACCTGGGAGATCTTTCGGCAGATCGAGCATGCCGATCAGGTCGGCTTTGACGTCTATTCCGTAATCGATCACCACTTTTTCCAGAAGTTTTCCATTTCTGCCAACCCCTTGGCGCTTTTCACTGCCGCTGCGCAGCGCACCCGGCGCATCCGCTTTCGTACCGCGCTGCACACCCTGCCGCTCGAGAACCCGCTGCGGCTGGCGGGGCAAATCGCGGAGGCGGACATTCTTACCAACGGTCGACTGGAGTGCGGTTTGGGGCGCGGACATGCCTGGCTCTACGGTCCGAGCAACGTGCCGCTCGAAGAAAGCCGCCCGCGATACGAAGAAGCTATTCAATTGTTGCTGCGGGCCTGGACCGAGGAGAAATTTTCCTTCGCTGGCCAGTTCTACAAAGTCAAGGACGTCAGCGTGGTGCCCAAGCCGGTCCAAAAACCCCATCCGAGGCTTTTTACCGGGGGAACCAGCGACATCACCTATCAAATGGCCGGCGAGCGCGGCTGGGGCATTTTCGTGCCGCCGCTTTTGCCTTACAAAGTTCTAGAAGGCCCGCTGGACATCTATAAGAAAGCCTGTCGAGAGCAAGGGCACCACCCCGACATCGTTTACATCCGTCCCGTCTATCTCGATGAGGATGAAAAGCAGATCCGCAAAGAGGCGGAGCAGGCGCTGCACGATTTTCTGGCCTTCAACGCTGCTCCCGTCGAGTCCCTCTACGGCGAGGAGAAGAAGGCGGAATTACGCGCCAAGGGGTACGGCTTCTATGCCAGCGGCGCGCTGGAAAGCCTGACGCGGCTCACCTATGAGGAGATCGTCGAGCAAGAGATCGGCTTCATCGGCACGCCCAAAAAAGTCATTGCGCAGATCGAAGAGCTCCAGAAGAAAGGCGGTATCGGCGAACTGGCCATTGTGGCCAATTTTGGCGGCCTGGAGCACTGGAAGTCGATCAAGACGCAAACCCTGTTTGCACAGCAGGTGATGCCGGCCTTTCGCTAAGTATGAGCCAGGAATGTCCACTCTAAATTCCACGCTCAGAAATGCTGGCGTGTTTCGGCCGCTCGGTTCCACGCGGTTGTTCATCCTGGGCGGCATGACTCTGATCCTGGGCGGAATGGTTTTCGGCGATATCTTCGCAGTCTTTGTGCTCCACCAGAACGCGGGACAAATCGCTGAGCACTTGCTGGCCGCCACACAGGCGGTGGCCGCGGGCGACGTCGGTGCCCTGCGGGCTCATTTCACGAGCATCGGTGGATTTCTAGAGAACCGTGGCACGAAGGTGGACACGCACGTGCACATCCTCGATTTCGGTTACCTGGCACTGCTCCTTGCACTGCTCGAGCCGTACGTGGCGCTCTCCGCCTTGGTGAAAAAGGGACTCGCGCAAATCTTTCTGATCGGTGCGCTGCTGCTGCCGGTATCGGTCTTTCTGATCCACTACGTGGGATTGGCCTCGAGCCCGCTCCCGACCATCGGCTGGGCAAGCATCTTCGCTGATTTTGGCGGCCTGCTCGTGATCGTCGCCTGCGTGGGCGAGCTGGCAGGCCTCGGGAGGTATCTCGGTGGTTCTCGCCCGTCAGGTGCCCGGGAGGTGCTGCTCGAAGACCGCAGCTGGCCGGCGCGCGCGCTTCTCACCGGCGGCACTTCGTTGGTGCTCGTGGGCTTCCTCGGCGGCGCTTACTATGCCGCCGTGGATCTCGCTCAGCACGAAGCCAAGGACACGGCCCTGCTCCGCGCCATGATGGAGAGCGCCTCCCAGGACAACCTCGCCCAAGCCACCCAAGCTGTGGATGCCTATGGCGGGCTGCAGGGCGAGAAGGCGGTGAAAATCGCAGCCCACGCGCACATCATCGAGTTCGGTTTGCTGGCTATCTTGCTTGCGT
>DATFXF010000110.1:0-4022 GCA_035258565.1 Candidatus Acidiferrales bacterium
CAGGAGGCGAGCTTCGCGTTCGCCCATGACCTCGTGCGCCAGACGCTGTTGGCAAACATGTCGGTGCCGCGCCGCCAGCTCCTGCACTTGCGGGCAGCCGAGGCGCTGAAGCAGGTGCACACCGCGACGGAGAGTCAGCAAGCGGTCACGATCATATAACACGTGAATCAGGCTAGCGCCTAGACGGAGCACCAGCAACTGGTGCGATCCCTGACACTGGCAGGGAAGGGCCCAGGCCACGGCGGCGCTGGTGCCTTTCTGAAGGACCCACGCGCAACGGTCTCGTGAACCCATGACCAAACACTATTGATACATTCGAGAACCCTTAAGCTGCGTCACTTCCTTCTTCTCAGCCTGAGATGGAGTGTCTCACCAGTAGTTAACTTGACGAATACCCAGACATGGCATCTTGCTCTTCCTCCGAACGCCAGCCTCCTTCTCTCTCCTCTGCAGAGCGCCACCCGGCGCGACACCTAACGGAACCCTCGTCCGCACGCAGAGCGCGGACAAATGCTTCCGCGGCTGTCCAGGAACCCGCGCTCGTGACACCGAGCGTCACGCCTTTGTGCAGCGATAAGTCACGCCCCATATGCTGAAGGCGGGAAAGCCGGGAGCGCGGCGAGCTTCGCGGTTATCCACTGGCAGCACCTCGTGCACCTCGGGGTGCTGCCGCTGACCGTTGCCGATCCGTCGGACTACGAGTGCCTGCAGCCCAGCGACACGATCCGGATCGCCGGCGTCGTCCAAGCTTTAACCGCGAGCCGAGAAATCCGCGCTGAGGTCGAAGGGTCAGACGAGCCGCTCCGGCTGTGCCACGCCCTGTCTGAGCACCAAATCGACCTCCGGTTGGCAGGCGGCGCGATAAACTGGCGGCGCGAACGTCAAAGCGTCGCTGGCCGCGATGCCTTACGGCCGGAGCAGTGAACGATGCAGAAAGGAGTCCTGCAGTATGAGTAAGAAAACGGTAGCTGAGCTAGTAGTGGAGACTCTGGCTGGAGCCGGCGTCGAGAGAATCTACGGCGTCGCGGGCGACTCGCTCAATGGCATCACCGATTCCCTCCGTAAACGGGACAATATCCAGTGGATTCCCGTGCGCCATGAAGAAGCGGCGGCGTTTGCAGCGGGCGCGGAGGCGCATCTGAGTGGCCGCCTGGCGGTCTGCGCAGGCAGTTGTGGCCCCGGGAATCTGCATCTGATCAACGGCCTCTACGACTGTCACCGCAGCCGGGTGCCCGTCCTCGCCATCGCCGCGCAGATCCCCAGTCAGGAAATCGGCAGCGGCTACTTTCAGGAAACCCACCCGGAGCATCTCTTCGCCCAGTGTAGCCATTATTGTGAACTGGTGTCCCAGCCCGAGCAGATGCCCCGGGTTTTGGAGATCGCCATGCAGACCGCACTATCGCGGCGCGGGGTGGCGGTGATTGCCCTGCCCGGCGATGTCGCCTTGCGGGAGGCCAGCGAACAACAGCCGCGGCGACATTTTCCGCAGCCGACCCCGCGCGTGTGTCCGGCCGAGGACGAACTTACTGCGGTGGCCAACCTCCTCAATGCGGCGACGAAGATCACCATCCTGGGTGGAGCGGGCTGTGCTGGGGCGCATACCGAGTTGATCGAACTTGCGGAGAAGCTCAAAGCCCCGATCGTGCATGCCATGCGCGGCAAGGAATTCATCGAGTACGACAACCCGTTTGACGTGGGCATGACCGGCTTGCTGGGATTTTCTTCCGGCTACCACGCGATGATGAACTGCGACGTGTTGCTGATGCTCGGCACCGACTTCCCCTACCAGCAGTTCTTTCCCCAGAAGGCCACAGTGGTGCAACTTGACCTCCGTGGCGAACAGTTGGGCCGGCGCACAAAGGTTGACTATGGCTTGGTGGGAGACACCAAGACGACCCTCCAAGCCCTCTTGCCCAAGCTCGTGCAAAACGAGTTCGATGAGCATTTGCAAGCCTCACTCGCACACTATCAGAAGGCACGGAAAGGCCTCGATGCCTTGGCAACCGGTGAACCTGGCGGAAAACTTATCCATCCGCAATATGTGGTCCGCGTGCTCGACGAGCTGGCGGCCAAAGATGCGATTTTTGCGTGCGACGTGGGCACCCCGACCATCTGGGCGGCGCGCTATCTGACCATGAATGGCCACCGACGGCTCCTGGGCTCCTTCAACCATGGCTCGATGGCGAATGCCTTGCCCCAAGCCCTGGGCGCGCAGGTCAGTCATCCCGGCCGGCAAGTCATCTCATTGTCCGGAGACGGCGGTCTGGCCATGCTCCTGGGCGAGCTGCTCTCGCTGCGGCAGTTACAGCTGCCGGTCAAGGTGGTGGTGTTCAAGAATGACGCCCTGGCCTTTGTCGAGCTGGAAATGAAGGCGGCCGGCGTCCTCGATTTCGCCACCGAGCTGCACAATCCGGACTTCGCCAAGCTGGCCGAGGCGGCCGGGCTGCTGGGGCTGACGGCGGAAACACCGGAGCAGGTGCGCCCGTTACTGACGCAAGCGCTCAAGCACGACGGGCCCGCGCTCGTTGAAGTCCACGTCTCCCGGCAGGAACTGTCGATGCCGCCGACGGTCACGCTAGAGCAGATGAAGGGCTTCAGCCTCTTCATGCTCAAGGCGGTGCTCAGCGGGCGCGGCGACGAACTCATCGATCTGGCAAGGACTAATCTCTTCCGGTAACTCGTCGCAAGACGCCGTCAAGAACAAACGCACGGGATGCTCTTCAGAGCAATAAAGGCTACGGCTTGAGCTTGAGAAAGGAGGTGAACTGAATGGGGAAGGGCTCAACCATCTCCTAAGAGCAAGATTACCTCTCAAGAAATTGATGAAGACGCACGACGAAAGTACAACCGTCGCGCGTCTGAAACATTTCGGACGGAACCAACCGAACGTTATTAGGAAGAGCTGGTAGGTTCCGCGTCTTCGATGCCAGCCAGGATGAGGAAGCCTTCTGCTAGGAGAAGATCCAAGCTCTTCTCGGCTATGCGGTTGGCGAGGTCCTCCTGCTCCGCTGCGGTCAGGATTGCAGGCAGAGAAATCCAGATGTGTGCGTCCTCATCCTCATAACGGACGAAGGAGATTTCAAGCCGTGCTTCCGGACACAGGTCACGAATAAAGAGGCTGAAGGCGGTGACCGCTGCATCAAGCCTGCTGCGGTAGTCAGCGAAGGTCTGGATCATTTCTGCCATGGCAGGTCTCCTTGCCGAGAGCAGCGACAAATTCTTGTGCCCAGCGATCGGTAGTGCTATCCAGGTAATGCTCTACCGAGAATAGGTCGCAAAAAAAATCTGTTGATTCATCATGTTGGAGATGAACGTTTGTTCGCCAGCATTACTTGGACATCACTACCGACACTTAGGGGACGATCGTGAACATTAAAAGTGTCGCGTCGATTTTGCGGTGGTCGCCGAAAGCTGCGACGATCCTGGCTGCCTGTTTGCTCGTAGTGACAGGTGTTGGCTGCTCGAAGACCCTAGCGGAGCCTCCGGGGCCCACGCACATTGACTATGGGATGCCCGAACGGCTGGGACGCCAGGTGGCGCCGACGTCGGCTACGCCCTGGCGTCCCCCGGATCTTCGTGGATACACGAGTGTGCTCAAGTCGGCCGAGCCGTTACCTATCGAGCAGCAGAAACACTATGATCTTGTCGAGCTGATCGACCTCGCTGAACGCGTGAACCCCGAGACGCGCGTCGCGTGGGAGGCGGCGCGCCAGGCTGCGCTCGGGGTAGGATTGGTCGAGAGCGAATATTTTCCGGTGCTCACGTTGTCAGCGCTCGGGGGTTACCAGAGTGAGGCTTTTCCCATTCCCAAAGATGTCGCGCCGGGCGGGTTCTTTCGTGCGAACCTGGAGCAAGTCTTTCCGACGCTCAATCTGCGCTGGCTGCTCCTCGACTTTGGCCGCCGGGGGAACGCCTGGGATGCAGCGAAGGAGCGCTTGTTAGCAGCCAACCTCGGCTTCAATCGCAAGCACCAGGAGATCGTCTTTAATGTTCAGCGCGCATTTCTGGGTCTTACGATCCTG
>DATFXF010000111.1:0-12377 GCA_035258565.1 Candidatus Acidiferrales bacterium
CGCTGCTCGAGGAAGTTGGGCTCGCCGCCGCCCTCAAATGGTTTGCAGATGGGTTCGCGGGACGAAGCAATATGACTCTCCATGTGGATGTGGCTCACGATTTCGGCCGTCTATCGGAAGATGCGGAAACCGCGCTGTTTCGGGTCGCGCAAGAAGCGCTGGTGAACGCCCAACTCCATTCCGGCAGCAAAGAAGCCAGCATTCGTGTGGTGCGAGACCATGACCAGGTCACCCTGGAAGTGACCGATTATGGCCAAGGGATGCGTGAGGATGGCGGGTCGGCTCACCAGGTGGGAGTTGGCCTCCAGAGCATGAAAGAGCGAATGAGGCAACTGGGGGGACGATTGGAACTCCTCTCGACTCCGACGGGAACTATGGTCAGGGCCATCCTTCCTCTGCGAGGTGAATCTTGACGGCGTTGCGAATTCTGGTGGCGGACGACCACGAGGTCGTACGGCGCGGCCTGCGCGCAATTTTGGAAGGGCAGCCCGGCTTTGATGTGGTCGGCGAAGTGGGGGATGGATGGGAAGCTGTCGAGAAGACCAGGCAATTGAAGCCAGACGTGGTCATCATGGATATCAGCATGCCGAACCTGAATGGGCTGGATGCCACGCGCCGGATTCGAAAGGAGATGCCGGAAGCCACCGTCCTGGTCTTAACCATGCACGATTCCGAGCAGGTGGTGCGTGAGGTCCTGGACGCAGGCGCGCGTGGTTACCTTTTGAAATCCGATGCCGGGCGTGATCTTGTGGCGGCGTTGTACGCCCTGCGAAAGCGCGGCACTTTCTTTACCTCGAAAGTGGCGACGATGGTTCTCGAAGGTTATCTGAGAAGGCCATCGCGAGTTGCCGAGCATCCCCCCGCGCCCCCGGGGAGCCTGACCCAACGCGAACGGGAGATCGTCCAGCTTCTGGGTGAGGGGAAAACCACGAAGGAATCAGCCGCCATACTCGGCATGAGCGTGAAGACAGCCGAAACGCACCGGGCGAACATCATGCGCAAGCTGAATCTTCATTCCTTCAGCGAACTTGTCCGCTACGCCATACGCAACAAGATCATCGAAGCTTAGCTTGTTGGCGTCCGTTCCGCGGGAGCCAGGAATTACGGGACCGATGCGTGTGGCCGGCTGAATTGCTGAACACCCGAGGTCCTAGCCGCAGTCGCCTGACCTGCCGATCAGCCTACAAGGTTCTCCTCTCAAGAAATGCTGGTTCTTCCGGATTGAGAAGTGGATGCCGAGTGTAGATGCTTGGAGTCAGAATGGCATTCCAACTATGGAGGTGGGGCAAGAAGGAGTGTTGGATCTCCTTTTGAGAGGGTCCGAGGGCTGGTACACTTCCTTCTCACCCCACCTTCGCCAGAATGCGCCTCCCAGCAGTGATCCACAAGCCAAGCGCGAACTGAGCGTACTTACCTTTTGAGGCGGGAAGAAAGGGGAGGGAGCTCCGCGGGCGTAAGTTTCTGTGCCAGAGACAGAAAGGCGCGTCGGTCCCACCGCCGAATTGGTCGCCGGGCGGCTGTGGATGCCTGGGGGAAAGCTCCCCCTTTTTCCGTTAGCTCCTTCAGCATGCTGTAGTTCGGCGGGCGGGCCTTCTCGCTACGTCACGGCCTTATCTTTAGCCTGGGGGAGCCTCGGCGGGGGCCGGTCTCCCTCGGAATCTCTCGGCCCACGGAATCCGGCCGGTCATCTGCATGACCACAAACAACGTGATGATGGAGCCGATCGTGATCGCCAGGCCGGTGAAGCCTTTGAAGAAGAAGGCGTAAGAGAAGAGGATCAGATAGACCAGCTGCGCCAGGCCAGCCTCGACGGCCGCGAAGCGCATCCCCACCACCAGGCGCAAATAGCTGACCACCAGGAAGATGGAGACGACTGAGCAGATCAGAAATGTCAGGTGGATGGAGATGTGGTCCGCCAGATAAGCCAGGAGCAGGTGAAAAGAGAAGAAAGCGCTGGCCAGGAAAAAATAGTTCATGGGGTGCAGTTCGATATTGCGCAGCGTCGTGAGGATGAACATCAGGAAGAAGAAGAAAAACAGGGAGACCGGAGCAAAGTAGCTGATCCCCCCGGCCAGGGGCCCGGGCTGCAACTTCTCCGGAAGGAGCATGGCAATTTGGAAGCCCGAGACCAGGTTCTTATATGCCCAGAGGAGTTCCCAGCCACCCGAGATCTCGCGCTTCTCCGTTGGCGAAAGCGAGTTCTCGGGGAAGTCGATCTCCTTGAAGTTTGTGGTCATGCGCAGGGTGAAGTCGCGGACCTGGGCTACCTCCCCGCCCCAATCGTAGCGCCAGCTCTGGAGGCCCTGGGAGCGATAGCCGACCTTCAGCGTCACCGGTCGCCCGGCCGCGACCCTGGCGGTTCCGCTCGCACTCTTGCCGTTGGTGGTCAGGCTTATGGGCACATCGTCGGCGGAGAAAACCAAATCGTCGTAAATGGCCTGTTCAGTCGGGAAGCTCAGGGTAAAGGTGACGTTCTGCTCGCTGCTGCTGGGATTGCGGAAGACATAGGCACCCGAGAAACCGACCTTGTACGTGCTGTACCACAGTAAGCCTTTCCGCCGGCTGTCGAGGTCGAGCGCGACCTGGATGTGGCTGCTCTCGAGCGGCAACGACATGCTGACGGCCTTCTCGACGGTGCGCTCGACCTTCTGGCCGTGGACCTCCGTTTCGATCCTACCGGGTGCCAGCTGCGAGTAGCTGGCGGTGGGGGGGTGCTGCTCGTGTGGGGTGGCCCAAATGGAGGCCACTCGGCCGCCGAGAGCGGAACTAGACTCGTAAGTGCGGTAGAAGATGGTGGAGCCGAGGATGGCCCAGGCGACGGCGCTCGAGAAGAAAATGAAAACAATCGCGGCGATGCGCTTCCCCATCGGTGCGCTCCTCTCCTCGGTGGGGCGGCGGGCCCTCCTCCGCGCCGGCGCCGGTCAGCATGCCGAATAGGTTCTGTATTGTCAAGTACTTTTCTGTACAAAGTAACGCCTTCGCTTCAACCACCCTCGGGGCGCCCGCGTTCCTGGTGCCTCGCGTAGTTTTTGAGCATAATAGCGGGCCTTGCTGTGGGATGCCCGCGCATTCCTGTGCGGCAGCGTTCCGGGCGGCGGGAAAGAGGAGGAAGGGATGGCGGATCGTTTGGCGAATTTTGAGAAGCTCCGCGCCGAGCTGAACGAAGAGATTCTTCAATGCGGTCACCTGGGAATGAAGCGCTTTCTTGCGCTCGACCACCAGGCGTACGAGCCCGGCGCGCTGCCCACGAAGACCAAGGAACTGCTCGGGCTGGTCAGCTCCGCGGTCCTGCGCTGCGACGACTGCATCACCTATCACTTAGTGCGCTGCGGCGAGGTAGGGTGGAAACGCGAAGAAGTGATCGACGCATTGAGCGTCGCGTTGGTCGTCGGCGGCTCCATCGTGATCCCACACGTGCGCCGCGCGTTCGCTCGTATGCGGGAGATTGACGGGCTGAAATCCTGAGGGGCGTATTCGGAAGGGAGATGGGCCAAGAGAATTCCGGAAAGCGGGGGGACAGATGGCCCGAGCGGCTCGAGCGGGCGGCGCTCTTCGCGCTGTTCGCTCTCGTATTGATGATTCCGAAGGCCCTTGGCTTGCGCCGGCAGTTCCGAGTCTGGAACGTCATGCGCGTCGTTGTTGCCTTGCTCGGCGCGCTCCTGGTGGTGGCGCCGGGCAGCGGCGCGTCAGGGCGGTGGATCGCGGTCGTTGGGCTGGCGCTGTTCCTTGTTGCGCTTCTCCTTCCCCCCTCCGAGAAAGGGAAGTCCGTGGACGACCAGGCCAGAGAGCTCGGCGCGCTCGTGGTGGTCAATGGCGGCGTGTTCCGCACCGCGGAGGGGCAGAGGGTGCCGGCACAGCTGTTTGTTGCGCGCCAGCGCGTCTTGGCGCTTGACCGCGCGCACCATCCGCTCCTCGAGATTCCCCTCGAGAATATCCAAGCCGTGCGCGCCGAGAAGTCAAACGGCGGCTGGAGGCTTTGTGTCCTGTGGAGGGACGCCGCCGCCGAGTTTTGCTACCAAGGCATCTTCGCCGAGCACCTGGCGCGCGTGGCGGAGACCACCCTGCGCAACCTGCTCCACCACGAACTGCCCGTGCTCAAGTAGAGCCCGCCGGAAAGGGAAAGAAAGTCGGGCCGGCACCTCGAAGTTAGCGGATGTAATCGCCGGCGAAGGACCAGAACTCCCTGACGTAGTAGTGCGAGGCCACGTTGCCGAACAGGTGGCAGATCCCCTGGCAGGCGGGGATTTCCCCGTAGAGTTTTCTTCCCCGCGCGAAGACTTTCGCGAAGGAACCCTCCCGCAACAGGTTCCCACCGATTTTCTTGAGCGGCTCGCAGGGGTAGAAGACGTCGCCGTTCGGATACACGCGGGGAAACATCGTCGGAAAGCATTGGAAATCGCCGAACTCGAGCAGTGTCTGGATCGTCTTCGGCGTTCCGTTGATGAGCTGGAGGTTCTGGCGGCGCCGCTCGATGATCTTCCCGACAAGCTGCTGGTAGCGCGGATTTTCCTTCAGGCGGAGATTGGGCATCTTTTCGCGCAGCGCCGTCTGCGTGGCGAAGACAAAGCCCTGCCCTTGGCACCAGTCCAAGATGCGCTCGATTTCGCCGATATTCCACTCTTCGATCACCGAGCTGATGGTGATCGTGCGCGGGTGCGGCATCGAGGACTTGGCCAGCGCGATGTTTTCCAGCACCTTCGGCAGAGCTGCGGGTTTGGAGAGCGGGCTCGTGGGGTCGGCGGTGAGCGCGTCCAGGCTGACGATGAGCCCGGTCAGGGCGCGGAACACCCGCGGCCGGCGGTGGAGCAGCGTGCCGTTGGTGATCATCATCACCGAGTGGAAGTTCAGCTCCTGCCGGGCGGCTTCGAGCAACTCCTCAATGTCCGCGCGGAGTGTCGGCTCGCCGCCGGTGAAGAGGATGGAATCGGTTTCGCGGCGGATGATGCGCAGGAGGCGAATCGTGTCCCGCGTAGAGAGTTCGTCGCTTGAAACGTCCGGCTCCTTCTGCGTGCAGTAGGAGCAGTCGAGATTGCATCGGTGCGTGGCATACAACACGGCGGCGTAGGGTGCGACCAGGTTTGTGCGCAGGACCTTCCGGCGGTAAAGGTTCCGGAAATGGAGCTTGAAGTTCTTGAGCACCAACGGCGATTGCCGCAGCAGCTTGCGGATGAATCGCACGCCCGTCGGCCGGGACTCTTCGGCTTGCGGGGCTCGAGCCATGGACGAGACGGAGTGTAGTTCAGGCCGGGCGCCGCGCCAACCAGCTTCCAGCGAATGGAGAAATCCGGTTGTCGGATCCTCTTTCGTGGCAATCGGGCGGGCAGCTTGGGTGGCGCGCTCACTCCGTGAAGACGACGCCGACCGCAGTCTGATCCTTTTCCAGGCCGGGCTCCAGGCGCACGACGTAACCGCGCAGGCGCATGTGGCTGTTCCGGTGGCTTTCCTCCCCAGGCGCTTCGAGTGTCACCTGCAACTCGGATTGCAGCCGCGGGCTGTGGGTGAGGTAAATCAGCGCGCCTTGGAGCGTGAGGTCTCGGATCACGGTATCTTCCTGGAACGCGCGGCCCTCTTCGGTATGACCGCTGACCCGGGCGCGGAAGTGCGCCTCCTGGCGCATCCCGCCGCGCGCCGACGGCAGGATCACCTCGACGCGCTTTTCGCTGAGCGACATCACCATGCCTTCCGAGGCGGCCCAGACGCTTTCAAACTTCTGCCGTGCGTCGCGCAGAATGCTGTCCACGCTCTTGTCGTTCGAGTCCGGGTCGTGGTGGAAGAGAACCAGGTTTCGAACGCTCGCTGCTTCGGCCACCTGGACACCTTCGAGCCAGGAGGAGTGCCCCCAGCCCTTGTGCGAGGTGGCGAGTTGCTCGGGCGTGTATTGCGCGTCGTTGATAAAGATGTCCGCCCCGGCGGCGAGTTCGCGCAAACTTTGGTCGAGCTTGGGAACACCCGGCTCGTTATCGGTGGCATAGACGACGGTCCCGGCCGGGGTCTCGAAGCGGAAGCCGAGACAACCTTGTGGGTGGTTCAGCCAACGCGTGATGATACGCGTGCCGTTGATTTCGAACTGATCGCCTCCGGTGACCTCGGAAAACTCCCGCCGAGCGGACATGGCGCTCAGGTCCACCGGGAAATAGGGGTGAGCCATCTGGGTCTCAAAAACCTGCTTCAAGCTATCGCGGCCCAGAAATTGCGAGCGAAAGCTATGAAAGTGGAAGCGGTTCTGGCTGGCATAGAGGGGCGCAAAAAACGGAATTCCCTGGATGTGGTCCCAGTGGTAATGGGTCACGAAGATATGCGCTTCGAGGGGTCTCGTTCCGTAGGTTTCCGCCCAGCGGTTGCCGAGCATGCGCAGGCCTGTGCCGCAGTCCAGAATGAATTGCGTACCATCGGGCGCCACCAGCTCGAGACATGGCGTGTTGCCGCCATAGCGCCAGGTGCCGCGATCTACTGTCGGCGTGGAGCCGCGCACCCCCCAGAAGCTGAGCCTGGTACCATGCGGAGACATTTGCGGCAGCCTGCGTTCTCGGACGCGCCGGCCTTCGTTGGACGAGCACCGAGAATCGGTCGAAAAATGGGCCTGTCCGGCATAGTAGGCAGCGGTTCTAGTGAAGTCAATTGCCTTTCGGCTGCGGATTGCAAAGCCGACATCTCCGCCGGCGTGATGGCCGCCTGGGTTGTTTCCCGGGCAGCTTGACGGATGCGCGGAAGGGCCGCCGTAGGTAGAATGAAGGCCGTGCACACGCACACGAAGGCACACGCGCCGCACGCCGGCGTGCTCGAGTGGGCGACGCTCGCTACGCTGGCCCTGGTGGCCACTGAGTTTGTCGGCGGGTACCTGGGGCACTCGATCGCTCTCGCGAGCGATGCGGTCCACAACCTCTCGGACATCCCCACGCTAATCATTTCTTGGCTTGCTTTGCGCTGGTCGGAACGCCCCGCGGATTCCGAGAAGACCTACGGCTACCATCGCGCCAGCATCCTTGCTGCCTTCGTGAACGCCATTCTGCTGATGCTCGTGGCGGCCTTCCTCTTCTATGAGGCCTACGAGCGCCTGCGGCATCCCGTGCTGGTGCGTGAAAATGTGATGATCTGGATCGCGCTCGTGGCGCTCGCGGTGAATGGAGGGATCACGCTCGCACTCGTGCGCGCCCACCGCGACCTCAACCTGCGCAGCGTCCTGCTTCACAACCTGGGCGATGCCCTCTCGAATGTCGGCATCCTCGCCGGCGCCTTGGTCATCCGCGCTACAGGGGCGGACTGGCTCGACCCGGCCCTCGGCGCGGCGATTGGGGTGCTGGTGCTGTGGTCGAGCTACGGCATCCTCAAAGAATCGAGCCACATTCTGCTCGAAGGCTTGCCGCGGGAAATGTTGCTTGAAGATGTGGCCCGCGCCATCCTGGCTGTGGAAAGCGTGCAAGAAGTCCACGATATCCATATCTGGACGCTGGGTACGGACCTGCACGCCCTATCCTGCCACGTGCGCATCCCGGATATGCACATGGACGAAAGCGAAAGAGTGCTGGCCCGCATTCGAGAGCGCCTGGCGAACCAGTTTCACATCACCCACACGACCATTCAGTTCGAGCGTGCCGGTTTGCCGCGCGCATCCGAGTACTACATGCCGGAGCCCTATCGGTCAACGAAGTAGCGAATGGTATGCGAACAATGCGCTTACCGGGGGGCTAGGCGGGCAGGTGGAGCGTCGTGCCGCGCTCCTCGTTCATGCGGATCGTGGTGTCAAGGTCGAGGTCGGAGAGTCGCAGCGAGCGCCGTGCGCCTTGGGGGGTGATGTAGATCAGCATGTCCCCGCTGCTTGTGAAGGCCGTGGCAAATACGAGAGAGCCGTCGCGCCGCACAAGGACGAACTCGCCGATATCGGGTACCCGCTCAGGGGCTGGCGCCGGCTGCGCCTTGGCTCGCGGCTCGGGGCTCTCGGTGCGCACCGGCACGGCCGCCTCTTCCGCCACCGCAGGTTGTTGGACGAGCGCGACCGGTGGTTGCTCGACCACTACGACCTCGGGCCCTGGAGTGAGGAAGGGAATGAAGAAAGGAGAGACCTGCGCGAAGCGCTGCGCGAGCGCGAGGCGTTGCGCCGTGGTCAGGACACTCACATCGCTGACCTTGACATTGCGCGTGACCGCGGCCAGGTGGGCAAAATCAAAGCCTAGCCCCGGGACCGGGAAGGCCCCTGGAAAGAACGGTGCGAAGGAGACCAGCGCCGGGTTGCCGACCACCACCACGCCGCCCGTGGTCCCGTGGATGGCTCGGATGCCCCCAGTCATTCGTACCATGCCAACGCCGCCCGACGAAGCACGGAGGCCCATTGAAGCGTGGCCACGCGACTGGCCCCAGGTTCCGGGGCAGAGCACCAGGATCAAGCTGACGACCAGGGCGGATTGGCAGACTCTTTTCATCGCTGGAAATGAATCTGCTTAACAGATGCGCGCCAGGGGTCCTCCGTTGCATCATAATTTTACACCTTTCGCCGACACGTGGCATGCTCGGGCAGACTCCCGGCTGGGCTCGGGGAGAAGGCCGACCCGGGGCGCCGAGGCCGTCCGACGCTTCCCCCCATGGGCGGGTTGTGTTATAACCTTCGCGCCGTAAGAGGTTTTCGATGGATTGCCCTGCGCTCGACCGTCAGCCGGAGTCGGCCGATGCCCGGCTGGCTGGGGAGGATGTTTCGCGTTACTGCCCGGTATGCTCGGAATGGCTGGAATCGCGGAGCTGCAAATTGGTTTGCCCGCAGTGTGGATATTTTATGTCTTGCTCGGATTTCTATTGAGAAGAAGAGGCGCCCCCGAGAATCCGGCCGTATACCCAAACGGGATCACTGCGTGGAAGCAGGAGGAGTCGCTGAAACTGGACTGTTCTTGGGAGGAGGTTCGACCGTGGCACTGAAAATCACCCACCGAGAAGTGGATGGCGTCGCTGTGGTGGCGCTGGAAGGCCGCATCGTTCTCGGCGAAGAGAGCAATGCGCTGCGCGAAACCGTCAAGAACCTGCTGGCAAAGAACAAGAAGCAGATGGTGCTGAATATGGACAACGTCACCTACATTGACAGCGCCGGACTGGGCACGCTGGTAGCGGCCCACCACAGTGCGCGCTCGCAGAACGCGTCCCTCAAGCTTTCCAACCTAGGTTCGAAGTTCCACGAGGTTCTCCAGGTTACTAGGCTGCACACGGTCTTTGAGGTGTTCAACTCGGAAGCGGAGGCCATTCGAAGTTTCCAGAAGTAACCCTGCCTCTTGTTGCTGCGGCGCCTGAAGGCCTCGACCGAGTCGAGATGCCGCAGGACGTGATGGGAATCAAGGCTCGAGCCGGTAGATCGTCAAACCGCTAAGCAGCTTGGGATAGAAGTCGGTGGACTTTTGCGGCAGGACCTCACCACCGAGGGCGATCTCCATCACTTGCTCGATGCGCACCGGATTCAGCAGGAAACAGAGCTGCGCCTGCCCATGGTCCACCGCCGCGACCGCGGCGTCCATTTCCCGCTCGTAAGTGATGTGCTTTTCCGCCAGGACGGCTTCGGTCGAGATCCCTAGGCCTTTCTCCAGAACCAACCGGTGCAGAAAGACGACGTCAAGTTGTCGCTTGGCCGGAGAGACATCGGGTAGCAACGCCTCCAGGTCCGCATTCCGGCGCAGGAGAAACAGGTAGAAAGCGCCCTGGCCGGCGTAGAGGCCCAGGGCGCGGCGGTCGCGCCCGCGGCGCTCGAGGTCTCTGCGGAATTCGTCGTAGCTGGTGGCGCGCTCCTGGCCGCTCGAGAACGGGTAGCTGTACCAGTCCAGGTAAGGCTCCAGCTGCTTGCGAAAACGTTCGAATTGAAAGTCGCGAAGGTTCGAGACCACACGGTGGGTGGGCAGGATGGTGAGCCCTTCTCCGTAGGTGTTGAAGAAGGTCATCATCGCTTTTTCGTGCGGGGCGTCGAGATCCACCTTGCCCAGCGTGGCGCGGCATTCGTCGCGATAGGCGAGCGCAGTCTCGTAGCGATGGTGGCCATCGGCGATGACCAACTTCTGATCGGCCATCTGCAGGCGGAAGCGCTCGATGGGTTCGCCTTCCACGATTGGCCAGAGCTGATGGAGCACATCATATTCATCGCGCACTTCGATGGGCGTGGGCAGGCGCGACACCTGCTCCAGCATGGTGTCGACTTTGCGCTCCGGGTCCGCATACAACATAAATAACTGCCCGGTCTGTGCACACGTGCGCCGGAGCAATTCGAGCCGGTCGGCCTTGGGGCCCGCCAGCGTCTGCTCGTGCCGGAAGACGATTCCGGCCGCGTAGTCCTCGACGCGCCCCAGGGCAAGGAAGCCCCGGCGCACCTTGCGCTCGCGCGCGTGCGGCAGAGCGTAGTCCTGGGAATAGGCGTAAATCGCAGGAGCAGGGTCGTGCGCCAGCACGCCCTGCGCGATCCAGTCTTCGAAGGCCTTCGCCGCGCGGGTGTAAACATTGTTCTCCGGGGTGTCCTGCGGTGCTGGCCTGCCTTTTTCGACCGTGATCAGGTTGTAGGGGCTGAGCGAGTAGTACCTCTCTTGCATGGCCGGCGTGATTTTGTCATAGGGCTGGGTTACGACGCTCGCGAGCTCGACCCTTGCCGGATTGTAACGATAGGCGCGAAAGGGGAAGATTTCTGCCATCCGACCCTCTAGCCGTGTGGCCTTCGCCGCGAGACGCGCCATTCTAGCAGCCGCGGCCGCCTCCGCCAAAGCGGGGGAAGGGCCCAAAGCTCCGGTTTCCTCGGCGGTGTGAATCTCGGCCGGAGGCGTTGGCAATGAAATGCCTTCCTGGGTCGAAGCTGCACTAGAATGGAGGAGGTCATTCGGAGCGAACAGGATCCCGGGAAGCCTCCGTGAACACGGGCGCAACAGCAAACGCGGCAAGAAAGCGAATCCCCGGCGTGCGTGTACTGATCTTTGATCTGGACGGTACGCTGATCGATTCGAAGCTTGACCTGGCGCTTTCCGTCAACGCGGCGCTCGCCGAGCTCGGGCGCCGGCCGCTCCCGCACGAGCAGATCTTCGGCTATGTGGGACAGGGCGCGCCTATGCTGATCCGGCGGGCCCTGGGCGACGCCGCCAGCGAGGAGGAATGCCGACGTGCGCTCGACTTTTTCCTCCAGTACTACCGCGCCCACATGCTTGACAATACGGTGACCTATGCGGGCGTGCGCGAAGGCCTTCGACAGCTTGCTCGATTCCCCATGGCGGTGCTGACGAACAAGCCGGTGCGCTTCAGCGGGCAGATCTTGGCCGGGCTAGGCATTGCGGACTACTTCCGCTACGTTTATGGCGGGAACAGTTTCGAGCGCAAGAAGCCGGATCCGATGGGCGTCCAGATTCTCTTGCGCGATTTCGGCGTGGCGCCGCGTGAAGCCTTGCTAATCGGCGATTCCGAGATCGACGTGCAGACCGCGCGCAATGCCGATGCTTGGGCCTGCGGCGTCACCTATGGCCTCGGCAGCGCGCGCCTCACCGAGTTTCCTCCCGACATCCTCATCGACACCCTCGCCGAGCTGCCCGGCTACCTCAGCGATCACCTCCCCGACTCGGGCGGTGCCTGACCTGCCGCGGGGGCCATCCACGCTTTCATGATAGGTGGCGCGTCGCAGGACGCATGAAGTCTTATCGGTTCGCCTGATACCACTCCCAGGTGCGGCGCAGGCCTTCCTCGAAACTCATCCGCGGCTGGTAGCCCAGCCGCTTGCGCGCGAGCTCGATATCCGCCTGGGAGTGCCGGATGTCGCCTTCGCGCGGCGGGTCATACTGGACTTGCGCGGGTTTCTCTGCGATCGCTTGAAGCAGCTGGAGCGTTTGGTTGAGGGTATAGCGCCGGCCGGTGCCGACGTTGAACACCATCCCGGAGACGCCCGGCGCCTTCGAGGCCAGCAGGGTGGCCTGGACAGCGTTCTCCACATAGGTGAAATCGCGGGACTGTTCGCCATCGCCAAAAACTACTGGAGGCACGCCATTGAGCATCGCGCTGATGAAACGCGAAAGGACACCCGAGTAGGGGGAGTTAGGGTCCTGCCGTGGCCCGAAGACGTTGAAGTAGCGCAGCGAAACGTTCTCGAGGCCGTAGACTCGGCCGAACACCTGCGCGTAGAGTTCGCCGGCGAGTTTCGAGACACCGTAGGGTGAGATTGGCGCGGGCGGCATCACTTCCACTTTCGGGAGTGAGGGAGTTTCCCCGTAGGCAGAGGAGGAGGCCGCGAAGACCACGCGGCGCACCCGAGCGTCGCGGGCAGCCAGGAGCACGTTCAACGTACCGTCCACGTTGATGCGGTTGGTTTCGAGTGGGTCTTTTACCGAAAGCGGCACCGAGGTGCGCGCGGCCAGGTGCAACACGTAGTCCACGCCGCGGCAGGCGGT
>DATFXF010000112.1:0-4008 GCA_035258565.1 Candidatus Acidiferrales bacterium
GGTCCTCGGCCACGCGATAGGCAATGAGGGCCGTACCCAGCGCCTCCTGAGCGCTATCCACCCACACGAGCTGCCAGCCTAGGTCGCGCACCGCCAGCGCGTCGTTGTGCTCCACGCCAAAGGCCCCGGGATCGTCGAGCGCCCGGTTGCCCACCATGGCCACCATGGGAATTCGCAAAGCCGGTGTCACGGTCAACGCTTCGAAGGCGTACATCCAACCGACTCCGCTCGAGCCACAGAACACGCGCGCCCCCACCGCCGAGGCGTGCTTCACGATCTCGAACTGCGAGTGCTCGCTCTCTGCCACAATGTATTCGCAGTCCAGCTCACCGTTCGCCACGAGCTTGGCCACGTATTGCATCACCGTATCGTAGGGGCGAATCGGGTACGCCGTAATCACGTCCACGTCGGCCAGCTTGCAGGCCACGGCGATGGCTTCGCTCCCGGTGATTAGGGCTGTCTTCTCAGTCTGTTGCTCAATACCTGCTACCGCGTGCGCCATGACAACTCTCCCCTTTGGCGGATTCTAGCCTTCGCGAGCGATTTTCAGCATTTCTGGAACCTGCTCTTCATATTGCCCGCGGTAACGGAACCCGTGGGAGCGTTCCGGGCGGTGCTCGATTTTCCCTTCGAGCCACTTCTTGTAACTTTCCTTGTCCTTCTTCCACATCTCCCACTGGCTCGCGTTATCGTGGAACTCCACCTCATTGACCATGGTGACACAGTTGGAGACCGGGCAGACCGCCTCGCACACGCCGCACCCACAGCAGGCCTCCATGTTCGCGTCGTAGAGGCCGTCCGGGGTGACATCGAAGCAGGAGTCCGGACACTGCAGCCAGCACAGCGTGCACTTGATACAGGTGTCAAAGTCCACGACCGGCCGCATCGTGCGCGTGCTGAACTTCTTGAAAGTGGGGTTGCGCTCCGGCCGGAATCCGCCCACCTGCTGGCTCCGCGGATCCTGGAAAGTGCCGCCCCTGGGGATGCTGGGAATGGCCACGCCCTCCCGCATCTCCCACCACTTTGGCAATTCAAACTGATAGGGCTCTTCGGGATTCCCTTGGGTGGGCTCGACCGTGACTGTGGTGATGCGTTCGTAAGAACGGGTCGCCGAGGTGGCCTTTAGCTCATCCTTCCACTCGGCCAGGATGGCTTTCTTGACGGACGCCAGGCTGACCAGCTCGGGCAGGAGCTTGGCAATCGCGCCTAGGATGCGCACATCGGTGTGGTCTTCCTTGTACACCCACAGGCCGGAGAAGCTGGGAATGCCCTTCACAATCGCAAGCTGGTAGGGATACTCCTTGCGGTGGCACATCTCGATGAGGGCTTCCGGCTGCTCGCGAGAGGTAACCATCAGAGTGCCGCCTGGCTTTAACAACCGGTTGATGGGCTGCAGCCCGTACCAGGCCCACGACTCCACACCCTTGCACAGCGTGTCGTCCACGGCGATGCTAATGTCCACCTCTTTAGGCTCATACTTGGCCATCCCCTCCTCGAGTGTCAGGTCATCCGTGGCTACGATGGCGAAGTTCTTGGCCGGAACCCCATTGCGCTCGGGGCTATCCCCATAGCGCCCGAACGAGATGCCCGGCTTACCTTCCTGGTGTGCCGCGAGAACAATCCCTCGGCTGATATTCTTGGCCAGGGTTTTCTGAAAAATTCCTCGGTAGACGATCTCCACGGCAAATAACCGGCCCATCGTCTTCCTCCCCTCGACTTACAGCTTATTGAGAACGATCTCCTCAATTTCTTTCAAGTGCCGGCGCATGGCACGTTCAGCGCCTGCCGGGTCGCGTTCTCGGACGGCCCTCAGAATCCGCCGGTGGCCATCGAGCGACCGCTGGCGGCGGCCCTCCACCTGTAGCGAGCGCTCTCGACTCTTACGCAAAAGATCCATCAGTACATCCAGCACTTTTTGCACTACGTTGTTCTTCGCGGCCATGGCGATCGTGTAGTGGAATTCGGAGTCTTCCTCGATGGCCAGTTCCCCGCGGCGGACCTTTTCCTTCTGGCGCCGCAGGATGTCTTCCAGGTAGGCAATCTCTTCCGTCGAGGCATGCACGGCCGCGCGCGCCGCGAGCGGCGGCTCGATGATCTTGCGCACGTCGAGCAGCTCGGCTACCAGCTCACGCTTGCGCGTCAGCAAGCTGGCCAGCGGATTCACTAGCGAGTCGGCAGAAAGGTCGCAGACGACCGTGCCTTCGCCCTGCCGCGCCTCAAGCAGGCCAGTCAGCTCGAGGGCGCGGATGGCGTCGCGGAGGGAACTACGGCTCACCTGAAACATCTCCGCCAGTCCGCGTTCCGGAGGGAGTTTGTCCCCGGGTTTGAGGCCGCCTTCGACGATCAGGCGCTCAATCTGCTTGGCCACCTCTTCGTAGAGCCTGGTCTTCCGGACAGCTTCGAATTCCGTCTTAACGTTAGCCACGCGGCAGCAACTCCCGGAGCGGTGGTTTGGTCATCAGACCACTGGACCAATTCAATCCCGCTTCCGGCCACTTGTCAAGGGGGTTTTCGCGACCCAGGCGAAGTCCTCAAGCGAGGCGGGGCCTGGCCGCCCCGCCCTTACCTGTCATGTTAGAATCCAGCCGCCCTCAGGCCAAGAGACCCGTTGTGGTTCGCTCGACCTTCAACGTATGAAACTTTCCTTCACAACACCTTGCCGGTTTAACCGGCGCATGGAGGCAATCATGAGGACTCTTCGCAGCATTCCGATCCTGCTCGCGCTGGCCCTCGCCACGAGCCTTTCGGCCCTGCCCCGCGAGAAGGAGAAGCCCAAGGAAGGGGGGAAAGCAGCCGCCACGTCCGGGAAGCATCACGTCTTGCCAGCGACCAAGGAAACCGTCCAATGGGGCTGGCTCGATCCGAAAGAGCCTCCCAAGCTCACCGTGGATTCGGGCGACACCGTTTCCATCGAAACGTTAATGCACTCGCTCGATCAGATCAAACCGGGCACTTCGATGGACGAGATTGTTAAGCTGCGGCTGGCCAATCCCGGCGGCGGCCCGCATTCGGTCACCGGGCCGATCTACGTGAACGGGGCGGAGCCCGGCGACACGCTGGAAATTCGCATCCTGAAAATCGTGCCCAAACCCGACGGTTTCGACTTCCACCTGCCCGGCGCGAAGTTTCCGACCGTCGGCATCCTCGCGCCCGAGTTTCCGGAGGGCTCCGTCCGCTACTACAAGCTCGATCTCGCCAAGATGCAGACGGAGTTCAAGCGGGGAATCATGATGGACCTGAAGCCCTTCCCTGGGATTCTGGCCGTGGGTGTCGATCCCAAAGAACCAAAAGAGAAGGCAGGACCGCCGATCCACGACTCGAAGGGCCGGACAAGCACGCTGCGTCCCTGGAAGAACGGCTCGAACATGGACTTGAATGAGCTGCAGGCGGGTGCAACCTTCTATGTGCCGGTCTTCTTGAAGGGCGGGCTGATCTGGGTCGGCGACGCGCATTGCCGGCAGGGCAACGGCGAAGTCGAGCTGACGGCAATCGAGTGCGCCTACAAAGAGATCGAGATCCAACCCATCGTCCACAAGAATGGGAAGCTCGAATGGCCGCGGGCGGAAACGAAGACCCACTGGATTCTGATGGGCTTCGACGAGGACCTGAACGAGGCCATGAAGATTGCCGTTCGCAATACGGTGGACTTCCTCGCCGACCAGAAAATGGTGCCCATGAGCCGCGACGAGGCCTATGCGCTCACTTCGATCGCGGGCGACTGCCGCGTCACCCAGGTCGTGGACATCCGCAAGGGCGTGCACTGCATGGTGCCCAAGTCCATTTTCGTCACGAACCCGGCAGCCAAGAGCAGAAAGTAGTCTCGTTCGATTCGCGCAACCCGAGTCTTCGTGCTTCGAAGAGGGCGGAACCCGAGCCGCCCCTCAGCCGCGCCAGGAAGTGAAGGCCTGCCAGGCACCGAAAGCGAACAGGAGCACGGCGAAGACGCGTCGTATTCGCTTGGAGGAAAGCTTTTGCGCCAGGCGGGCGCCCAGCCATCCACCGAAAAAG
>DATFXF010000113.1:0-14849 GCA_035258565.1 Candidatus Acidiferrales bacterium
AGTGATCTTATGCCCGAGGTGATGAAAACGCTGCTATTGAACCCCCCGAGCTTCGAGGGCTTTGACGGCGGAGCGAGCTCACGCTGGCCAGCCACCCGCGAGATTCCTTCCTACTGGTATCCGGTTTGGCTGGCTTATCCGGCGGGAATGCTGCCGGGCAGCCGGCTGCTCGACGCCGCCCCGCACAAGATCTCTCCGGCCCAGACCGTCCAGATTGCTCGCGACTACGAGCTTGTGGTCCTGTTCACCTCCACAGTCGGCTTCCAGAACGATTTGCGGCTGGTGCGCATGATGAAGGAAGCGAAGCCCGATTTGAAGGTCGCTTTCGTGGGCCCTCAGGTGCAGATTCAGCCCGCGGAAAGCCTGATGGCCAGTGAGGACATCGACTTCGTTGTTCGTGGGGAGTTCGACCACGCCTTGGTGGAGTTTGCGCAAGCCAAGCCACTTGCGGAAATCCTGGGAATCAGCTACCGCAGCGACGGCCGGGTCGTGCACAACCCTCCGCGCCCGCAGTTGCATACCGAAGAACTCGACAAGCTGCCCTTCGCCACGGGGGTCTACAAGCGTGACCTGGTGATCGAGAACTACAACGTGCCGTTCCTCCTGCATCCATTCGTTTCCTTCTACACTTCGCGCGGCTGCCCGGCCTTGTGCACTTTCTGCCTCTGGCCGCAGACCATGTCCGGCCACGCCTGGCGCGTGCGCTCGGTGGATAACGTGGTTGAAGAAGTGCGCCAGGCGCTCCAGCTTTTCCCGCAGGCCAAAGAGTTCTTTTTCGATGACGATACCTTCAACATCCGCAAGGACCGTATGCTCGAGATTTCGGCCAAGTTCAAGCCACTGAAGTTTCGCTGGTCCTCCACTGCCCGCGTCACGAAGGACTACGAGATGGTCAAGGCCATGGCTGATGGTGGGGCGCGCCTGTTCATCGTCGGATTCGAATCGGGGGACGCTCAGATCCTGAAGAACATCAAGAAGGGGGCCACGATTGAGACCGGGCGCGAGTTCGCCAAGAACTGCAAGAAGGTCGGCATTCGCGTGCACGGCGACTTCATCATCGGCCTTCCCGGGGAGACGAAAGAAACCATCGCGCGAACCATCGACTTCGCCAAGGAGCTGGACTGCGAGACGATCCAGGTCTCACTGGCCCACGCCTATCCTGGCACCGAGCTTCACGACTACGCGGCCAAGAACGGTTTCCTGGCCGCCGAGGCCCTGGCTGATTCGGGTGGCCACCAGCTTCCGCACCTACAGTATCCTGGCCTCTCCCGCGAGGAGATGATGGCCGCGGTCAACCGCTTCTATGACTCCTACTACTTCCGTCCCCGCGTGGCCTGGCGGATCATACGCGAGGCTCTGTGGGACGCGCACGAGCGCAAGCGCCTGTACGAAGAGGCCGTTTGCTTCCTGCGCCTGCGCGCGGAGCGCTGGAAGTGGGCGAGGAAAGCTCCCGAGAAGAAAACGATCGTCTCCACTGCCCGGCCGATGGGCACTGATCCGACGCCTTCGCCCGTCGGAAATCAACATCCGCTCTAACCGACCCTGCCTCTCGGTTCGGCTGGCGGTGTCCACAAAAATCCGGAACGCACGCGCGGAAGTTTGAGTACAATCGGGGCCTTCGCGGCGTGGACAGCAAGGGCCGGGGCGGGGTCCGAGCGGGCTTCGCGCCGGCCAGCGGAGTTCGGTCGTTGAACATCCTCACGTGAATCTTTCTCTGAAACTCGAACTGCCCAGCGACCCGGAGTTGCTCCGCGTGATCCGTTCCGCCGTGAAAGAGTTCGCCGCCGTGACTGGATTCTCAGAAGATGACTGCCGCTCGATCACCGTGGCCGTGGACGAGGCGCTGACGAATATCATCCGGCATGCCTACCAGAACCGGCACGGCGAACCGATCGATTTGGTCTGCCGGCGGTGTGACGAGGGCTTGGAGTTCATCCTCACTGACCGCGGCCAGCCCGTGGACCCCGCCAAACTGCACGGCCGGCCGCTCGCCGACGTGCGCCCAGGGGGGCTCGGGATGCACATCATCCAGAAAATTATGGATCAAGTCGAGTACGGGCAAGTGCCTGAGGGCAATCGCTTGCGGCTCATGAAGTACTGGAAGATCCGCCAGGAGGGCAAGTCGTGAAAACATCCACACGCCAGGTAGGAGACGCAACGATCGTGGATGTCGTCGGGCAGATTGACCTGCACAGCTCATCCGATCTCCGCAAGGTCCTGCAGGAGACGCTGCGGGGCAAAACCGCGGCGCGCGTGGTGGTGAACCTCGGGCGCGTGGACTATATCGATAGCTCAGGTGTCGCGGCGCTGGTGGAAGGTTTGAAGACTTCGATGGGCTTGAAAATCCGTTTCGTCCTCTGTGGGCTCGGGCCGGCCGTGAAAGAACTGCTCAAGCTGACACAGCTGCTCTCTGTCTTCCAGGTCTGCGAAAGCGAAGAACAAGCTCTGCGCGCCTGACTCCGATTGTCGCTTCGTCCACAGGCACAAGAAAAGCGCCTACCGTGACTTGGGGAAAAGGCGCGAGACGTTTAGGGAGCCTTTTCGCAGCAGCCGATAGAACAGATAGAGGAGCGGCGGCCAGAACGGTATCTGGAGCCGGACTCCGGACCAGAGGCTGACCGGCACGGGCTTTCGGAACGACCAGATCAAGAAGGCAGCCACCGCAAGCTGCAACGCGATCGAAGCCAAGTAAGTCCCAGCGCGCTTCCACTCCATCGCGCTCTTCGGCGGCGACTTGAAAAACTCCTTTAGGAAGGCCCAGCGTCCCTCCGACTCAGGAATCTCCGTCCATTCGGAAACGATGCGCGAAAGATCCGACCCACCCTCCATCGCATAGGAGAACTGCAGGAAAAACAGCGCCTGAGGCAATAGGAACATCAGCGTGATGTAGTTCGGCCACTTGAACCAGATGTTCACCAGGAGGAAAAACGCGATCATATCGAGGAAGGGCCCGCCGGCCAGGTATAAAACCCGTGCCCGAGCTGTCTTCAGCATATCCTGGCTCGAGAGGACGTACAGGTTGGCGCTATCTTTCCGCAACCCCACCTCGAGCACTTCTCCCCCAAACCTGCTCGACACCGCACCGTGGGCCAGTTCATGCAGCAGGCCGATGGGGATAAAGCAGAAATAGAAGAGAAGTATGGAGAGAAGTGGATGCGCTTGCGTGGCATGTCGCACCGCATCCAGGAAAAGGTTCCAGTGTGCGAGCAGTTGCGCAAGCGCGGCAATCCACAGCAAGAACAGCAAGACAACCACGGGCGCGGTGAACAGCCAGCGGCACCGCTCGGTCACGAAGCGGATGGCCGGGCCGGGATCGAACAAGCGCACTCGCGGATTGCGCTTCGGCAGGCCCTCGAACATCCCTGTGTCGGCCAGGCTCTTGAGGAAGTTGGCCCATTCCTGCGCGGTGCAGTCGTAATCGATCATTGTGCGCACCTCGGGGAGCATTTCTTCGAGAGCCTGGCCGCGGCAGAGCCGCAGGGCCTCACCGACTCGTGCATCCAGCACCTTGGAAGCGATCTTCGGATGGTGGATGAATACACGGCCTGCCTTCAGTGGCCGATAGTGCAATCCGGAGCGCAAGACGGGGGCCCGTAGCTCTCCTTGCTCCATCGGCTCGCTCCGTTGTAAAGTTGCCCATCGCTACGTCTGCCAGTAAAGCCTCGGGAAATCATACGTAGCGCGGGGCAACGACAAAATGGCATCCGGCCAACGCCGGTCCGCGAATTCCCCCGCGGCTCAAAGTTTCGATGTGTGTGAGTGGCTGCGCGAGGCGGCTGCCTGCCTGGTGGACTCGACGCGCGCGCTCCCCGCCCCTCCCCATCCCGATTTCCAGCCGACCTACGAGGCTGTGCTCAACGCACGCCAGCAGATCGAGCAGTCGCAGCGCGAACTAATCGAAAGCATCCAGATCCAATCCTTGCACATGGTGGGCTCGATGCTGGCCCACGATCTGCACAATCTCTCTTTGCGACTGGGGCTGCTGAGCCAGAACCTGGAGCGATTCTACGGCGATCCTGCTTTCCTGGAAAGCGCAAAGCGCGTTTTGGACGATACGGTTGAGCGGATGCAGGCGCTGGTGGACAATTTCCGCGTGCGCCAAGAGACCGTGGTCATCAAGCTGCCCACGGATGTGAACGACGTCCTGCGCACGCTCTCGCAGCAGATGGAGCTCGACCGCATGCCCGGCATCCGATTCGACACCGCCTATGGGGCGCGCACGCGCATCTGGGCGGATCCCTTCTTCTTGGCCAATGCCTTCCGTGCGGTGATCCAGAATGCGGTGGAAGCCATGCCCGATGGCGGCCGGTTGAGGATAGCTTCCCTCGACGGGCCTTCGCCAAACTCGGGCGTGATCGTCGAGGTGGAAGACACCGGGATGGGCATGACGCGCGACTACATTGAGCGTGAGTTGTTCGTTCCGTTCCGCTCCGGCAAGGGTCGCGGGTTGGGCTTGGGAATGTACGTCTGCCAGCAGATCATGCAACTGCATGAGGGAACGGTGCACGTGGAAAGCGATCCAGGGCGAGGCACCTGCTTCCGACTAGTGTTTCCGCAGGGGGCAGACCAGGGATGAGCGACGCGCGGCACATTCTGATTGTGGAAGACGATGGCCTGCTCCGAGAACAGATGTGTTTCTACTTGCGCCCACAATATAGCGTTGCCGAGGCCGGCGACCGCGACGCGGCGTTGGTGCAAATGGCGCAGCAGCCCACCGACCTTGTCCTTCTGGATCTGCAGCTGCGCCCGAATGGCACCACCGAAGATGGCTTCTCCGTCCTCCGCGAGCTTCGCCGTCGGTCGAGCGACGTCGTGGTGATCGTCATGACCGGTGACCGGCACTATGAGACGCGCCTGCGGGCCATCGAAGAGGGCGCCTACGACTGTTTCACCAAGCCATTCGATCTCGCTGAACTTCACCTCGTCATGCGCCGCAGCCTGGAACGGCTCGACCTCGAGCGGGAAAACCGCCGGCTCAAGGAGCAGGTCGTGCGCCAGTTTTCCTTTCAGAATCTGATCGGGTGCAGTCCTGCCATGATCAAAGTGTTCGAGGCCATTCAGCGCATCGCTGACAGTCCCGCCACCGTTCTCTTGATGGGCGAGAGCGGGACGGGAAAGGAGCTGGTGGCGCGCGCCCTCCATGTCCACAGCAACCGCCGGGACGCGCCTTTTGTGCCCGTCCACTGTTCCGCACTGCCCGAGTCGCTCATCGAAACCGAGCTATTCGGTCACGAGAAGGGTGCGTTTACTGGCGCCGTAGCCACGCGGGAGGGTCGGTTCGAGTTGGCGCACAGCGGAACGCTCTTTCTCGACGAAGTGGGCACGCTCAATTTGAACGTGCAAACCAAGCTGCTGCGTGTGCTCGAGGAGCGAGAGTTTGAACGCCTGGGCGGGCGCAAGACCATCCAGGTGGATGTCCGGCTGATCGCCGCCTCGAACGAAGATCTAGAAGCTCTTGTTGGACAGGGTCGCTTCCGCGAAGACCTCTTCTTCCGTCTGAACGTGCTGCCGCTCCGACTGCCGCCACTCCGCGAACGCCGGGAAGACATTCCGTTGTTGGTTAACCACTTCGTCCGCCAATACAGCCAACAAGGGAAGCTGGGCGTGAAGACGGTCGCGCCCGAAGCCCTGAATCACCTTTTGGCCTATGCCTGGAAAGGGAACGTAAGGGAGCTTGAAAATGTCATCCAACGCGCGGTCTTGATGACGGACGACGAAACTATCCGCACCGAACACCTGCCCCTGCATATTGCTGCTTCGCTGGGGACAGGGGCCGAGGTGTTTGCTCCCCTACCCTCCGACGGCCTCAACCTGGCAGAAGAGGTCGGGCGCTACGAGAGCGAGTTGCTCAAAGCCGCACTGCGGCAGGCAGCGGGCAAGAAGGCAGAGGCAGCTAAGCTGTTGCACCTGAGCAAGGAGCAGATGAAATATCTCTGCCGAAAATATGAGTTAGAGGGGAATTTTTCACCCAAGGGTTAATTTTCAACCTCCGTGTAAGGTGCTTTTTGCTCCCCCAGAGGTCCTGTTTAATGTAATCCCTTGATAGTAAAAGGAAAGCATGTGGCTGATACTAGTACCTTTGGATTGGCCATCACATTGCTCTAGCGAACAGCGGGGTTGCAGGGAGAACTGAAGAAAGCAGGCTGAGATTGTATGAGACGCCGGGGCTAGTGCGGCGCCAAAGGGTTTTTCAGGGTCTTGGGGTTCCAAGAGTCGAAATCTTAAACGGAGGAAGGAAATGGCAGACAGCAAATCGGTAGTGATCAAGCTAACGAACGAGCAGCGGGAAGCGATCAAGCGCGCCACGGGCAAGGACATCCCAGAATTGAAGGTGGAAGCGCTAGAGGGCCGCGTAACCCCGTTGGTCATGGAGAGTGAGGCTGCGCGGAAGGCCCCGTTCGCGGGCGCTACGGAGGTTGCTCGGAAGGCACCGCTCGGTGGGAACCCGGATGAGGCTGCTCGCAAGGCCCCGTTCTCGACCGAGTAAGCAGTACATTACATCTTGTTGGGGCACGGCGAGCAAGGAAGCCAAAACCTCGAGCTAGGGGGCTACCGCGCAAGCTAAGTTTGCCGGAGCCCCCTTTTCCTTCTTGCTGGGCTCGGACCGAGGGGTGCTGCGAGGCAGGCCCGAGAGAAGGAGAAGACCCGTGCTCTCGGGGCTCAAGGCCACTACTGGTAGGCAGGGGAGTTCTTATGGACGACGTTATGATTCTTAAGCTGACAGAGGAACAACGAAAACAAGTCCGCCAGTTGACTGGACAGGATGCGGCGGCGTTGAGGCTGGCCATGATGAACGGGCCTGAGGCCTTGCTGCTTGCCTGGAGGCTGCCCCGCAAGCTGGCTGCCGGCCTAGTCGTAGGCATAGCGACGAACTAATCCACCCAACTCCTGTTCGTATAGTCCCCCCGGCTACCACCAAAGCTTGCTGCGGATCAAATCCCGAATGGTCTCGTAAATGCGCACTGCGAAGCTGCGCCGGTTCGGATAGATCTTCGCCGTGCCGCTCATCCCGGGGAATAGTCTAGCGTCTGCATTGGGGATCTCCACGATTATGTCGAAGTGCGAGAAGGGCGTGCCCTCTAGCTTCGCCTTTCCCGGCGCTGTGGAAGGTGGCTCGGTCGGAGAGGTCGCGACCGTCCGCACGAAGCCCGTTGGGCGCCCCGTAGCGTCGTAGGCGTCGGGGGCAGTTTGGCTGCGATCCACGACCCAGCCACTGAACGTGTCCCCCGGATACGCGCTCACCTGCACTTTGGCCCGTGGCTGGCCACGGGCCAGGTCGGCGAAATCGAACTCGGTCACCTGAATGCGCGCCCGCATTTTCCTGAGGTCTCCGAAGTCGCACAGCAAGTCGCCGGGCACGACGTGCTTCCCAATCAGGTCCCGAAGCCGGGGCGTGAGGACAGCCCCCAGGAAGGGAGCGTGGATTTCGAGCTTCGATTCCTGCCGGCGTAACTCGGCGAGTTCTTTTTCCGCTCTCTGCCGCTCGCGCAGCGCTGTCTGATAGGTGGCCATGTCGCCTGACGCCAACGCGCTCGAGGCTTCGCCGGAACGTCGCTCGACCTCCGCTTGCGCTTGCTGGCGTTTCGCCACCAGAGGGATGTTGCGCAGCCACACGACCACGGCTCCCGCCGGAACCGACCCCCCTCGGTTGTCGGCCACTTCGGCGACGAAGCCTTCCGTTTCCGCCCGCAGCGGGAGCTGGAGCGCCGGCTCAAGCACAACCGTGCCTCGGACCTTGTGGGAGAAGGGAAAGAACAGAAGAACGAGGAACAGCGCGCCAGTGACCATGGCCCAGCGGCGCACCGAAGCCTTTTCGCTCAGCCATTCGCGCTTGTCGAGATAGACAAACTTGGTGAATTTCATGAGCTTGCGAATCCTTTTTCGGAGGATCAGAAAAGAGGCTAAGAGGCCCAGGAAAAAGCCGGTTTCGGGGAAGTGCCGGTTAAAAAAACGGAACACAAAAAGGATAAACATGGTGACGACAAAGATGACGTAACACGTCGAGAGAATCCCGTAGATCAGGTAGATCCGCTTCTTGCGTGGCGTGAGGCCCGTGGGCGGCGGAACAGAAGCGCGGAACAGTTTGGCCTTGATGAGATAGACGATGTAGCCGACCGCATTCTCACGCAGGTTGCTGAGTTCCAGGATGTCGCTGAGCAGGTAATAGCCGTCCAGCTTGATCAGTGGATTGTAGTTGAAGATGATGGTCGAGACGCCGGCAAAGACCATGATGTTGTAGGTCAGATGATTGAGAAACGTGTCGGCCCGAGTCAGCGCCCAAGTAAAGGTCGCCAGAGAACAGATCACCAGCTCGCTGTAGCCGCCCGCCAGTGTGACCCAGTACTTGGACCATTTCTTATCGAACAGATAGGCGTCGCTCACGTCCGCGTAGAAGGCGGGGATGAAGTAAATCAGCATAAAACCGAGCTCGGTAACTTCGCCGCCGAAGTTCATGCACGTCAGCGCGTGGGCTGACTCGTGCACGATGATGATGGCGGCCAGGATGCAAAGAAACAGGATCAGGTCAGAGCTGGTCTTGGTCTGCAGCCGCCAGATGCCTACCATGCCCGCACGGACCATTGTCCAGTTGGAGATGATCACCGCCGCGGCCGCCGTGAACATCAGCAGCGTGACGATCACAAACTGCCGAGTCCAGATCCAGCGCAGGTAGGGATAGATGGACTTGTAGGTCTTCAGCGGATTCGTCGTCAGCAGCGTGATGTTGAAGACGTCCTGCCCCTGAGATCTCTCGGCGCGTTTCTTGCGTTCATCCTCGAGCTTTTCCATGATGGCGATGCTTTGTTCCGCCGGGGTCCGTGCGACGATCTCTTTTTTCTTCAACGCGTCAACGAAATCCTGCACTTGGCCGGCATCCACCAGTTGGTCAGGAAACTGCCGGTTGAAGCGCTCGGCAATCTCTTCCGAAGAGCTTTGACCGTCGAGCTGCGAGATGATCGCCCATTCGATCTCGCGGAAACGGGTGTATTTCCGCGTGGCGGGATTCTTGATCAGGTAACTGACTTCGCCGCCCATCACCTGGCGGCGGATGACGAGATCGTCGCGAAGTTTGGCGCAATCGCTAGGCATCGAACAAGGCCCCAGGACTGGGGCGCTGGGCACGCGCGATCGCGGGGGACTAAGGCCGGACGCGCACAGCCATCCCTTCGCGCAAGTCCTCGGAGGCCTGGGCCACAATCTTGTCGCCGGCGGATATGCCGCCCAGAACCTGCACGCTGGCGAGTGTCTCGCGCCCCAGCTTGACCGGGCGCTGCTGGAGACGGTCCGATTTCACCTGAAACACCATGGCCGTGCCGTCCGCCGCGCCGCGCACAGCCGTACGCGGAATCCACAGCGCCGCGGCCGATTCGCGCGCCTTGCCCGCGAGCTTTACTTCTACCGACATCCCCGGTACCAGGCTGGCCGGCACCGGCTCGAGCAGCCGCGCGACGCAGTCCACCGAGCCGCTGGCCGCGTCCACCACGTAGCCGGTGCGGAGGACGTGCGCGCGGATGCCATCCCCGGGCTGGTCCAGCGGGAATACCTCTACCACGGAGCCCGTCTGCGCGGAGCTCCGCAGGGATTCCGGCACAGTGAAGCGCACGAGCAGCGGCCGAAGCTCGGTGAGCCGCAGGACTTTCTGATCCTTTAAAAGTGTTTCCCCCACGCGCGCGTAGCGGCGCGAGACAATCCCGTCAAACGGCGCCTTGATCTGCATCCGCGACAGCCGCAGTTCGTCGCGCGCGACCTTGGCTCTGGCCTTCTCGAGATCGAACCTGGCTTTCTCGATTTCCTGGCGCATGGCCTCCAGGTTGAAGCGGGCCCGGTCGTAGTCGCGCTGCGTGCCCAAACCTTCCTTGCGGAGGTCCGATTGACGGCCGAGCTCGACTTCGGCGGATTGGCGCAGGATGGCTGCTTGGCGGCCGTTCACCTCCGCCGACTGCATTTCCGCGCGGTCCTGTTCAAACTGCTTGCGCACGTCGGAATCGTCCAATTGCGCCAGCACCTGGCCCTTCCTCACTCGGCGGCCCTCATCCGCAGGGACGCTGATCAGCCGGCCCTGCTCCTCGGCCAAAAGGTCAGCCTCGTGCTCCACCGTGAGTGTGGACGGCACCACCGCAGGAGCCGCGCCGCTCGGCGCGGGATTCGCGGAAACGGTGTACACCTCGACTTCTCGCGGCTCCACGGCGTTCGCGGATTGTGTCGTCTTCTCGCTGCCGCAGGCGCTGAACAGGCAGACGGCCAGCAGGGCCGGGTAAACGAGCGGGCGCTTGCTCACGGCAAACCCTCCGATCATGGCAGCCACTTCCAGACTTTCAGCCAGATCCAGCGCGCGGGAGTTCGCAGAATGAGCCAGCCGACGCTCGTGCGCTCGGCCAGCACTTTCCCGCGACCCATCATCCCTGCGCGGAGAAGCTGATCGGGATTGGGCACGTCCACGATGACGTCGAAAAAACGCTCCTCTTGCTGCTCTCGCGCCTGGGGGGCCATCTGGATAACGTGACCCACAAACTTGCGATTCGGGTAGGTGTTCAACTTTAGCCAGGCTTCCTCGCCCGGCTTGATATGACCCACCTCCGCCTCGGGAACGGCAATCTCTGCCCAGGCGTGGGCGAGATTCACCACCTGGCAGAAAACGTCGCCGCGGTGCAGGTTCTGCCCGACGCGCTCCTCCACGTGCGGCGTAACCACGACGCCCGAAATAGGGCTGCGGATCTGCGTCTGGAGGACCTGCATGCGGCGCAGGTCGAGCTCCGCGGCGGCCTGCTGCCAGCGGGCGCGTTCCAGACGCGCGGCCCCCAGTTCGCCTTGCGCTTCGAGCTGCAGCACGCGGCGGCTCAGGATGTCGTGCTGAGCCTGGGCCTGCTCGAGCGCCACACGAGGCTCGTCGGCAGCCAGCTCGGCGATCAGCTGGCCGGAGGTAACTCGATCGCCCTCGCGCACCAGCACGTTGCGCACAACGCCTTCCACCTCTGCGCTCACCGGCTGGACACGCTCCGGAAGCACGCGCGCATCGCCGGCTGGCTTCGACCACCAAGGAAAAAAGATCAGGAAGAGCAGCACCACTGCGCCTGCGCCGATGACCGCTCGCTGACGAATGGCGGGCAGCGCGGCAAACTTCGCTTTCTTTTCCACCAGTGGCTGCAACACGCCGATCAGCGGCACTTGCTCGTAGAGCATGGCGTTGCGAATCGCGCTGGTGACCTGGTTGGCGAAAATGCGGGCCAGATCGTTGTGGCTCGCTTGGAGTGCGAGGGGATCCTTACTCTCGAGTACGAGCACTCCGACGGCGCCTTCCTCGTCCTTCAGCTGCAACTCGCTCAATGCGCGGTAACCGGTCTTTTCAAAGTAGACAGAGAATTTCTCGCGCACGTCGTCGTGCTCCGCGGCGATCCCTTCCTCGGTCTGTGCGACGTTAAGGTCGCCCCCCAGCCCGGCTAGCCACTCGTGCATCGCTCGGAGTTCCGGCATCCCTGGTTTCTGATGATCCACCGTCATTTCCCCAGACACGGCGCTGATTTCCCATTTCCCCTTCCGCAGCACGGAGACCGAGCAGCGGTCTGCGGGGATGACGGTCGTGATCCGGTTCACCGTGGCGGTCAGGACGCGATCCAGGTCGAGCGTTGCCGTGATCTCCTTGCTGATCTCCATCAACGCGTGCAACTCCTTGACGCGCCGCTCGGCCTGGTACCGCTGGGCGTTGCGCAAAGCGACGGCGGCCTGCTTGGCAACGTCCACCAGCACGCGGAGATCCTCTTCGGTAAACGGGGCTGGATTCTGCTTCCGAACCGCCTCGAACGCGCCGAGGAAGCGGCCCTCGGAACTGAGCGGAATGACCAGCATGGAGCGAATCGGAGAACCCCAGCGGCTCGTCCAGGCCGCATCCTCGATGTCGTGGAGCAATACGGGCTCCCCTTGGGAAGCTGTCGTTCCCAAACCCTCATCACTGGCCCAGATGCGCATGGAGTCCATTGCCCGGTCCCGCGGCCCTGCCGCCGCGGCGCAATAAAGATTCTTCTGGACGGAATCGAGCAGCCAAACCGCTGCCGCTTCAGCATCAACGATGTGCTGGACGCGCGCCAGAATCAAGGGTCCAAGCTCAGTCAGCTCCAGCGTGGAGTGGAAGACTTTCCCAACGTCGTAGAGCATCATCAGTCGCGTAATGGCCTTGATAGAGCTTTGCCGGCTGGTCTCGTAGCCCAGCAGGGCAGGCAGCACTTGTTTGAACGTATCCTCCAACTCCGGAAAGATCTGCCGAATGGGCACCGGAGCACCGCCGTCCTGTTTCCACGCCAGCTCGATGCTTCCCACCGAACTCCGAGGGCCGCGGATGGGGATGCCGGCCACCTGCGCTAACCTCTCGTTGGTGACCTCGGCTCGATAAGCCCCGCGGTTTGCCTCGACGAGAACCGAAGCGCCGTTCTGCCAGGCGGATGCACCCGCGCTCTCGCTGCTGTGCGCGGCAGCCCAATCCGCGCGAAGGACGCCAAAGGTGGCCTGCGGAAGGATCCGATCGTCTTCGACTCGCCAGAGCACCGCCCCGTCTGCCCCGAGACAGTGGGCGAGTCGGGCAAGGAGCTCAGGGAATTGTTCCGGGTCATTCGACCGCAGCAAGAAGGGCACGAACTCCTGCCGCAAGATCTCTACATAGTCCGAGGGCGGTTTGCCCATCGCCCACGCTCCCTTGGGACGCAGAATGATTCATCAGTCAGGATAAGAACTTGCTGGCCGACAAATATACCAATCGGCTCGCCGAGCGCAACCAAATTCGCTTGAGGCGGGTCGCGGCGGTCCCGGCGCGGGTTAGTCCCCGCGGTTGGCGAGCCGTGGTATGATCGAGCGCCAAAGCGCTCATGTCAGAGGCTCAGTCCATCCCCGAAGCAGTGCTAGAAGTCATCCATCCCGATGGCACCCGCCATTCGGTGCGCGTGGCCCAATCGCCATTCTTGATCGGCCGCACGATGGACGCCGGCAACCACCTGCCGCTCAGTGACATGCGCATCTCCCGGCAATGCGCCGCCCTGGTCTATGCGGAGGGCGAATTCCGACTGCAAGACCGGGGCCAGCGGAACGGGATCTTTGTCAATGGGGAAAAGATTGACATTCGGCCCCTGCGCGAGGCCGACACGATCAGCTTCGGTGTGCCGGACTCGTTCCAATTGATTTTTCACACTGGCCCTCGCGACGACTCGCTGCCGCAGTTTTTGGCACGCATGGAGGAGGCCTCGGCGCTCGATCCCGCGGCACGCGACCTTCGCCATCTGAGCTTGCTGCTGGAGGCTTCCAATCTGCTGCAATCGCACCTGCCGCTCGAAGTCGTGCTCGGCGTGATGCTCGACCGCGCGATCACGCTCACCGATGCCGATCGTGGCATGCTGCTCGAGGCCGACGCCGAGGGCCGTCTGCGTCCAATGTTGGCCCGCCAGCGCGGCGCGCGGAACCTCGCGCCTACCAGCCTTGTACCCAGCCAGACGGTGATTGCCCGCGCGATCGAGAAGCGCCGGAGCGTGATGGAAGAAGACTTGGCCTCGGGCGCGGCCGAACTGCGCGACGCACAAAGCATCGTCGGACAAATGCTGCGCTCCGTGATGGCTATCCCACTTCTTTCGATGAGCCAGATGCGCTCCGCAGACGTGACCTTCCTGTCCGTGCCGGGCCAGTTGCTAGGCGTGCTCTATCTCGACAGCCGGCGCCCCGCCGCCTTTACGCAGCTCGAACGCCAAATTCTGGCGACGCTGGCGATGGAAGCTGCCAGCGTGCTCGATAACGCGCGGCTCGCGAAGAAAGAGCGGGAACGAGTGCGGCTCGAGCAGGAACTGGAGACCGCGCGGCAGATCCAGCAAGCGCTGCTGCCCAAGAGCTTCCAGCATTTTCCTCACTTGCAAGTTACCGGAGTGAACCACTCCTGCTTGGCCGTGGGCGGAGACTACTTCGACCTGATGCAGGTGGGGCCGGAGCGCGCCGCGTTTGTCATTGCCGATGTATGCGGCAAGGGGCTAGGGGCGGCCCTGGTAACCGCCATGCTCCAGGGGACGCTCTCCGCCTTAACCCTGGGGAAGGAGTTGGCGTGTGTGTGTGCCCACGTGAACCGCTACATCTGCGAGCACTCCGAGATGCAGCGATACGCGACGCTCTTCTTCGGCACCGTGGATCGAAGCGGGCGCCTCGAGTTCATCAATGCGGGCCATCTGCCGCCTCTGCTGGTGCGCGGAGGCAAGGTGGAATCCTCCTTTCCGGCGAAGAGCCTACCGGTTGGCTTATTCGAGCAGACGGAGTACGAAGCGGAGACGGCCCAGCTTGAGCCCGGCGATACGCTCGTGCTTTTCACCGATGGCGTGAACGAGGCGAGCGACGCGGCGGGGCAATTCTTTGATATGGACCGCCTGAGGGAAGTCGTCGCCACTCACGCTACGCAGCCAGTGGAAACCATGCAGGCAGGAATTCTGGCGGCGGTCGAGAAATTCACCCGCGGGGCACCGCAGGCTGACGACATTACCCTGTTCATCCTGCGTTATCAGCTCTCCGGCTCATCGAACTGAATCCGTCGCACATTTTTTGGACGGAGAACTAAGCCCGTGTCGTCGCTTCACGCACGGCGCGCACGGCGTCCATAAACGCGCGGACTCGCTTCAGGTCCACCGGATTTTGCATCACCCCGTCGGTTTTCAGGCTTGATCCGACAATCACTCCGTCTGCGTACTGGAGAAACGCACCGATATTCTCCTGGTTGCTTCCACTGCCCACCAGGATCGGACGGGAGGCCAAGCTCTTGGCCTCACGAACTTTTTCGACATCGGGGGCCGAGCCGGTCATTCGCCCCGTCACGATCAGTGCATCCGCTCCGTAGAATT
>DATFXF010000114.1:0-3373 GCA_035258565.1 Candidatus Acidiferrales bacterium
TGCTCCCGTCTTCGACCTTGGCTTGCCGGCCTCGCGCTCGGTGCTGACGTCGCGCACCGCTTCGGCTAACCCGCGGGAGGTCGTAAGCTACGCCAGAGAGTTTCTGAGAGGCTTGAAGGCAGCCAAGGTTCTCGGCTGTGGCAAGCACTTCCCGGGACTGGGCGAAGCCAATCTCGACAGTCACAACGCCATGCCCCTCGTTCAGAAATCCCGGAAGCGCTTGTGGGCGGAAGACCTGGTTCCCTATCGCCAGCTCAAAAGCCAGATTCCGTTTGTAATGGTAGCTCATGCATGCTATCCGGAGGTAACGAAAGACAATTTGCCGGCCTCGCTTTCAAAGAAATGGATGACGCACATTCTGCGTACAGAGATTGGTTATCGCGGGCTGATCCTCTCTGATGATCTGGAGATGGGCGGGGTTCTGTCTTCAGGCCCCATCGAAGAGATCGCGGTGGAGACGCTGCGAGCAGGGGCTGACATGTTTCTCGTGTGCCACAATCAGGAGCTGGTGTGGCGCGCCTACGAAGCTGTACTGCGTGAAGCCGAGCGCGACAGCAAGTTTGCAAGGCATGTGACCCGGGCATGCGAGCGGGTGTTGCGTTTCAAGAAGAAAGCTCCGGAGCTGCGCGGCTTCGCCGCCGAGCCCAAAGCCCGTGTGGTGCAAAAGCTCAAGCAGATCGTCGAGACGTTTTCCGAGCTGGCCGCATTCGACGATGTCTCCCGCAGGCTGCCCGAGGCATCCGTATGATTGTTGCCGGCGTGATGAGCGGGACCTCGGCAGATGGCATCGACGTGGCCCTGGTGGAGATAACCGGGGCTGGTTTCGACCTGCAATTTGCGCTGCTGGGCCACGAGCACTTCGCTTATCCGAAGCAGGTCCGCCGTGTTGTGCTCAACGCCATGAATGCCGGACGCGCCAGCGTGGCCGATCTTTCGCGGCTGAATTTTCTTCTTGGCGAACTCTATGCTGAGGCCGTCCACAAAACCCAGGGCAGGGCCAGAGCAAGAATCGAACTCGCCGGCTGTCACGGCCAGACCATCTACCATCAAGGCCAGGCCACCGAATATGCGGGGCACAAGATCGCCTGCACCTGGCAGACCGGCGAAGGCTCGGTGATCGCGGCGCGATTGGGTGTCCCTGTGGTCTCCGATTTTCGTCCTGCTGACATGGCCGCCGGCGGCAAAGGCGCGCCCCTGGTTCCCATTCTCGACTATGCCGTCTTCCGCGACCGCCGCGTGGGCAGAATCGTCCAGAACATCGGCGGTATTGCTAATCTCACGGCGATTGCTCCTGCAGCCGGACCCGAAGGCGTAATGGCTTTCGACACCGGACCTGGCAACATGGTGATCGACCAACTCATGCAGGCGCTGTTTCACAAGCCTTATGATCGAAACGGCGAGGTTGCGGCAAGCGGAACCATACTTAAACCTTTACTTGAACAATTGCTGCGCCAGCCCTATTTTCGCCGTCGTCCCCCGAAGACCGCCGGACGCGAGGAGTTCGGCCGCGAATACGTCAAGGCACTTCTTGGTCGGCGTAGGGGCGCCGCCAAAGAAGATTTGATCGCTACCGCAACCGCGCTTACTGCCGGCTCGATCGCGCGGGCTATCAAGACTTTCGTGGCACCCAAGGGAAGCTACAGCGAGCACATCGTCTCCGGCGGGGGCAGCCGTAACAAGACTCTCGTGCGCATGCTGGAGGAGCAGACAGCACCTCTGGGGCTGAAGCTTCGCCATTCCGACGACTTAGGTGTGCCCAGCCAGGCCAAAGAGGCCATCGCCTTCGCGCTGCTGGCATATCAGACCTGGCACCGGCGACCGGGAAATATTCCGTCGGCCACGGGAGCGAAGAAAGCAGTCGTGCTGGGGAAGGTATCCTATGTTTAACCGCAGCATGTTTAACCACAGAGGACACAGAGGAACACAGAGGTCCTTAATGTCAACAAGGAAATCCCTCCGTGCTCCTCTGTGTCCTCTGTGGTTAATGCTTTTCGTTTTCGCGGCATCGACGTTGCTGATCTCCTGCCGCCAACAGCCCGCGCCCAACACATTGGTAATGGTCATCGAGTTCGGCCCCACCAATCTCGATCCCCGAATCGGCACAGACGCGCAATCGGAGTTTATCGACGAACTCCTGTTCGATTCCCTGGTGAGAAAAGACCATAATTTCAATTTGGTTCCCGCTGTGGCTGAGCGATGGGAGATTCCCGATCCAAAGACCTATGTGTTCCATTTACGAAAAGGAATCCATTTTCACGATGGCCGCCCACTGACCTCGAGAGATGTCCAATGGACGCTTGATACTATGCGCAACGGTACGCTGCGCACCATCAAGGGAGCCAGCTATAAGCTGGTGGAGAGAGTCGAAGCGCCGGACGACTACACCGTGGTGGTGCACCTCTCCGAACCTTTTGCTCCGTTGTTGTGGAATCTAAGCGAGGGCGCCTTTGGGATTGTGCCCTATGGGAGCGGCAAGGATTTCAATGCCAACCCCGTCGGATCGGGGCCGTTTCGCTTCGTACGCTTCGATATCGATAGCCAGATAGTCATCGAACGTAACGATCTTTACTGGGGAGAGCACCCTCGCGCGGAAAGGATCCGATTCGCCATCGTACCTGACGCGACGACACGGGCTCTGGAATTACGCAAAGGCAGTGCCGATCTCGCCGCAGCCAACTCTTTTCCCCTGGACATGGTGCGTACGCTGGCACGGGAACACAACCTGGTAGTGCAGCGACATCCGGGAACATCGTTGGCCTACCTGGCCTTCAATTTCCGCGACCCGATTCTCGAAGATGTTCGCGTACGACAGGCATTTGCACTGGCTATCGACCGGCAAACGATCCTGCACTGCCTCTTCAGCGACTCAGGCCGCCTGGCCGCGAGCGTGCTCCCCCCGGAACACTGGGCATACTACGCGGATCCGACACGCTATGCCTTCGATCTTGATAAGGCCAACGCCATGCTCGATTCGGCTGGATACGCTCGCGGCAAGGACGGTGTGCGCTTCCATCTCACCATGAAGACCTCCACCGACGACACCACCCGCCAGCTGGCAGCTGTCCTGCAGCAACAGGTGCGCAAGGCCGGCATCGCGCTGGATATTCGTAGTTTCGAGTTTGCAACGTTTTATTCCGACGTAACCAAGGGCTCGTTTCAGCTTTATCCTCTGCGCTGGATCGGTTACAGCAACCAGGACCCGGATATCTTCGAGGATGCCTTTCACTCAGCCAGCTTCTCCCCCAAACGCGCCAACCGCAGCCACTACTCGAACCCGGAATTGGACCGCCTGGTTGAAGAAGGACGTCGCACGATTGACCAGCAGCAGCGCCGGCGGATTTACGCAGAGGTGCAGCGCATTCTTGCCCGCGAT
>DATFXF010000115.1:0-3381 GCA_035258565.1 Candidatus Acidiferrales bacterium
GGAGTCGCCTCCGAGGAACCCATAAAAGTATTCAAAGCCCAGGGCGCTCGGCCATAAATCGAACGGACCCGCCTGACTCGACATCCAGTCCGGCACGTTGTGCATTTTGCCAAACCATGAAGTGTTGTAGCCGTTCTCCCTGAGGACTTCCCCCACTGAACCCGAGCTCTTGGATATCAGAGAGTTGTAGCCCGGGTAGCCGGTGGCCATTTCGGTGATGACCCCGCTTGCGTTCGTGTGGTGGTTGCGACCCGTGATCAGCGCCGCTCGCGTCGGCGAGCACAGAGCGGTGGTATGGAACATGTTGTAACGCAGTCCGCTGTCCGCGAGCCGCTGAAAGTTTGGCGTCTGAATCGGGCCGCCGAAAGTGCTGCTCGCTCCGAACCCAACGTCATCCGTCAAGATCATGAGGATGTTCGGAGCCCCTGCCGGCGCGGTGACACCCTTTGGAAAATCGGGCTTCGAATCCTTCGCCGTGCGGCCGATTTTGCCTTTGAAAGGTGCCTCAGGCTTGGGCAACACCTCTTTCTGAGCAGGCGCGCCCAGCGCACTGAGAGCCAACACGCAGATTGACATGCTTGCCACTTGGGTGGAGCTGGTGTGCTTCATAAGTCCCCTCGCGGTATCCCGGCGAAAGCCGGGCTTTAACTTTCAGCTACTCAAACCGGCTGCGGAGCCTCGTCACAATTCCTCGTTTGGGTTCAACGCTTCGCACTCTGTGTTGCCGTGGTCAATTCCTTGATCGATTCGACTTTGGCTTACTTGTCGCCCGCAATACACGCTGCTAGCGGCAACAGTGCGGCGCGCGATAGCTCTGCGCGCGGGACCGGCATGTACAAAGGACTCAGGGGACTCTTCTTCATCGGTTCCATTTTCGCAGCCGGTTCGGCTCGTGCCCAGCTGTCTGGCACCCTGGCCAACGGCCAGTACGGTCTGCAAGCGGGGACCCAGGCGTCAGAGAGTTTGGTGGTGAGCGCCTTTGTCTACGACTTCGTCGCGACCAGTATTGTAGGTCCCAACGGCAATACCCTTGGCGGATCCGGATCGTCAAACGTCTTGGCAGCACCGGGGCTGAATCTGTGGTGGGTGACCCCTCTAAAGATCCTCGGCGCAAACTACGCCGTGGCCCTTGCGATGTGGGGTTCCAGTTCGTCAATAGATTATCCGCGGCTCGACGTAACCACGTCGAGCTACGGGTTCGGAGACATGTACTTCAAGCCCTTCGAGCTTGGCTGGCACACTACCTACGTCGACGCCATCAGCGGTTTTGGGCTCTACTTTCCGACCGGCCGCTACACTCCCGGCGCCAACAACAATTCCGGCCTAGGACAGTGGGGCTACGAATTCTCCGCGGGGGCTACCGCCTGGTTCGACAAGAAGCACTCCTTCAACCTCGCGACGCTTGCGCTCTACGACCTCTACTCGCCGAAGACGGGGGGCCCGGTGGGCCCGCAGCAAACCAATCTTCAGACGGGAAACACGTTCTCCCTGCAAGGCGGCCTCGGCTACCAGATGCTGGGCGGCGGCCTCAACGTGGGCATCCCTTTTTTCCTGCAGTGGAAGGTGACGGAGGATACCCTTCCGCCGGGAACCTTGCCCGCGGGGGTCCTGGCCCAGATCCAGGGCGCTAAGTCTTTTAGCGTTGGGCTCGGCGCCGAGGCCGCGCTCTTCTGGAGCGAAACCGACGGCATCGACTTGCGCTGGGTTCAGAGTTTTGCCGGCAAGAACACCGCCGATGGCCCGACCTTCTTCGTCTTCTACAATCATCTTTTCTACTTCACCAAGAAATGACGCGATTGGGGTGTCAACACTGCGAGGGCGTAGCAACCACATCCTAAGGAGTCGTGTATGAAGCCCATGAGCTGCCATCTGCTCGCGGGGACGCTGGTGCTAGCGGCCGAGAGCGGACTGGCCGTCGCAGCGCCGGCAGAGAAGAGACCCAACATCGTGTTCATAGAGAAGAGACCCAACATCGTGTTCATCCTGATGGACAATCTCGGTTACGGCGAGCTCGGCGTTTATGGGGGCGGCATCCTTCGAGGCGCGCCGACACCGCGCATCGACAAGCTCGCGAGCGAGGGCACGCGACTGCTCAACTTCAACGTCGAGGCGCAATGCACCCCGAGCCGCTCGGCCATCATGACCGGGCGCTTTTCCATCCGTTCCGGTACGCATTCGGTCCCGATCGGCGGCGGGAGGGACGGACTCACGCAGTGGGAAGTGACCATCGCCGAACTGCTTTCGGGCGTCGGCTACAACACCGGCCACTTCGGCAAGTGGCATCTGGGCAGCGTCGACGGACGGCTGCCGAACGATCAAGGTTTTGACGAGTGGTATGGCATCCCGCGGACGACCGACGAAGCCTTCTGGCCTTCGGACCCGGGGGCGAAGGCTGCTGGCGTCGCATTCACGCACATCATGGAAGGCCGGAAGGGCGAAAAAAGTCGCCAGCTGGCCGTGTATGATTTGGACCAGCGCCGCCTGATTGATGCGGAGATCACCCGCCGGACGATAGACTTTATGAAGCGCGGCGTGCGCTCGGGCAAACCGTTCTACGCCTACGTGCCGTTCACCCAGGTGCACTTCCCCACGCTCCCGAATCCGAAGTTCGCGGGCAAGACCGGGTACGGCGACTTCCCCGACACGCTCGCCGAAATGGATGCGCACGTGGGAGAGATCCTCGATGCGATCGATTCGCTCGGAATTCGCGACAACACCCTCGTCGTGTTCACGAGCGACAACGGCCCCGAGGCGACCTGGCCGTGGCAAGGCTCGTCAGGGCCCTGGCGCGGCTACTACTTCACCCACATGGAGGGCTCGCTGAGGACGCCGTTTATCATTCGCTGGCCGGGCCGGATTCCCGCCGGCCGCGTGAGTAACGAGATCGTGCACGAGGTGGACACGTTCACCACGCTCGCCCGGCTCGCGGGTGCCCAGGTGCCGAAGGATCGCGCAATCGATGGGGTGGACCAGACCGAGTTCTTGTTCGGCAAGTCCGAAAAGTCCAACCGCGAAGGCTTTCCCGTGTTCGTGGCGGATCGCCTCGAGGCGGTTAAATGGCGAAACTGGAAGGTGGTCTTCTACGACGAGCAGCGGGATTGGTGGACCCCGCCTCTCAGGCTCGGATCACCCAAAGCGTTCGACCTCATCACGGACCCCAAGGAAGAGTATCCGGAGACAGCGCTCCGGAACACGTGGAACGCGACGCCGTCCATGAAGATCGTAGTGGAGTTCGAGGACAGCTTGAAAAAGCATCCGCCGATCGCGCCGGGCACGCCGGATCCCTACGTGCCACTGGCGGCAAAAGGAGCCAAGTGAGGCTGGAAGTTCTTACAGACCGCCAAAGAACTCCAACGTCACCGTTGGCTTCGGTCAGAGTCT
>DATFXF010000116.1:0-3424 GCA_035258565.1 Candidatus Acidiferrales bacterium
GTGCGAGCCGTTCGGTTCAGCAGGTGCGCGCCCAAATCAGATTCGAGCCGGGCAATGGCGCGGCTGACCGCCGACGGCGTCACACCGAGCATCTGCGCTGCACGCGTTAGGCTGTGCTGTTCGACTGTTGCGACGAAGGGCATCACGCTGGCAAACAGGTCGGCATTCGATTTGCTCATGTGCACGAACCCACGGTTGGAGGCGAATGGATGTTGACTTCAGCGCAACCTTAGATTGCTGACCCCAATTGGAGCACCGCGCATCATAGGGGCATGCGAATCTCAATACTTCAAGTCGGTGTTCTCTTGTTGGCTTCATCGCGAGTCAAAGCAACGGAAGCGGGGCAAGATTCGCCTCCGATTCATCAATTCGCCGCCAGCACGCAGGGACTAATGGTGAACTGCTACGTCGTGGAGGGCCGAAATGGCCTCGTCGCCATCGATAGCGCGTTGACCGTCTCCGACTCGAAGGCGCTGCGTGCAAAGGTTGATGCGCTTGGAAAACCCCTGCGGGCCATCCTGCTGACGCACGGGCACCCGGATCACTACAACGGCGTTGTCTACCTGATGGAAGGCAAGAGCGTGCCTGTCTACGCCACGGCGCGGGTTGCGAAAGTCATTCGCGACTGGGACGGGGCTAAGGAAAAGCAATGGAAGCCGGTTTTCGGAGCCGAGTGGCCTCCGCAGCGAAAGTTTGCTGACCACGAAGCGCAGGACGGCGACAAGCTCACCTTCGACGAGCTGGAGTTTGTCGTCCACGACTTAGGCCCAGGGGAATCCTACGCGGATTCCTACTGGGAGCTGACCAGCCCGGTGGGCGCGGCATTCATAGGCGACGAGGTGCTCAATGGCTCGCACGCCTACACCAATGACGGGCACACCGCCGATTGGATAAAGAATCTCGATCGACTCTCTCGCGCTCTCAAGGGCGTCAAGCGAGTGTTCCCCGGTCACGGCTCGGCTGGAGACACGTCGCTGTTCAATTGGGAGAAACAATATTTGACCAAGTACCGCAAAGAGGTGGAGGCGCTGCACGCCGGTCGAGACAAGCTGTCCGACGAGCAGAAGAAGACGCTGGTGGAGCGGATGAAGGCGGCATATCCCTCGGCCGGCAACGAATTCATGATTGCGCTCGGTGCAGATGCGGTCGCTGCCGAGCTGGAGCACGCTCACTCGACGGCCGACCACGCGAAATAAATAGGAACCGAGACGGGGGCCGGAGCCATTGTGGACGTGACCGTCGAGATCCGGAGCAGACGATGAAGATCGGAGTGCTGGGAACTGGAATGGTCGGAGATGCGATCGCCTCGAAGCTGGTTGCGCTCGGACATGACGTGATGATGGGCTCTCGCGACGCCAAAAACCCAAAGGCGGTTGGCTGGGCGAAGCGTGCCGGTGCTCGCGCGCAGACCGGGAACTTTGCGGACGCCGCTGGCTTTGGTGAGGTGCTCTTTAATTGCACGCACGGCGCCAACTCGCTGGATGCCCTTCGCGCGGCCGGGGAGAAGCGACTGGCGGGGAAAGTTCTTATTGACGTCGGCAACATTCTGCCGCCGCAGCAGAGGGTGCCTGAGTCGCTGGGCGAGCAGATTCAGAAAGCTTTTCCTCAAGCAAAGGTAGTCAAGGCGCTCAACACGATGAACTGCGCAGTGATGGTTGATCCACTCAAGGTCTCGGATTCTCATACCGTGTTCATCAGCGGCAACGATGGCGAGGCGAAGAATGCGGTTCGCGAATTGCTGCAGGCCTTCGGGTGGAAGGACATCATTGACCTCGGCGACATCACTACTGCGCGAGCCGTGGAGAGTTATTTGTCGCTGTGGCTCGCGCTGTGGAAGTCCCTGGGCACCGGGCAATTCAACATCAAGGTCGTGCGATAGCCGCCGAAAACCCAGCGAGTCGCGGCGAAGACGACGCTGCTCAATCATTCGTGGGGCCTTCCTTCGTTTCGGGAACCCATCAACGAAGTCGAGGCTCCTGCTCAATGGCATCTGCCAGATCTTCAGCGCCGCCGCGTAGTATCTTGACAAAAAGTATCTTGACATTAAGATATGTCGGAGGTGAAGAGAGCCGCGAAAAGAGGAAAGCCGCCCGACCTTTCGGGCACGCATCTTTGGCTGGTGATGATGAAGGCGCACGGAGCACTCGAACGCCTGGCGGTTCGGAGCATTGAGGCCTTCGAGGTCGGGCTTTCGGACTTCGGGGTGATGGAGATGCTTCTTCACAAAGGGCCCCAGCCGGTCAACGAGATTGGCCGGCGCATCGGGCTCACCAGTGGGGCCATCACCACCGCCGTGGATCGACTCGAAGCATGCGGATTGGTAGCGCGAGAGGCTCACCCGAGCGATCGGAGGGCTCGCGTCGTCCGATTGACCGCACGGGGAAAGGAGCAGGCGGCGAAGGTTTTCGCCGGCCACAAGACGGCGATGAATTTGGCAGCCAGTGCCCTTTCGGAAAAGGAGCGCGCGACGCTCATCGAGCTGCTCAAAAAGCTCGGGCATTCCGCCGAGGAAGGCGCAGAAGCGAGAAAGTTGGAGAAATAAGTTGTCATGTTACAAATGATTCACAATCCCGTTCGCAAAATCGTCTATCGCACGCGCGGACACACGCAGGGCCCGATCACTCGACTGGTGAGCCCTTCTGATTTGGGCGAGCTGATCAAGCCCTTCGTCTTCCTGGACCTCGCCGCATTCGACGGCCGCTTTGCGCCCACGCCCATGGGGTTCGCTTGGCACCCGCATTCGGGCATCGCGACAGTGACGGTGATGCTCGAGGGGGCCATCCGCTATGCCGAGACGACGGGGAGGGACGGCCTTTTGCCGACCGGTGGCGTCGAGTGGATGCGGGCAAGCAATGGCGTCTGGCATACCGGCGAACCCAAGCTGGGGAGGGTCAGGGCCTTTCAGTTGTGGGTCGCCCTGCCGCCCGAGCTGGAGAACGCGCCCTATGCAAGTCGTTACGTGGAGCCCAAGGACATTCCCGTCGAGGGACCGGCGCGGGTCATCCTCGGGGAGTACGGTAACGCGAAGAGTTCGGTTGAGGCGCCTCCGATGACCTACCTGTTGGTGAGCTTGGGACACGGGGAGCGGTGGACGTACGACCCTCCGAAGGGCCACACCGTGGCCTGGGTAGCGGTGCACCAGGGCACGCTTCGGACCTCAGCGCCGATTCCCAGCGGCGAGATTGCGATCTTTGAGCCATCCGAGGGGCCGATTGACTTTACTGCCGAGGGCAAGACGGGGTTCGTGCTCGGCTCCGCGGCCAAGCATTCGCATGAGCTCGTCCTCGGCAATTACTCGGTGCATACCAGCGGCGAGGCGCTGCGCCGGGGCGAGAGCGAAATTCGTCGCATCGGTCAGCAGCTGCGCACCAATGGAACCATCAAATAGACCCCCACAAGGCAAGCTGACTCCCCAGGAGAAGCG
>DATFXF010000117.1:0-3686 GCA_035258565.1 Candidatus Acidiferrales bacterium
GCATTAACTACATGTGCCGGCAAGAGCACGTCGTCAAGGCCACCTATACCTGCCAGCTGCCGCCGGCAGCGATGGTTCTGATTATCCGCGACGAGAGAAACAGCGTGGACCGCGCCGTCTTTGCCGGGATGGGAGCGGTGCTTGACCCTAAAAGCAAAGTCGACCGCGCCATCGGGGTGGGAGTCACGACGGTGCTGACTGGGTCGGGATCGGCGACCCGGCACTTCGTCTCGCCCAACGACGTTCATATCCAGTACTACCGCTGGGTCTGCATCGAGAACTGCATTCAGCCCGAGTATCAATGGATCCGCCAGTTCAAAGAAAAATACGACCTCACCTCGTTTACCAAGGTCTACGGCGGGTTGCAGCCGGAGCACGATGGCGAGAAGGTCAGCGTGAAGATCAAATCGCCGGTGCCGATGGCGGTTGCCATCCTGCCCTCCAAGGTAGCCGATCAGTTGCACGCCCAGCCTGACGCCTTCGAAACCGCGCTCCAGCAGAACGCCTGCCAGCAGCGGGGTGTTCAGTCTCTGACCTTTGAATGCACCTTCAACGTGGCTGACGGCCCCCAGTCGCTGGTAGTGGTGCCGGAGGCGGGGCAGAAAATTCCCCACAAGAAAGCCGAAATCGACGTGTTCTCGCTGAAGTGCGTGGCTAACTGCACAGTCGCGAATAACTAGTTCCCAACGAACCATGAACGCATCACCGGGGTCCCCCGTGATCCCGTGAGCCCAGCACACCTGATGTTTGCGGGCTGCGGTGGAACCTTGGTTTTGGCTTCAGCCTCTGAAGGGATCAGGGCACGGCTTCAGCCGTGCCGTAGGTGGCGAAGAGAAATTCGGCTTTAGCCGCTGGACAACTGTCAGGGGTAGGCGAATAATTTGCGAAAATCCTAAGATTCTGCTTACAATGAGTACCTGAGTTGGCTCAAGAAGAAAATGGAGGTGTCGTCGTGGCTGACGATACGCAACTGGTTCTTATCGGGAACGTTTTCAGGATCGCGTGTTTGATGGTTGGATTCGGATTCGCTTATCTGGGCTACCGACTCTACGTGAAAGGCGTATTCGACAAGACTCAAGACATCAACGCTTCGTTCGGAGACGCAAAGGTTGCGTTGAGGCATGTTGCCCCGGGCGTTGTCTTCGGCATTGCGGGCATTGTTGTGTCAATCCTTAGCGTAGTTCGACCAATACAGATAACAACCTCGGTGCCACCTGCATCCTTTCAGAAGGTTGTCACTAAGACCATGAGTAATTCCATCAAACCTGTGGAGTCGGAAGTGACAATTGGAAACGACAAGTTGACACTTGAGGAAGCAATACGTAGAGGTTGCATCGTAGTAGGCTCCAAGGGAACGAGCATGAAGGGGTGGCCCAGTCCGAAAGATAGCAAAGTCCCAATACCCGCCCAATCAACTCCTGTGCCAGGCGAGGTAAAAACCTTTAGCAGATAGCGACACAGGCGGCTCGCTGGTAATCAGGGCTATTGGAGCTGCTCAACTATATTCCAAGAAAATAGACCCCCTCACTCTTCACGTTCTGGGATTCTGTGTGACCCAGTGGTCCGAATCGGACGAGTCGATTTGCGCGTCTTCCAGCCGGGGAATCCAATAGTAGCCGCGGGGACAGTAGTACGCCTCGACAAACACTAGAGGAGCAAAAACCGTGCAACTCCACAACGCATCGGAACTGGAAAGACAATGGAGCACCTGTGACCGCTGGAAAGGCATTACCCGGAATTACACCGGCCAAGATGTAGTCCGCCTGCGCGGCACGGTCCATGTGGAACACTCGCTCGCCCGTCTGGGCGCGGAGCGGCTATGGGAAATGCTTCACGAAGACGATTTCGTCTCCGCTCTGGGCGCGCTCACCGGCAACCAGGCCCTGCAGCAGGTACAGGCAGGCCTGAAGTCCATTTACTTGAGCGGCTGGCAAGTGGCAGGCGACGCCAACCTGGCTGGCCAGATGTATCCCGACCAGAGTCTCTATCCTTCCAACAGCGTCCCCGCCGTGGTCAAGGAGATCAACAACGCTTTCCTGCGCGCCGACCAGATCCACCACTCCGAGGGCAAGAACGGCATTTACTGGTTCGCGCCCATCGTGGCCGATGCCGAAGCCGGTTTTGGCGGAGCCCTCAATGCGTTTGAGCTGATGAAATCCATGATCGAAGCCGGCGCGGCCGGCGTCCATTTTGAAGACCAGCTGGCTTCGGCCAAAAAGTGCGGACACCTCGGCGGCAAGGTCCTGGTTCCTGCACAGGAATTTGTGGCCAAGCTGGTGGCAGCGCGCCTGGCGGCCGACATCCTGGGCGTCCCCACGCTGCTGATCGCACGTACGGACGCCAACGGCGCCCGCCTGCTTACTACGGACAGTGATATCCGCGACCTCGAGTTCCTCACCGGCGAACGCACTCCTGACGGCTTCCTGGGCTACAAAGGCGGCCTGGATGCAGCCATAAGCCGTGGCTTGATCTACGCGCCTTACGTCGACATGTTGTGGTGCGAGACCGCAGAGCCGAACCTGGAAGAAGCACGGCGCTTCGCCGAAGGCATCCGCTCCAAGTTCCCGGGCAAGATGCTGGCCTACAACTGCTCGCCTTCGTTCCACTGGAAACGCAAGCTCGACGACGCTACCATCGCCAAGTTCCAACGCGAGCTGGGGGCCATGGGATACAAATTCCAGTTCGTGACTCTGGCCGGGTTCCACGCGCTAAACAACAGCATGTTCGAGCTGGCGCGGGCTTTCGCCAAAGAAGGCATGACGGCGTATTCCCGCCTGCAAGAGCAGGAATTTGAAAACGCTGAAGCCGGCTACACCGCGGTGCGGCACCAGAGGTTTGTCGGTACCGGATACTTTGACGACATCACCCAGACGATTGCTAACGGGCAGTCTTCCACCACGGCGCTCGAAGGCTCCACGGAGGCTGAACAGTTTCACGTAGAGAAAGCGATCTAACGCGGCGAGGCCGACTTGCGCGCCGAGCTCTGGGGTCCCCGGCGCGCGCGGTTTTCGCGTGCTGGGGTGGGAGCCGTGGGTTACAGGCGCAGAAGGAGCTTGAGGAGACGAGAGCCCGGAGCGGTTTGGAGCGCAGCGACAAGAACGAAGGTGTAGCGCAGCCGCCCTCGGCTGCGTCGTGTAGCGCAGCGCCCCCGGTTGTGTGGGGCTGCACAGGCGAGGGCGCCTGTGCTACACGGGAAAAGTTTAGGGCCAGTTGTACGTCCTCGCTCACACCCCTCCTGTCGCAATGACAGGAGGGTTTTTTTGTGGCGTGGCACAGGCACTCTTGCCTGTGCGCAAGCTTTAAAGCCTCTGTCATCCTGAGCGGAGCGTGAGCAACCGCGAGCGCGTAGTCGAAGGATCTATGCATTTGCGATTTGCGCCCTCCTGGCAACCTTCAACTGCATAGATCCTTCGACTCGCCCTCATCCCGCGTTGCGGGACTCGGGCTCGCTCAGGATGACAGGAGCAAGGAGCTTCGCAACTACCTTCGCCCCAGCACTTCCACCAACAACTTCGTATCGTCCGAAATAATCCCGTCCACGCCCCACTCGGCGGCACGCAGCATTTTCCTGCGGTCGTTGACGGTCCAGGTAATCACGGTCTTATTCGCGGCGTGGAGTCTCTCCACCAGCCTTCGCGAAAGCAGACGGTAGTGCGGCACTACGTACGTCACCGGCAGGACCCGCC
>DATFXF010000118.1:0-31851 GCA_035258565.1 Candidatus Acidiferrales bacterium
CTTGAGTGCGCCACCGCCGATGATTCGCGAGCCCAAAACCACATCATAAACGTCGAACGCAATCATGCTGACCATTGCCGTGACCAACCGTGGTGTGTACTGATAGTCGGGATGAACCATCACGACGATATCTGCACCCGCCAGCAAAGCTTCGCGGTAGCAAGTCTGCTGGTTTCTACCGTAACCGTAGTTCTTCCCATGAACGAAGACCTGCAGGCCTAGGGCCTCGGCCATTCGTACCGTCTCATCTGAGCTGTGGTCGTCGACCAGGATCTTTACGTCCACGATCTCCGGGAGCTCCCGGACAGTCTTCTCCAACGTCTTGGCGGCGTTGTAGGCTGGCATCACCACTGCCACACGCTTCTGGTTAATCATGTCCGTTTCGGCAATCTTGAGCCATGACGAATCCTGCCTGGTCCAGCGTCCGTTTTTTATCTTCCGCTGGGATTGCCAGGTTGATCAAAACCCTTCTACGGCATTTTTACACATAAGCTTGACCAGCATCCTCGAGATCATTCGGTGCGCGAGATCTTATGGCCTTATTCTGTCCATTCCTTAACCCCATTTCAACAACGAGCTCAACCACTTGCTCCTTCGAGACACGTTCGACGGCGGCCACCGTTCTGGAGATCGGCACGGCGCACGGTTGTGTCGTTGACTGCCATGCCGCAACAGAGGAACCGTCCTTATCGTCATCCCCAGCAATCCTGGCCCGACTGCGGCGGGGCTATCGGTGGATCCCAAGTCGGCGCGAACTGCAGTATCATCTTAGCCGCAATCGGAGGTGGTGGGCCTGGCGAACCGCCGTGACGATCTGGACCCGAAAGAGGAATGTGTTTGATAAAAGGATGGTTTAGCGGATTGCGCTCAATGGAACATCGTTGAACATGCGAAGGCCAATTGCGACCCTGGTGGTGTGTGCTCTTGTCGCTCCAGCGATCATGTTTCTTCTTCTTTGGTGGCCTCTCAGAGCTAACGCTCTGGGTACTTCCGGTGATTTTATTGCGTTCTACGGAGCGGGGAAGTTGGTTCGGCAGGGCCGCGTCAGCGGCTTGTATGATTTTGATCAGCAACTAGCGGTACAACAAGAGTTCACCGGACACCGAGATCCGCTTCCGTTCATCCATGCTCCCTTTGAGGTGTGGCTGTTCCTTCCGTTAGCATACTTCTCGTTTTCGACCGCCTATCTCCTGTGGACTTTCTCTAATCTGTCGCTGTTGGGGTTGCTGTTGTTCCTATTGCGACCCTACGGTGCCGAGTTTGGCACCGTCGAGCGTTTGATCTTGGTTGGAGTTTCTTTCTATCCAGCTCTAACGACGATCTTGCAAGGACAGGACTCTTTTCTGGTTCTGCTGGCCTACGCGCTTGCATACATAGGCCTCAAGAAAAATCGTGACTTCCAGGCGGGAGGCTGGCTAGCTGCCGGGTTGGTAAAATTTCAGACTATCTTGCCTTTCGTCTTCATTTTCTTGCTCGGCAGGAGATTGAAATTCTTCTATGGATTTTTATTCGGCAGTGCTGCTGTGGTTTTGGCCTCGCTTTTGCTGGTCGGTCCGGCAGGCCTTTTTCAATACGTGCAATTCTTATCTCGGATGAATGCGCCAGGTCATGAGACCCCTCATATTTATCCCGCTGGCATGCCCAACTTAAGAGGCATTGTTGACCTCTTGCTGGCTGGGAAGGTTTCTAACCCAATCCGAACTGGGTCAATTTTGATCCTGTCACTCCTCCTAATTGTATGGGCGAGTCGGAAGCTCGGTACCAAGTCCGACCCAACGGAAAGAACATTCGAGTTGAAGTTCGCATTCGCGATTCTGATCGTTCTATTAACAAGCTACTACCTGTTCCTCCATGATCTGACCCCCTTAATTCTGTCAGCTTTCTTGATACTGAATCACTTCAAGGCGATGGGTGAACGCTGGAGCTCCAGAAAGCTATCGCTGGCATTGCCGCTTATACTCCTTTTTCCGCTGGAACTGGCTTTGACATCGCTGGGCTTCAAGCAATTTAGTCTCTTGTTTTTCTTCTTGCTCGCTCTCACAATTGCTGTCGCTAGGGAAGTGTCTCGCCTGAGCATAGAATCTACCGAACGCGCCCATTCCCTCTAGGATTTTTCGGATTTGATCTCGCGAGAAATTAGTAGCTTAAGACGATCGATTTTGAGGGCAGCGGCTGAGTTAGAGGCACCCCAGGAACGAGAAGCAAGCCCAAGAAAACGGGAAAGCGGCACGAGCCTCCTGCAGCATGACCAAAGCCGCTAGAGCCATTGCTGGATGCGACGGCTCAGGAGCCCGTTCCCTGCCTCTCAGCAGTTGGCAAGAAAGACCAGCTCGACCCAGTCATTGGCTTCGCCTGAGCAGGAGGCGCATTGCTCGAACTTACTCCTCCACCCTGCAGCTTCTGTTTGCGGACAAACAATGCGCTCACATCGTCCGCGTAGACCCGCTCCCAATCCGGCAGCGCTCCTAGCAGAGTGGCCAACGGGCTCTTCCGCGGAATTAGGCAGGATTCAATCCCGTACGCACGTAGCAGTGCCAGCGTGCGAGGCTCAAGCCTGATGATGCTGAGATAATCTGTAAGAACCCCGGCATACTCATAAATGTCCGCCCGACCGTCGATAAAGACTTTGTGCTGGGGGCTGAGCGCCCAGATCAGGTAGCCGCCCCAACCGTAGTCGTTCAGCATGGGACCCCGGACCGGGTGGCTGCGCAGGTATTCCACCGCTTTCAGCGGGTAACGTTCTTCCGCCGAGCGCTCGAGCTTGCGATCGGAAGGAAAGAACACCACTAGTCCAACGGCGATCATCCCGAGTAAAGCGGCGTTCAAAACGAAGTGGTCCTTAGCCGCCTGGTAGGGAGGCATCCACCGTGCCAGCTGCGCAGCCAGCAACGGCGTTAACACTAGTAGGAACAAACAAATGAACCTGAGGTGCACGCAGCCTGCGTAAGCGGCAAAGACAAGCAGGGCCGCCTCGTCCAGCCGATACTTTAGCGGAGCAACCACCTGGGCAAGAAAAAACACGAGAAGCACACTGAGGAACACCTTGCCCATGAACATGTTGAAGCCGAGGGGCTGCCACTCCTGAATGTTCGCCACATTCACCGGCTGAGAAAGACTCAAGATCAGCGGATAGGCAGCCAGCCGCGTTCCGTAGGGAGTGAGTGGGAGGACGAGAAGGCAAAGCAGGATAACCGCGGCGAGCTGACGCCGTTGGGAAGGTGTCCAGCGCTCCGCAAAGAGCCCGCCTTTGCGGAACTCCACCCACCCGCTAACCCAAAACAGCCCCAGCACCAGGAACCCGAAAACAAACGTTCCGTGCGTGTTCACCCATACCAGGAACAGCACCGGGAGCCCCCACACAACTTTTCGCCGGCCCCGCCGGTAGTGCTCGAGACAAATTAGAGTGATGAGGAGAAAGTTGTAGCCGATCAACTGCGGGCGCAAAGCAAAAAAACCTTCGGCCATCGGCAATACAAGAGCCGAGGCCACGAAGGCAGCCTTGATGTTTCCGGAACGCAGATAGGCGTAGTAGTAGAGCAGCAGCATAAACGAAGCCGTGACTGCGACCAGCATAATCGTCGGCCCCACGAGCCGACCCCATCGCGTGGAGAAGCCCATCAAGACTTCGCCCAGCCATTCGTAGGCCATCCAGTCGTTCCCCGAAACAGTGAACGAGAAGGGATCGGTAGTCGGCCATTTCCACTCCGTAAGGATCTTCTGACCCACGCGGATATGCCACCAGGTGTCTGGATCTCCCAGGTTTAAACGAGTGCCCACAAAAACGCCCGCCACCAGCAGCCCGGCCAAGAAAACAGGAAAAGAGACGGTCTTGCTCAGGACGGCGCCCGCAGCCGACCTCGATGTTGGGCCTGCCTCGACCGCGGGTAGCGGTGCGACATCCGGGTAAACGCGGGCGTTCGAAGTATCGTCTAGCGACCCCTTAGGCGGAGTGTATTGGTTCTGGGTAGCCATGATTCAAGTCGCGGTCCTTCTCTTATCCTGATGTCCTGTTCAAGCAAGACAGTTTGAGTGCCCCCGGTGTCTTCCTCCGGCGCGCAGCCGCCGGAATGAAGGAAGCACCTCAAAGGGCGTGCGCACGCTCGCAACACTTTCGCCGATTTGCCTGATTTTCTCATCTCGTAAATGCCCGAGCAAATAGGAAGCCTGCGCGAGATGCTCAATGCGTTCAGGTACCAGACCCATGATCCGCGCGCAGGTGGCATCCACCGCGACGGGGTCGTTCCCCATCACCAGCACTCCGCATGGCTTCGGTACCCCTTGGATCGGGCCATTGCCTTCCATGCCCAGGATGCCGTCCACGATGGCGAAATCCGGCCGGACCGTGCTCGTGATATCGAGCACGGCCCGCGTGATCCCCGCCCAATGGAGAATGTTCTTGGGCCACCCGTAGCAACTGCCCGGCACAATGCCGAACATGTTCTTGAGTGAGAGCGTGACACCCGCCCAGTGATGTGTTTTCAGCTTGGGCATAGAAACAATGAAGTCGGCCCGAAGCACAGCTTCCGGCAGATAGAGCTCGCGAAGCGAAGAGGCCCTGGTGCGCAGCGGAACGCACCGCACATCTCCTATGTTCAGGTCCACGAAGGAGCCGGCGAGCGGGCCAATGAATTCCCGCAGGCGCATCATCTCGAGAATCCCTTCGGTGTCGCGCTCGAGTGCAGGCCCGTCGGCCACGATCACTTCCTTGGCTCCCAGGCGCAGGAAACACTCCCGCGCCGCGCCCACCACGGCCGGATGGGTATTGACCACGCCGCGCGGGTCCGGCCCCACAAAGTTTGCCTTCAGCAGGACCACCTGGCCACGAACGGAAACCCCAAATTCATTGAGAGTTTCGTAGATCAGATTGGAGAGGTTGGCCTGATAGCCCTCCGCGCGGCGGATGGCCACCTGTGCGTCTGGTCGCTTGAACGACGGCAGGAGTTGGCTGTTCGAAACGCTCATGGTTGTCCGGTTCCCCTGCGCTGCCAAGACAACCAGCGACATTCCGGGCCGAGCGCCATGGCCGCCCAGGCCGCTACCGGCACGCTACCCAAGAACTCGTTCTTCGCGTACAGTCCACGCAGAGTGGGCTCCAATGAGCCCGCCGGACGGCTGTAGGCCGCGAGACAAATGTGCGCCAGACCCAGCGAAGCCGGCCCCTGCATAGTTTCGCAAGCTCGCGCGAGCCACTCCAAGCTCGCCTGGTTTTCTCGGCGTGCAGGGTGGTCTTGCAACGCCAGCAGCGCCCAAACCGTGGGGACAACAAGGGGCACACCCGCCACACCGTAATCTAAGGGGTTACCGGAGTTCCATCCACCGCCGGGGCACATCCGGTCGTAGAGCATCGCTTCCGCGAGTCGCCGACGCTTCTCCACGCGCCGCGGCAGCTCATTCGGATATAGATGATGCAAGAGGATGAGCGTGTAGGCAGTGGGTTCGACCCAACTGCTTGTTCCCGGTGTCCAACTCCAGCCGCGCAGCGAGGGGTTCTGGCGCACGGCGTTGGAACGTGCGAACAGCCGCTGCTGCAGGCGGCGCCACAGGGCGCCCTCGCCCGGCCAGGCATCGCAGAGCCACTCGAAGCCCTTGGCCACCGCATCTTGTGCGCGACCGTGGGCGTGGAGCGCCAGGCCGGCCAGGGCTGTCGTCCAACAACCCTCCTTCTGATCCGGATAGGCAGCCCACGAGCCGTCCGGCAGTTGCCCGGCAAGAAGCCAATTGATCGCGCCGCCGGCCGCCTGCTCAAATGCGCTCGAATCCGAGAGGCTGGCCAGCTCTAAAAGGGTCCAACTGGTCGGCTCGACGGCACTGCGTTGACCCAGGCGATAGCCCCAGCCACCATCCTCGTTTTGTGCTTTGAGCAGGAACGGCAAGCAGATCTCTTCGCGGAATGAGGTTTCGCCGCCCCGCTCGGGGCGTGCCTTGCCGTTGCGCGGAGGTGCAGTCTTGAAGGTTTCAGGCATCGCTAAACTTACATCAGCCGGTCAGAAGGAAACGGCTTCGGCGGGGACTCCTCGGGAGGCTCCTCTGCTTCCGGTTGGATTTCCAACTGGTTGATCAGACGATGCAGGTAATTTCGGGCCATGCCCAGTGTTCGGGCCGCCTCCGTCTTGTGCCAGCCGCATTGCTCCAACGTCCGCAGGATCAGGCGGCGCTTGAATTCGCGGACCTCTGCCTCGTAGGACTGTGCGCGCGGAGCCGCCGGCTCAAAACTTTTGTGGAACAACGCCGGGAGGTGCCAGACCTCGATGGTGGGCCCTTCCGCCAACACGACCGCGCGCTGGACAATGTTTTCCAGCTCGCGCACATTCCCCGGCCAGCTGTATTCCTCCATGGCCTGCAAGACTGGGCGCGAAAAGTGCTGGGGCTTCCTGCCAAACTGCTGCCCGAAGCGCTGCAGGAAGTAGTGGGCCAGCAGCGGGATGTCATCGCGCCGCTGCCGGAGGGGTGGCAGGTGCAATTGCACCACGTCCAGTCGGTAGTAAAGGTCTTCGCGGAACTTTCCCTGCTGGACCATCTCCGCGACGTTCCGGTGCGTCGCGCAGACGAGCCGGATATCCGCCTGCACTGGGGTATTGCTGCCCAGGCGCTCGAACGTGCGCTCCTGCAGGACGCGCAGCATCTTGGGTTGCAGGCTGAGACTCAGATCCCCCACCTCGTCGAGGAACAACGTTCCGCCGCTCGCCGCCTCCAGCCGTCCGCGGCGCGTCATGAACGCGCCGGTAAAGGCGCCCTTCTCGTGGCCAAACAGCTCATCCTCGACGAGCGTCTCGGGCAGGTTCGCGCAGGAGAAAGCCACGAACGGACGCGAAGCCCGCTGGCTCATGCGGTGAATTGCTCGGGCCAGCAGCTCCTTCCCGGTGCCGGTTTCCCCGGTGACCAACACAGTGACGTCGCACGCCGCAATCTTCTGCGCCAGGGCGAACACCTGCTGCATGGATTCCGACGCGCCGATCAACTCGTGTAACCGTCCGCCCTGCTGTTGCTGCGCGCGCAACTGCTGCGCCTCTCTCTCCGCTCGGTGGAATTTGTCCGCACGCCGGAGGATTAGCCGAAGCTCAATCATGTTGGGCGGCGAGGCGACCACGTCGTAGGCGCCCTTCTCAATCACGTTTAGACTGAACACATGTTCATCGGCATCGACGATGGCCACAATGGGAGGCACTAGCTCGATGCGGAGAAGCTCTTCGAGGAAGCGCAGGCCGGATTCTGTCGCGTCGCCGAGCGCCGTCGCACGCAGGTCCAGAAGCACGACGTCCCACCACTCTTCGAGCTCCGACAATCTCCGCACACTGAATTCCCTGCTGCGCTGCACCTCGAATTCGGGACCAAGCGCGCGGACAACCGCTTCGGCGAAATCCGCCGCCGGACTCGAGAACCACACGCGCGTCGCTTCCTTGCTCATCATCCTTCCCAGAGGAAGCCCTCTTCGTTTCCGGCTTCCTTTATCGCCCCCTAGCTTTTTGGCATGCGGGCCGGTATGCCCACTAGGATTTCCACCGTGACTGGTTGGTTCGCGCGCAGCGCCGGCTTGAATTTCCAGCGGCTGAAAGCAGCCAGTGCGGCCTGATCCATCTCAGGCTGAACTCCGTAATAGAGTTTCAACTCCCCCACCGATCCGTCGGCCCGAATCACTCCGTGAAGAACGATCAGCTTGTCGGCCTTCTCATCCGGCACCGGCACCCGATCGAAATCGAAGCGCTGCTCAGGCTCTGGCCCCACCAGCCCCTCGGCCAGTTGCACGTTCACAGAGGCCGCCCCCGGCGCGGACTTGGGCGCTGGTTTTTCGGCAAAGGCGTACTGCAGGACCCAGCTCTTTCCCGGCATGGGGAGAAACGTGGAGTAAATCTTTCCGCCGCGCAGGGCTCCATACACGCCTAAGCCGCCGCCGCCGATCGAGCCCGTGGAAATAATCAAGGTGTTCTTGCGAACCGATGGACCCGTGATTACCGGAATTACCGACGTCGTGGACGGAGAATAGGCGAGCGTGCCTGTGCCTCCCCCAGCGCCCGCGTCGCTGCCGCCTGCGATCGTCAACCCCGGGCCAGTACCCGAAGCCGCACCACCGCCGCCACCACCGCTGTGTCCGGGGCCTACGCCTGTGCTGCCGTCGCCGCCTGTTCCAGCTCCCCCGGTGCCGCCACCAACTTCACCCCCGGGAACACCACCGGGCGAGCCGGGCTGCCCGCCCGCTGGGGAAATCGAAAATGATCCGTAGCGATTCCCGGGGGGGAGCGCCAGAAGGCGCGCCACGCCCGACGAGTCGACTCCGATGACGAGCATCCCATTCGCCGCACCGGGATCTCCCACCTGCTCGCCGCCGGGGCTGGGCTCTCCGGGCTGAGCCGCACGAGCGGTGGCCAGCAACGCGGACATCGGGACGACGGGCAGGTGCGGCGCATCATTTGTGGCCGGGGCGAGTTGGAGTGGAAAATCGGAGGGAACCGCGAAGACTTTCACATTCGGCGGCGGCTCGACGTTCGCCTCTCTGGCCCGCGCCTTGAGCGGCGCTTGGAGATGAAACTCGAGTCGAGGCTTGGGGGCCGCTTGCGGATTGCCCACAAGGACGGTGGGCAATTTGAGATCCTGTGCGATGCGCAGATCCGGCGGCGAATTGGATTGCAAAATCGTCTGGCGCGAGTTATCCGGCAGCGGGGGATTCGAAACGATCGTGAACTTCGGGTGGAAGGCCGTGCTGCCCAGGGCCGGCGGGCGGTCTGGACGATCTCCGCGACCTGGCCTTCCTCCGGGGCCCGGCTCCTGGATATTGGGAAGAGTTTTCAGAAAGTTCACGAGCCCCAAGTCGTAGTAGATGACCGCCCGGCTCGATTCACGCGCTCGGAAGTATCGCTCCGAAGGATGAAGCCACATGGGCACACGGACCAGAAACATGACCACGGAGAAATGCAAAAGAGTCGACGTGACCAGGGCCCGCCGCGGCACTCGCGCCCGCGTTTCCACCAGGCTGCCCGAAAACCGTGCAACAGAGCCGCCGCGATCAACAGGATTTGGCGTCCAAAAAAGCGCCAGCGCAGACCCCCAGCCCGCAAAGCGTGGCTCCGGCCGAACAAGAAATTTCGGCACGCGGCTTTCCGTAGTGGCCGACGTCGTTTTCATCCGGAAGTTTACTTGCCGCAACTCCTCCCTGGGCAGGAGAGCCACGTCACGTTCGGGGCCCGTTCTCACCGCCGCTTCTCTTGAGAGCGCAGGCGGGGCGCTTGTGATGTTTGAGGACCGAGAGATACCCTCCGGCATCGGAATGGGACGCAGCCCGAGCCTCGCTCGATTTTCGCGACCCCGCGGGAGGTTATAATCCCATGCACAGCCACGACCCACATTGCAGCACTTAGCATACCAGAAGGCCCGCTACTTCCTACCGGGAAGCTGGGCCGTTGTGACTTCTTTAGCTACCTCCTCCTCCGAATGGGCAGAAATGAAATTTCAAGATGGTCTAGGGAGGCCAAAGAATTTGGAGACACGCGGCGCAGCTTTCGAGGTCGCAGGGCACTATGCGATTAAGAAAATTAGTACAAAAGGTGGTACTAGAACACGCCCACAAGTCCTTTTGATACGGCTCAATTTGGTAGCACTGTGACCATCTCAAGCGCATTCGAGGGTGCAGCAGCCAAGGAATCGTGCCCAAAAGGATCCCTTCCTGAGACTGGATTTCTGCCTCGGCCTGCTTCCCGAGGTAGTTGTTTTTGTCCCATTGAGGAGCAATCCTTCCACAATATAGGAAAACCTTTTCGCACTCCTTACCCACCAGCCCGGCGGCCTCATTTCGCATTCAGAAGTGAACCGCCCACGCAGAAAGCGCAAGACCTCTGTTGGTGGGTCCAATGCTAGAATTCGGCGCGCCCTTGCTACTTCTGTCCAAGGAGTCTCCTATGCGTCGCGGATTCGCGTTAATAGCCTCCGTTTTCGTTGTTCCCGCGGGTGTTTGGTTGGCGACCGGCCAACCTCGAGCCCAGCGGTCGCGAGCGGAGGGAGTGCTCGCCCTCTCGGGCGGGCGGTTGATTGACGGCTTCGGCGGCGCACCGCTCGAAAACTCCGTCATTGTCGTTCGCGGCAACCACATTGAAGCGGTCGGACGCCAGGGGGAAGTCTCGATTCCGGCGAACGCGCACGTGATTTCGACCGCGGGCTACACCGTTCTCCCCGGCCTGATGGACATGCATGTGCACTTGATGATCATCGGCCACGCCGATTATGACCACTGGGACCGCGTCTATCGCGACAAGTGGCGCGACGTCATCATGCCCATCTCCGCCAAGGAGCTGCTGATGGCCGGCGTCACAACAGTACGCGATGTAGGTGCACCGCTCGAGGATATTCTCGCCGTCCGGGAGCGCATCAATCGGGGCGAAGTACCGGGACCGCGCGTCTTTGCCAGCGGGCCCTTCCTGCAAAAAGTCGTTCCGCCACTCGAGGCGTCCTTTCGCTGGACGGTTAACGGGCCTGAGGACGCCCGCGCCAAAACAAAAAAACTGATTGACGCCGGCGTGGACCTGATCAAGGTGATTGATCAGGACCAAATGACGCTCGAGGAGCTGAAGGTCATCGTGGAGACAGCGCACGCTTCTGGCCGCCATGTCACCATGCACGCGCACCGCGCAGAAGAGATTCGGCAAGGGATCCGCGCGGGCGCCGACTGCTTCGAGCACACCGGACTGGCGACGCAAGCCGGCTACCCCGACGATGTGTTGGCCCTGCTGCGTGAGCGCAACGCCACGCTCTTCTGGTGCCCCACGGTTGAGGGTCTCTACCTCTATCCCTACACGGTGGACCAGTTTCCTACGCGGCTCGACGACCAGCGCCTGAAGGCCGACCTACCGCCGGACATCTATGAGGACGTACGCCGCTCGCTCGATCATCCCGAACGCATGCCCTATTTCCAATTGGTCCGGCGACGCGTCCCCACCCTGGCCAACAAATTCGCACAACTCCGCAGCACGGGAGTTACATTGATCACCGGCACCGACTCTGGCGTGCCAATGAACTTCCACTTCGACTCCACCTGGCGCGAGCTGGAGATGTTCGTCCGCCTCGGGATGGATCCCATGGACGCACTGCGCGCGGCCACTTTCTGGCCAGCCAAGCTTTTGAAGCATGACGATTTGGGCACTGTGGCGCCGGACAAGCTCGCTGATATCATTGTCGTGGACGGGGACCCACTGCACTCAATGGAATCCTTGCGGCACGTGGTGCACGTCATCAAAGACGGCAGGGTTTACAAGTAGAAACATACCTCCAACGGTCAGTTGGGCTGCTTGCGCTACATAGCGGGACCATCGTCTCGACTCTCGATCCCGCCCGACGCAGCTTTGGCGCAAGGGCATGAACCCAAGCCCACACGTTCGCCGATAGACTGTCTCCGGTGCTAGCACTTCGGGCGGCTTGGGCGCCGAGCAAGAAGTAGTACGAACGTACTGAAATTACCGGCATCCCCGCATTGGAACCTTCGTTGTGTTGCGAGAAGTGTTCGAAGAATCCAACATAGACCCTGGCGAAAGGGAGGGCCAGGGATGAAGGGTGAACAAGACACAGCGCCCAAGGCAGAACTGCCGATAGCACAACTCCCTTCTGCGGTTGAGCGCCGCTCGCGCCGCCGGGCGAAGATCTACCTCCCCATCTACGTCCGTCCCACGGAGGGTCGCTACGAATCGTTCGACGATGTGCGGACGACGCTGAACGCTTCGAGCGACAGCGTGTATTTCGCTTCTTGGCAACAGGGGTACTGCGCGGGTATGCGCGTCATGGTGACGTTTCCCTTTTCGCCAGTACCGTCTGCGCTCAATGTGGACTACATCGGCCAGGTCGTACGCGTAGACCGGCTTTCGGACGGCCGCTTGGGTATTGCAATTCTCCTGCTCACCATCCTTCACGTCGGAAGTCAGGCTCCCAACCGCACGCTGGACCAATCGCTGGCTTAAACTCCCTAATCGCCTGAAACACTCCGTGGGCCCGCCTGTTTCGCTCATCTTGCCTTGACCCAGCCAACGGGGACATGGCCTACTCTGTTCATATGAGGGCCTTCGAGAATCTTGATCCCCGCCTTTGTCCCGTCAACGTTGAGAACACGAACCTTCGTGCCGTTTGGAACCAGGAAAATCTTCTCCGATCGGAGCAGCTCTTCCAGACGCTGCTCATCTTTCGCTGCTTCAGCCTTGCTTGCCTGCTCAAACGTGTTCTCGTCGCTGGCAATGCGCAGGAGTGGACCGTCGTCTGACAACTCAGCGAGCGACCCGGCCTTCGGGCGCTCCGCCCATGTAACCACCTCGCTGCCCCCCGCAACTCCAAGATAGGCAAGTAAGGCGAACACGAAGATCAGGAGGAGCCACTCGGAAGTAAAATGTCTCTTGGTATCCATAGCCTATAGCCCATTCATCTGTGCCGAATAGCGGAACCGAGAGTAGCTCCCCGAATAGTTGGGAAAGCAAAGCATCACTTTTTGTTCTTGAAGGCCTATCCGCGGGGCTGGTGTCCTTGCGGCATTGCCTCCCGCAGGCTCTTGGAGCAGGTCCGCCCTTCTAACTCCATTAAGAGAGGCAACTTGTGGATCGTGCGCCTGCTCACCCGGAGAAGTCAAGTCCGAAGTGCGAGGGCACACTGTGCATAAGTGTTGCCCGACGCCCGAGCACATGGGATATTTGGCAAACCACGGCTTGTAGGGAGAACACCTTGGGATGAGAGGATCGGCCCATGTATGAAACATGAGCTGTCTATTTGACCAAGGCCCCCCACGACGGCGCATCTCTCCGGCCCAACAAGACTTCCGCAGACCAGCAGCCCAGATAGACCGACAGCGTGACACCCTGACCACTATAAGCCCCTAGGACCACTACATGGCGCGATCGAGGATGGAAGCCGAAATAGGGCCGATAGGAGTTTCCGAACGAGATGGGCCCACCCCAACGGTGCGTGAATTTTAGGGAGCGGAGGGCGGGGTGCAGTCTGCGCACGCGTTGCTCCATGCTGCGGAGCCGCTCAACCGCGGGGCCGGAATGGACCTGGATCGAAGCGAGTTCGCGCGAATCTCGAATATCCAGGAGGCCAGCCCCGAACACAATCCCATTCGTGGGTAGAAGCCGACCCCACAGATATGGCAGATCAACCGTATAGAACGCCTTGCGTTGACCGAGGCCTGCGGCTTCGAGCGTCTTTCGCGGCAAAGCCTCCGTGGCGAGGGCAAGCGTGAACTTCGCCTGGGCGCGGCCTGCGAGTCCGCTAAGGTCGAGTGCCTGAGCGTTCGTGGCGAAGAGGACCTTGCTCGCCCGAAGCTCGCCCTCGGGCAATGCGAGCCGGATCGGCTCATCGAATCGAATCTCGCGAACCGCCGCCTGCTCGACAAGCACGGCCCCGAGCCGCTCGGCAGCGCGGCCGAGACCGCTCACAAGCTTTCCCGGGTCCACCGTGCCGCCGGGAACTTCGTTGACTACGCGCAGTCCGCCCGAGTCGCTCCAGTTGAGCGACGAATCGGACCAACCGCCGGTGCGCCCGATCTCCCATACACCGGGTAGAGTCAAGTCGCAATCCACTTCCAGCATTTGCAGGATACGCACAAAGCCGCCCAGGACATCTCCGAGACCGGGCAGATCCCCAGCCGCCGATTCCGCCAGCGCGATGCCCCCGGTCCGACCGCTCGCTCCGGAACCCAAGCGAGCGGCTTCCAGCACCACCGTAGTCTTTTCCGGCGCGAGTCGCCGGAGCCATGCCGCTGCTGCGAGGCCGGTAAAGCCTCCACCAATGATGGCCACATCTACTTCCGGGGACAGCTCGCGGCTCGCGGGCTGAAAGTCGATTCGCCAGGGGGGCTCGCCCCAAGACGCGGTCGCGTTTCCGAGTGGTGTCATGATGCTGGGCTGCTGCTCCAGGATACCGTGCCACGCGCAGGCGATTGAGCATGTCCCGGACGATGACTTCGGCGCCGATCCCCATGCCCGCGAAGAAGCGAGCACGATGAGTCACGCTGCCGACGGCGCAAAACGCACACGCTAGCTTGAACACGGAGTGGATGACCACAAGGATGGCCGGTGGCTCTGTTTCGCGCCTGCAGGCAGCCAACCATCCCGGGGAATCGCCTGGAAGCCTGCAGTCATCTCCGCTACCGCGTCGCAGAGCTAGCCCGGAGGAGTTGGCTGTCCCGGTCGCGCGGGTCGGTGCAGAGCAGACTACGCTTTCGCCACCGCTCCTTTAGAGAACGCTTGCATGGCAGCAGCTTCGTCGTCCTTGATATCAAAGATGTAGTCCAGCTTGGTTGTCCGGAGCAGATCCAAGATGTGCGCGCTCGGCCGGAGCAGCTTCACGTCACCGCCCTGGTTGCGCGCACTCGTAAGCGCGCCCACAAGATGGCCCATGCCCGAGCTGTCCACGTAGGTCACCCCGGCCAGGTTGAGCAGGATTTTCTTGTGACCCTTCTTAGCCAGCTCGCGGACGGTTTCGCCCAGCACCAGCCCACTGCCAGGACCGAACGCGACCGCTTCCCCCAGACTCAGTCGCCCCTCCAAATCCAGGATCGTGACATCGCCCGACTGCCGCATATTGTACTTCAAGCTCAAGGTGAACCCTCCTAGGTAAACTTTGCCCGGCACCTCCGGGCGAGCTCAATAAGTGGGCCAGATTGTACCGGAATCGCTGCGCACCGGCGTGGATTTTCTTCGACCACAATTATCCTGCTCCGGAGTCATTTCTTCACATAAGATCCTGTCACCTGAGCACCCTTCGGCGCCGGGAACATCTAATGCGCAGGAGCAGCTGGATGAGATCACGAGACCGAGCGACGGCGAAGATCCTGATACCGGGAATCGTATTCCTGCTCGGCGTGCCTGCGCACGCGGCGGAATTAAAGCCCAAGACCCTCCAGGCCTTCAACCATTACGTCGAGCTCACCGAGATCCGCATGGGGCAAGAGCTGCGCGAGGGCCAGCCGTTTCTCTGGGTGGACCGCATGCCGGAGACGCGCCGCCAGGCGCTCTATGACCAGCTTCGCCGCGGCGATGTACTCATCGAGCACGCGGAAACGCGCCAGCAGGGGAAGCCAATCAAGATTCCCGATGGCCTCGTGCACCATTGGGTCGGCATGATCTTCGTGCCCGGGGTCACCCTCGAGGAGACCCTTGCAGTCTTGCAGGACTACGACCACCACCAGGACTATTTCAAGCCCAGTGTCCAGCGCTCCAAACTTCTGGAGCGAGATGGCAACGACTACAAGGTCTTTCTACAACTGTACCGCAAGACGATCGTAACCGCGGTGTTCAATGCCGACTTCGATGTGCGCTATGTCCTCGTGGACGGCACCCGGGCGTACAGCCGGTCTTACTCGACGCGCATCGCCGAAGTGGAGAACTTCGGGGAGAGCAATGAGCGGGAGAGACCCGTCGGAAGAGACCACGGCTATCTCTGGCGCCTCTGTTCCTATTGGCGATTCGCGCAGAAGGATGGAGGCGTCTACATGCAGCTCGAGTGGATAGCGTTGAGTCGGCCGGTGCCTGCACTGCTCGCCTGGCTGATCAACCCTCTGCTTTCCCGCCTCCCTCGAGAGACGATCTCTCAAACCCTGACTGCCACGCGCACGGAAGTTAAGAAGCGGCGGCCCGCACTCACCAAGTACTTTCGCCCATCTGTTTGACACGCAAAGACGGGCGAGGTATGTTTGGCAAACAGCCTTAGGCTGAATCCCCCGGAAAGGACTCGCCAAGCAGGCACCATGGTTTCCGAGCGTCGCCGCTATCCACGGGTGAGAGTCGAATCGCTGACGACCGTGAACCTCGGCCCGGACAACGGCGGCATCGTCTTGAACGCGAGCGAAGGAGGATTGCGGGTGCGTCTCGTGGGCCCGGTAAAGCTCACCCAAGTCCTTCCCATCGGAATGGCCCTGCGCGAAAAGGGCGATCGCTTCGAGGGCAGCGGTCAGATTGCGTGGACCGACGATTCAGGCAGAGCCGCAGGGCTGGAGTTTATCCAGCTAAAGAGCGAGTCGCGCCAGCAGATCCGGCGGTGGATTGCGCTAAGTGATTCGACGAGGTCTGCTCTGGCCGAAGCAACTCCTACGGCCCGCGCCACACAGCTTGCGGAACCTTCCCCGTCCGAAGAGCATCTCGTTAGCACCACCGTCGCGTCGGGCACGCCCAGCCCAACTGTTGAAGAGCCGGTCACTTTCCTCGAGGAAGAGCAGCTCCTCGATCCTGTTTTGTCGGAGCGAGCAACCACGCCCGCAGACCAGCCTTACGAGCCATGGAAAACCTATCAGCTGTCTAGCGAAGCCCAGTCCATTCTCTCACCGCGGGAAGAACTCCGCGAGCCCTGGCGAAAAAAGTACGGAACTCCTGACCAGGATCTAGAGGTCGGGCGGCAGGGGCTTCGCAGATTCATCCCCATGGCATTGGTTGCGCTGGTGGTGGGCGCCGGGGTGGTGTTCTTGCTTTCCGACACGGCAGACCTCCACCAAACCTTGCTGGCGCTGAGAACAGTGGTCCCAGCGGCGCTGTGGCCTTCCGAGGAGGCCGTGCAGCCTGCTGTGGTGCCAACCGGAGTCCAAGCAAGAGCCCAGCCGGCTCCTCGTCGCCGCGGCACTGTAAAGGCCCGGCGGGGCCTTGTGACAGAGCCAAGCTCTTCCAGTCCTGGAACTATAACGCTGTTGGAAGAGGCGAAGCCGGTCTCGAGAACGCCTTCCGCTTGGCATATCCAGGTGGTCGAGCAGAATAATGAAAGGCGAACCGTTCGGCTTCGCGGCGGCCCGATCGTCAGGCTAAGGGAATGGACGACGAGTGGGGAGGTGCGGACCCCGGGCGGTGCCCGGCCCTCCGTGACGGCATCGGCTCAAAAACCTGCTCCCGCGGCGGCCTCGGAGGCACCGCTTACCGATGGCGCGCAGGCAGCTTCCGGCAGGCTCACCGAAAGCCGACCGATGCCCGACTATCCGCCCCTGGCCCTTGAAAGGAACTTGCAGGGCAGAGTCGTGCTGCGAGCGGTGGTCAGAAAGGACGGATCCCTTCAGGATGTCGAGCTGCTCAGCGGGCCTCCGCTGCTGGCTTCGGCAGTCCTCGATGCGGTGCGGAGATGGCACTACACGCCCTTCTACCGGAATGGCCAGCCGGTAGAGATGCCTACACAGATCACCGTCGAGTTCACGATCAAGACAAAATAATCCCTCTTAGGCGGAGGCTCGGGGAACGAAGATGGACATGCCCTGGACCCCTCCGCTAGCGAAGGTCTCTCCTCGGAATCTAATGAAGAATGGCGATGATCCGCGTCGGGGCCCCCGTTCCTCCCTTGATCTTCATTGGCAGTACAATGAGTGTGGCCCCACTTCGAGGAACTTGCTCCAGGTTTGCTACGTTTTCGAGGCCGTAGATGTTGGCTCCATTAATGATCTGGTGGACGATGAAGTCTTTCGACGGCCCGTAGTCCATACTTGCGGTGTCAATCCCCACGCCGTTGATCTTGCGCTTGGTCACCAGAAATTCGGCCGCTTCACGCGAGAGGCCTGGAAAATGCAAATGTGCAGTGTCGCCGGGCGCATCGCTGCCTAGATAGCGCTTCTTGTCTGGCCAAAACTTGCCCCATCTCGTGTGCACGAGCACGATCGCGCCGTCGGAAATCGGGCCGTACTGCTTCTCCCAACTTGTGATGTCGGCCACGCTCAGGCGGTAGTCCGAGTTTTGGGCGCATGCGTCGGAGATATCAATGACCGCCGCGGGTCCCATCAGGCGCACAAGCGGAATTTCATCCGTGGTCACCTTGTCCTTCCCGAAGTGGATCGGGCTGTCGATGTGCGTGCCGCCATGTTCGCTTGCGGCGTAGCGCGCGGCAGCATACCAGTAGCCCCCCGGCGAGATCCCCCACGACTCCTTTTGCCAGTCGAAGGACTTGGCTGTCGGCCAATAAATAGTGTTCGCGTCAAAGCTGTAAGTCAGATCGACAACCTTTGACGCGTCAATCGCAGCGCGGCTTGAGCCATGCTCGGTCTTGGAGAACGCGATCACGAAGAAGCCGACAAACAGCCCAGTGAGTGCAATGCGGGCAAGGAGTCGAGAATTTCGTCTCATGGCTCTACCTCTCATCGGCGCCCCGACACCAAGCGCCCTCGGCCCAGGAGGTTAGAACGGCCCACACCCATTCTGAGGCGCGCCTCGTACAAGAGCACACGAATCTGCGGGCGCTGCCGACATTCCCACTCAGAGGTCAGCGGCTTGGTCACCAACTAGCGCGCCCGATGGGACGCTGGCCTCTTCATTCTTCTTCGTCCAAAGGGTGGTGCAGCGTGCCCGCTCGCGCGAGCCGGTGCACACATGCGGGCAACATTCTGCAACCTTCCGCAAGGGAGCGTCAATGTGCACCTGCGTTGGCGCAGGAGTGGCCGCCCGGGGCAACTCTTGACGGCCAGAAAGAACTTGCCACTACTAAATTGCGACGGAACTTGACATGGCATGCTCCGGGCTGTTACAAGAGGCGAGGCCATTTTTGCTCGTTGGGCACGCTTTCCATCGAGAATCTGGGGGGCCCAGGATGAGTGCCCTGGAAGTCAACACGGCGGTAACTCGACCCGGCAACGCTCGGTCCTCCCGACGCGCGCAGATCCTCCGCTGCGGGAAGGAAGTCTTCTCGAAGAAGGGTTATCATAACGCCAGTGTGTCCGACCTCATCGCCCAAGCCGGGATCGCCCGCGGCACTTTCTATATCTACTTTGAGAACAAGCGGCACATCTTCGACACGCTCTTGGAGGAACTGCTTCAGGAATTGCGTCGTCGGATCCAGCCCATCCGGCTGGAAGCGGGAAGCCCTGAGCCACTCGATCAACTTAAGGCCAACATTCGCCGCGTGCTGGAGCTGGTGGTCAACGAACCGGAGCTAATCCAGATCCTGCTTCGCCATGCCAGTGGGCTCGATGAGCAGGCTCGAGCTCTGCTCGACGCATTCTATGATCGGGTGCTGACCCTTATTGAGCGCTCTCTCGAACACGGGATCCGGCTCGGCTTGATCCGTCCCGTGTCCTCCCGCATTGCGGCCGCCTGCATTCTCGGCACAGTGAAGGAAGTCGCGGATTGGCTCACGGCACAGCAGCGTCAGCCTCCGGCTTTGGATCTTCTCACCGAAGAGATCGTGAACTTCGGCTTACATGGGCTCTTCCGACCGGACGCGCCAGGCGTCCATGATTCAGATCCGGTGAGATTCGCGGAGAGGGTGGAATCGAGCGCTCCGCAAAGCTTCTTAGGGACCGGGAACCACATCTGAGGACGTTTTCGAGGCCGGGGGGATTCACTCGGAAATGGAGACATCTGCCAAGGGGCCTTTTTCTCGTCCAGACTGACATGTCAGTCTTATCGCTGGTTGGAGAAGAGGAGGAGAGGAGCTTATGGCGACATCGGTTGCTCATTACACCGCCTACAAGCCAAGGCCATTCACTCGAGAACAGCGCGAAAAGGTCACGATTCTCTATGGCGGCCTGACCTGGAAGCATGAGCGCTTGATCCAGGGGACCATGCAGAATCTGGGTTACAACGCCAAACCCTTGCCCAACATCGCTCGCGCCGACCTGGATGCCGGCAAGGAGATGATCGACGTGGGCGCGTGCTGCCCCACGATTTTCACTACGGGGAATCTGGTTAACTTCCTCAAGTCCGAAGTCGCCACCCGCGGGAAAGAAGAGGTTCTCGACAATTACGTCTTCTTGACGGCGGGCGCCTGCGGACCTTGCCGATTCGGGCAGTATCATGCCTCCTACGAGATGGCCCTCGACGGGCTCGGGCTGCGCGACTTTCGCCTCTTTCTCCTGGCCCAGGACGAACTGGACCAAGGGCCCAGTGGCGGCGGCGGCCTGGAGATCAATCTCCCTCTCAGCCTCGGGCTGGTGTGGGCCATACTCTCGGGCGACGTTCTGTCTGACCTCGAGTACCTGACACGACCGTACGAGGTCCATCCCGGCCAGACGGATCGCGTCTTGAACGAGAGCATCGAGTACCTCTACGAAGTCTTTCGCCACCGACCGCTCAAAGGAAAGAAGTGGGGTGTGCTGGCCTGGCATCTCATGACCGACTACTTCACCAAAGCGCTCCGAGAAGTCCGGAGGAAGTGGGATGCCATCGAAGTCGACCGGCTCCAGCCGAAGCCCAAGGTGAAGATCACGGGCGAATTCTGGCTGCAGACCCACGAGGGGGACGGCAACTACAACATCAAGCGCTGGCTCGAGCAGGAAGGAGCGGAAGTCATCCCGCCCCCCGTCGCCGTCTGGCTGCATTATCTGCTCCACCCCTCCATTCGCAAGCTCGAGAAGCGGCAAGAGATGAGCCACGGTGCGCGTCTCAAGTTAGCAGTGCTCCAGGTGCTCGAGCGCGTCTACCGCGGGACCTACAACCGATTCCGCAAGGCTTTGGGAAATCTGCCGTATGAGCTGCCCGATCAGGTGGAGCTCAAGGAACTGGCAGAGCCTTTCTACCACTTCGAGCTGCGCGGCGGCGAAGGTCACATGCTGATTGGCAAAGCGCTTTACGCTTACCACCACAAGAAGGCGCACATGATTTGCGAGCTTTCGCCGTATTCCTGCATGCCCAACACGATGTCTGTGGGAGCCATGGCCAACGTGCTAGGCAAATATCCGGATCTTCTCTACGCCCCCATCGAGATCAAGGGCGATGCCGAGATCCACGCCCTCTCGCGTTGCCAGATGATCCTGACCGAAGCAAAGAAGCGCGCCCAGCGCGAGTTCGAGGAGGTAATGGAGAAGACCGGGATGACGTTTGACGCAGTTCGGCGCTACGAGCAGCGGCACCCCGAGGTGAAGCGTGCCACGTACCGAGTTCCCCATCTGGGCTATGCGGGTATGACCGCGAACTACGTGGCGCACTTGGCCCGCCGCGGCGCGGCCGCTCGGGCCTGAACGCCTCCGCCTAGACCTGAGGAGGAAAACCTCCGAGACGCGTGCGGAGTTGAAGCACATCCTGAGTGCGGGGGGTTTGCGCAGCCAATGACCACGAAAAGCTTGGTCCAAATTGAACCGCTCCGTGCCGGCCGGGAACCGGTTGCGCAGGCACCACCGGTCGAAGCGCAACCGGATGAAGGAAAGGGACAACTGTGCGGGATGGATGTCGGCAGCACGACTTGCAAGTACGTTCTAGCCTCCGCCGAGGGCGAACTCCTGGCACAGGCTTACGAGCGGCACAACACTAAACAGGCTGAGAAAGTCCTCGAGTTCCTGAAGCGGCTCGAGCAGGAACACCATCTGACGCCGGGACGCGACCGCCTGTTCTTCACCGGCTCAGGGTGCGGCCTGATCGCGGCGCTGGTGGGGGCCAAAGTCGTTCAGGAAGTCGTCGCCGTCGCCGCTGCAGTCGAGAAACTGCACCCCGCAGTCTCGTTCGTCAGTGAAATCGGCGGCGAGGACATGAAGACCATCTTTTTCAGCGGCAACAGCGGCTCCCGCAGCAAGCAGGTGTTGATGCAGAGCGCCTGCTCGGGAGGTACGGGCACGTTCATCGAGAAGACGGCCCGCAAGCTCCAGATTCCTACCGAACAGCTCGCCAAGATGCGCTATGAGGGGTACACCCTGCATAAGATCAGCAGCAAGTGCGGGATCTTTGCCGAAGCCGACGCCAATACCCTGCTCAAGGCCGGCGTCACCGTGGACGAGATCATCGCCTCGCTGTTCGAAGCCGTCGTCTACCAAAACCTGGCCACGCTGACCCGCGGGAACACGCCCTTGCCGGAGATTCTGCTGCTGGGCGGTCCGAACCTTTTCTTCACCGGGTTGCAAGAAGCCTGGCGCCACCACCTGACCAAGCTCTGGAAGGAGCGCAAGGTGGCGCTGCCCGAAGGTCAGCCGCCGGAGTCTCTGATTCGTGTGCCCGACGACGCCCTCTACTATGCCGCCATGGGCTGCATCGAGGTTGCACGAGGAGAACCGGCCGGGGTGGGCGTCTACCAGGGCGCGGAGAAGCTGCGCTGGTGGATCGAAGAGGGCCAATACGAGGAGAAGAAAAAGGCGGGACGCGGAGGATTGTGGACGGTGCTTGAAGAGCTCGACTCCTTCAAGGCCCTCTATGGCGACCGCCATGCGGTCGGCAAGCCCAACGGGAATGGCCAGGACAAGGGGAACGGAAACGGGAATGGCAAGGGAACCCATTCCGCTGCTGCCGAGGCTGAAGTGTTCCAGCCCAACAAGCTGGCGCGCGTGGTCATCGGCTGTGATTTTGGTTCGACGACCGCCAAGGCCGTGTGCCTCTCCCCAGAGAAAGAGCTTCTCTTCTCCTGCTATGCGCTGAGCAAGGGCAACCCCATCGAAGACGCGAAGGCGCTGTTCCGGCAGGTCCGGGAGGCCGTGGGCGACGGCGAAGTCCTGGCCATGGGGGTTACTGGCTATGGCAAGGACCTCCTGAAAGGCATTCTCGGAGCCGACTGCGCGATCGTGGAGACGATTGCCCACGCGACTGCCGGGCTGCACTTCTTCCCCGACGCCGACTGCATCTGCGATGTTGGCGGTGTGGACGTCAAGATCATGATCCTGAAGAACGGGACGGTGACCGACTTCCGGCTGAACTCCCAGTGCTCCTCGGGCAACGGCGCGTTCCTGCAGGGCGTTGCCGAGCGATTTGGCATCCCACTCAGCGAAATCGCCGAGCAGGCTTTCCAGGCGCAGGCGATGCCGCAGCTCTCGATGGGTTGCGGCGTCTTCCTGCAGAGCGACATCGTGAACCAACAGCGCAAAGGCTGGCAGGCGGAGGAGATCCTGGCCGGCTTGTGCGCGATCCTGCCACTCAATGTGTGGATTTATGCCGGTGGGCTGAATAACCTGTCGCTTGTCGGGAACAAGTTTATCCTGCAAGGGGGCACACACAAGAACCTCGCCGTGGTGAAGACGCAAGTGGACTTCATCAAATCGAAGGTGCCCAATGCGGACGTGGTCGTACACCCGTACTCCGGGGAGGCCGGCGCAATTGGGACCGCGCTGGTCTCGCTCGATTGGTGGGAGCGCGGCGGGCGATCGAAGTTCCGCGGGTTCGACGTGATCGAATCGCTGACCTATAAGACCACCACGTCGACGGACACTGTCTGCCACTGGTGTCCGGTGAATTGCCAGCGCAGCTTCATCGACGTGGAACTAGCGGGCGGCTCGGGGCGGCCCTGGAGCAAGGTCCCGCTGACCGAGGGTTGGGAACGAGTCATCGTGAACAACTCCTGCCCCAAGGGTTTAGTGGAAGACCTCAACGAGATGAAGGCCATCAAAGCGGAGATTGAGAAGACCAAAAATGCGTACCCTAACGTTGCCGACATGGTTCGCAAAGAAGCCTTCCGTCGCGTCGGCGCCTAAAGACCGCTCGGGAATCCGGGTGGGGATTCCCAAGGTCCTGAACATCTGGAACACGCATCAGTTCTGGGTGGGGTTCCTGCGGGGTCTGGGGATCGCTTCCGAGAATATTGTCTTCAGCTCAGACACCTCCGAAGAACAGTTCCGGGAGTTTGGCAAGGGCCGCGGGACGGTGGACTGCTGTTATCCGGTGAAGTGCATCAGCGGCCACTATGGCGAGCTGACCTATGGGCTCAAGAAGAAAATCCACATTCTCTTGAGCCCCATGATCTATTCCCTGCCGTCCATGCTCCGCGGCCACGTAGTGGACACGCTGACCTGCACGCGCGTAATGGCCGGCCCGGAAAACATCAAGGCCGGTTTCTTAAAGGAGCGCGATGTTTTCGCCGAGAACGGCATCACCTATCTCTCTCCCTTCGTGAGCCTAGGCGAGCGGGATAAGGTTGCCGAACAGCTCTACGAGGCCATGCGCGAGGCCCTCGACCTCGACCTCGAAGAGACCCAGAAAGCGGTGCGCGCCGGCTTCCAGGCACTCGACACTTTCAACCAGAAGATGCGCAAGCAAAGCCGTGACATCCTGGCCTGGTGCGCTCGCGAAAGAAAGCCCTGCATCCTCATCCTGGCGCGGCCCTATCACATGGACACGGGCATCGGGCATGAGATCGAGGCGGAGCTTCAGGCCAACGGCTATCCCGTGCTCTGGATGCAGTACTTTCCTGTGGACGAGGACCTGATGAACTGGCTGTTCCAGGAGGATCTCGAGGCCGGGCGGATCAAGAGCCCGTTTGAAATTAGCGATGTGTGGACCTCTTCCTATAGCAGCAATACGAACGAAATCTTGTGGGGAGCCAAAGTAGCCGCGCGATGCCCTTGGATTACGTGCGTGATCCGCTATTCGAGCTACGAGTGCGGCATGGACCAGCCCACCTACACCCCCACGCAGAAGATCGTGGAGGCCACGGGAACGCTTTTCTTCAAGTTTGGGGATTTGGACGCAACCAAGCCGGTGGGCAGCATCAAGATCCGCATCGAAACGATCGTGCACTACGTCTCCAAGTACTCGCCCGAGATCATCGAGCGGAAGCTGGGCTGGTTGCCACAGAATTGCCCGCTAGCGGAGGTTGCCGTCGCCGCTGGCTCGGCCGCCGACGCAAAGTAATTACCTTTGTAACTTTCGTGTTAGCGGGAGCATCCAACAGTTCTGTGTCATACGCGGTTTTTGGAGCTGGTGCACGGCGAAGCCAAAAGGACAGACCAAGTGGGGTAGTGGGGGCAGGCCCTTCTCCGGGCCTGGCAGATTCAGCAGGGTAAGAAGAAAAAGCAGGGAGGGATGTGTCTCTAGAAACCTAGCCTGAAACCCATTCTGGGCTGGCGCACGCCCATGAGCGGAAAACGAATCGTAGTGGCTGCTTCTCGAACAGAGTCGAATGAGCGGGATCAGGACTGCTGGGTGCAGATGCTTTACGCCACCCTCCCGTCAAAAGTCGCGCACTACCTCACGGACCTGAATTGCCTTCGCAACGAACTGCGCGAGGACGGACAGGCCCGCTATGTCCCGAACGGGCTACGCGTCGTCGAATCTATCCTCCTACGGGAGTTTTCTCGGGAAGAGATCGCCGTCTGCTACGTGGATCAGCTCGAGACCGCTTCGGTGCGGGTCTTCAAGAAATACATGCCAGGGAAGGCGTATCCTTTCCGCCCGGAACAGTGGCCCGACGTCGTGCTCAAGGGAATGGAAATCCAGAACCGGAATAATTGGTTTCCTTTCTGCACATGGATCGTGGGACTTCCCGGAGAAACCCACGCCGATGTCAAGGATTCACTCGATCTGCTCCACACGCTGAGAGACGCCCGTTGGTGCGTCGTGCCGACGCTTTTCACGCCGCTCGAAGAGACGCGCCTGGCCCGCAAGGAGGCAGCGAAACTCCCCGAGCTCACCGACCTGCAGTGGGAGTTCTTCTTCACTTGCTGGCGCTACAACCTGGATTTTTTCCGCCACAACTACAAACAGCTCCTGTTTTCCCTGGGGATTCCTATCTACTACTTCCTGTTGGGACGGAAACTGTTCGGGCACCGGATCAAGTACCCGCTGTGGCGGCTCGCGCACGTGCCTGAACCCCTCCTGCGGCGCAAACTCTATTTGCGGCTGGACCGCCCGGCCACGCGGTATCGCGTGCCGGGAAACGTCCCTGCGCCACAGGTCCAGAGCGCCGCCCTGGGGCAAGAGGGTTTGATCTTAAAAGAGGTCTTCGAATGAGATGAGGTTTTCTGGTACCTTTTGCAGTCCAGTTAGGCAAAAACAACCGGAAAGGAGATCACATGTCAGGGCTTCAGGAATACGAGAACGCAGTTGCCTCTCCGCCACCGTTCCGGATTGACGTTCAGCTCCACGATTTGTTGACCAAATCGGAGAAGCCGCGTCCGCTGGTGCCACCCAAATCCTCCGGCCGGCTCCAAACCTTGCCCGAGCCGGTCTTCCCCCTGCACCCAGAGCTGCTCGGGGAAGTCACCGCCGCCGACTTGGCCACCCACGAAGCCGTTATTGGGGGCGGGCGCCGTCACTGGACGGCACCTTTGGTTCTCCGCACGATGCGGGGCTGGCTGTTCCCCTACATCAAGTCGCGCGTGCTGCCCGGCCAGTTCCACCCCATCATCGCCTATCTGTTTACGGAGTGGAAATGCAACCTCGATTGCCACTACTGCTGGGCTTTTGATAACCGCGTCAAGGGCATGACCGAAGACACGGCCAAGCGCTCCATCGACTGGCTGCACTCCACGACCTGCCGTGTGCTCGCGCTGATGGGGGGCGAGCCGCTTCTCCGGCCGCAGTTTGTGCATAAGATCGTCTCCTATGCAGCCAAGAAGGGATTCTGGGTTTACCTACCCACTAACGCCCGCCTGCTGCGCCCGGACGTGATTGACCGCCTCGCGGACGCCGGCGTTGCCATCGTCAACTTCGCGGTGGACGCCGTAGACGAAAAGCCGGGACTGCCCAAGGCACTGAATCCCATCCGGTCGTATTTCGACTATCTGATCAAGCGTCAGTACCGCTATGGCTACTCCGTGTTTTTCAACATCAACATCTGCCGAAACAACCTCGACGACGTCAAGCAACTGACGGAGATTGCTCGCGCGAACGGCATCGCTACCGACTATCACATCAACGAGTCGCCCATGATCGAGCAGAGCCATTTCCAGCATATGCAGGAGAACGTCACCTATATCCGTCCACAAGACCACGAGAAGGTGGACGAACTGCTGGACTGGCTGATCGAGAAAAACCGCCAGGGCTACAAGATGGTCAACTCGATCCAGCGCCTGAACGACATGAAAGCGTTCATGCGCGGCAAGGTCGAACCGTGGAATTGCCGTGCTGGGCAAAACTCCATGATCATTCGCGTAGATGGGACGCTGGCGCCTTGCTTCCCGATGTATTCGGCCACCTACGACTGGGGGACGATCGAGAACCACAAGTTCGATGTCCGCCAGCTCGACGAGATGAAGCAGACTTGCCAGACCCATTGCTTCTCAACCCTCAATCACAACCTGGGCTTCTGCTACAACGACGCCCGGGTGATCAAGTGGGTGCTCCGGCAGGCGGCACGCGGATTCCAGGGGGTGACCGGCAGTTTCCAGTGAGGCGGAACCCGGCCACGGCCCCCCAGAAGCTCCCGCGGTAGCCGCGTGCGCCGGCGCGAGGGCGAGAAACCCCAGAAACTTCTCTCCCTTGCGATCCATGCAGCATTGTCGGTGGAAGGAGGAGGGAGAGTTTACCGTTCGCGCCTTTCGCGTTGGTGCGGTCGGCCCTGCTGAAGACAAGGCCCCGAAATGGGACGCCGTTCATGCTTGACCTGGCTCCCTATCCCTGTCCCTAACAGCCAGTCAAACACCGGCAAGAAGATATTGAAGCGCTCTTCAGCTCCTGCGTGGTGAAGCAGGTGGTGCCGCGCGGCCAGGCGCAGCCAGGGCGGCAGCCAGCCGCTGACGTGAATCCGCCAGTGAATCTCCTCGAAAGCAACGTAATAGAGGGTAAAGATGACGAACATCCCCGATGCCCAGCCTAAGTGGAAGACCCATTCCGCCAGGCCAACCGGAATCGCGTTGACGATAAACAGCGTCGCGACGGCCCAGGGCGTCCGAGCAAAGCTCACGTACCGCGCCTGGTCCGGCGCAAGCCACGTCGAGTGATGCCTTAGGTGCTGCTGAGCAAAGAAGCCCCTGTGCCAGTGCAGGACTACGCGGTGAAAAGCGTACTCGAATCCATTGGCATAGAAAAACCCAACCAGCAGCCCGCTCGAGAATTCGCCGAACGTGAAAGGAAAAAGCCGCCAGGAGAGCAGCGCAAGCGTGCTGCCGGAGAGCAACGCGGCAAGTCGATTCCTTCCCTTTTTCGCTAGCCCTTCGGCGCAGGCAGCGGCACGAATCTCTCCCTCGGAAAACATCCCAAATTTAAGTTACCTCTTGGGACCATATGCGCGCAAGCGCTCGCGTTGCCCGGGCGACAATCGGCCTAGTGATGCCGGTGGCGGAGCGAGGCAAATATCACGACAATCGCAATGGCGGCAAGCAGTGACAAGCTCACCAGTGAGGAGACTCGGGTCTCGACGATGCCGCTGGCGACCGCTGCGAGCCCGTAGACTAGAAACACGGCGGCCTGGAGCCTGATCGTTTGCTTCTTGCGGGGATCAGCCGGTGCTCGAGTGACCCTGCTTCCCTCCAACCTGGCAGCGGCTACGAGAAGGTCTGCGGAGCCCACCCAACCAACCAGTCCAGCTACCATGCTGGTGAGCGTGCCGGTGATGTATGTCGTGGCCACGCCGGGGACATTGAGATGGCGAATGGCGGTACTCTGAATCCCCATCGCCAGCGCCGAGAGCGCAATCAGCACATAGATCAGTCTTGCGCTTTGGGCCCCGGCAGGGATGTGCCAGGTGATAGTGAAAATCACAAGGATAATCCCTTCCACTAGAACCGCTCGCGTGACGCCAGGAGGCCAGCCTTCCTGTTTCGGACCTCCCCCGACGATCAGAGCCCCCATCGCGGCGCCCCCCGCAAACCCAGCCAGGGCAATCATCGACCGCAGCGCCGCCAATCCTTGCCGCTGACCGAGGGCCAGGCCCAGGAGCACAGTGTTTCCGGTCATGTTCGCAGTGAAGACATGACCCAGCCCGAGATAGCTAATGGCGTCCACGCTGCCCGCCACCCAAGTCAGCAGGAGCACCAAGGCATCCCATTCTCGAGACAAGGCCTCGGGCCCGGGATGGTTTTGCGCGCCGCTGCCCATCCATGAACTCCGTTACGTGGGAAGGCGTAAGCCTCTTGATGGCTCCGCAGCCCGCTCGACAAACACATGGGACAGGCGAAAAACTCAAATTGCTTCTGCTTCGCCAAGAAAACGGCGAGCCGGCAACGAGCGGCTGTCATTCTACAGCAGGGGCGCGCGTCGCGCGCTGTCCGGCACAGGTTGCGCCCGAAGCGCGCCTGAGGTGTAGATTGGAGAGAAAGAAGTGAGCTCGGGGAGGGGCAGGCGCCCCGGGCTTTTCGGCGGCCTAAAGCTCCAGTGTTCGGGCCGAGAGTCGGGGCCTCGATTCCCGGTGGCCGAACGAGAACATCAGGCGCTGGTGGAGGTGCTGGACTGCCCGGTAGAGTCCGTCCAAGCCTTTGGTTTCACCGTTGACCTGGCAAGCGTCCAGGTCGATGGCCAGTTCATTCAAGAGGTAGGCGGCGCGGCGGACGCGCTCGACGGCAAGCGCCCGAAGAACCTCACCCGTCTCCAGTCCTTCGAGTTGTCGCGCCTGCAACTCCTGAACGGCGCTTGCAATCACACGGAGGCACTCCACGGCGTCACGGTACTCTCCGAGCACCCGAGGATCAACGCCGCTCGAGCGGAGGGCCCGCTCGAGTTGGAAGAGTTCCGCGTTAGCTCTCTTGAGTTGGAAATTGACTCCCCAAAAGGTTTCGCTGGGTACCACCAGCTCAACGGCTAAGCCCAGCACCGCGCCTTCTCGGGTGTGACGCATTCCCAACACGCGGGCCTGCGCAGCTTCGGCGGAAAGAAAATTGATCAACTCAACTCGGCTGCCAGGATCAGGATAGGTCTTCATTTCGAGCAGCCCGCCGTGCGCATTTACTTGCTTGGCCTGCGCATGCTCTTTTGTGTTTTCGCCATCGGGCCCCCGCCACCGCACCTCGACAGGAACCACAACGGGGAAGCGCTGGGCTTTTCTTTTTTCGGGCTTTACGCCGCTCGAACGAGTCTTCGGCTTTTCGATCAGCAAACTCGTCTCCGCTCGGCCAACTTGGGGCACCCAGAGTGTATTCCGGGCCCCCCGGCTGGCGGCAGCCAGGCCGAGGTACCCGGAGGACCACGGTACAGCCCGGGGATAAACAAATCTACTGAACCGGAGGCCAGTTTCTGGACAGGCGGCTTGTCCGGCCGACCTTTAAGGAATGCAACCGGGGACTTGCTTCCTCCCGCGAAACGCACTATCGTTTCGCCACTCGCATCGCGCCATAAACCGATGGCCCTACGCGAATTCTCCGCAGGCCAGGTGGTGGGAGGAGGTTAGCTATGTCGCTTCAGACCACGACGCGCACCTTCGCCGGGGTTACGATTGTTGAGTGCAGCGGGCGGCTCGTCCTGGGCCAAGAGTCGGCAAACCTGCGGCACCTGGTGAAGGATGTGCTGACCGAATCGAAGCAGATCGTGCTCGACCTCGGCAACGTCAGGTATATCGATAGCAGCGGCCTCGGCATTCTGGTGAGCTTGTATGCCTCGGCTCAGAAGCTCGGGGCCGGAATCAAGCTTGCCAATCTCAGTCCGCGCCTGAAGGACATGCTCCAGATCACCAGACTGCTCACGGTGTTCGAGGTTTTTGACGCTGCTGAGGACGCCGCCGCGGTGTTCAACCCGACGGCAGGGCAGAGCAAGCCTGAGGAGTGGTACTGATCGGGTCACTTGGTGTGGCGACGCCCAAGAACACTGCGGTTATGCTGCTCAGTTGCCCGGGGTCGCTCGCCCGCAAAGGCGCGGTAGCGGCGATCTCGAACTTCCTCATCGCCCACAAAGGCAGCATCCTGCATGCCGACGACCACCAGGACACCGGCCTCGATCTGTTTCTCTCCAGGCTGGAGTGGGACCTCACCGGCTTCGACATTCCTTTTGAGGACTTTGATAAACAGTTCAAGCCAGTCGCCGTTCGCTTTCTGATGAAGTATCGGTTGGCCCTGACCGCCTATCGTCCGAGGGTTGCGGTCCTGGTCTCCAGCTATGACCACTGCCTGGCGGACCTGCTTTACCGGCAACACAGCGGGGAATTAGGCTGCGAGATTCCTCTGATCATCAGCAACCACAGCGATGGCCATCGCCTGGCGGAATTCTACGGCGTGCCCTTCCATCCGACCGCGGACGCGAAAGACAAGAGCGAGGCCGAACAGAGGATTATGGCCTTGCTCGGGCAACATGAAATCGACCTCGTCGTCCTGGCGCGCTACATGCAGATCTTATCGTCGGAGTTCGTCCAGCAATTCCCCTGGCGCATCATCAACATCCACCACTCCTTCCTCCCTGCCTTCGTGGGCGCAAAGCCCTACCACCAAGCCTTCGAGCGAGGCGTCAAGTTGATCGGCGCCACAAGCCACTACGTCACCGCGGCGCTCGACGAGGGGCCGATTATCGAGCAGGATGTCGTTCGCGTTTCCCACCGCGACACCGTGGAGGACTTGATCCAGAAAGGCCGCGACTTAGAGAAGGTCGTTCTCTCACGTGCGGTGCGCTGGCACATCGAGAACCGAATCCTCCTGTATGCAAACAAGACCGTGGTTTTTACCTAGCGCCGTCCGACGAATCCCGGCCATGCGTTTCTGAACATCTGTCAAGGCCAACCTCGCCCCCCTTCTCGCTTGCATAGACCTTGATCAAGCAAGTTGGACCAGCAGGGGCCGGTGCCAACCCCAAAGGAAACATTGCGATGTTGGCTTTGAGCCGCGGCCCGTCGCGGAGATGGGGCGGCCTCGACCTCGAACACAGACTCGGTTTCGTCGTTCTCGAACTATGGCGCGCCTCCGGTGTAGATGGCTGCTCCCGGAGAAGCGGTCATGACCACCTATCCGTTCAGGACCTACGCGGCTGGGTGGGGCACCTCGTTCAGCACACCTTCGTCTCGGGTGCCGCTGCCCTACTCGTCAATGTGAACCCCAGCTGTAATCAGGCGACAGCCGCCTATGCCCTGCAAACTTATTCCTCAGGAAGCTGCATGTATGCTTTGAACGTGGATGGTCTTGCTCTTCTCGTCGAGAGTTCCGCTCACCTTCACCTTTTGCCCAGCAAACTCTTTGGGTTTCTCCTGATCGTCGAGCTGATAGGTGGTCTTGGACCCCGCATCGTAGAGCACAAACTTGCCGCCTTGCTTGACGCATACCAGCGTGCACTCCTTAGCACTCTTCGCGTCTTCCATCTTCATCATCGCTTCGTGACTGCCCATGGCGGCACACTGGCTGTCCATAATCTCACCAGCGAAAGTTCGGACTTTGGAGCCTTGACTCCTCAGCAG
>DATFXF010000119.1:0-9458 GCA_035258565.1 Candidatus Acidiferrales bacterium
CTTCTCCGCCATCCAGGACTCAAACACCGCGCCGATCGCTCCCCAGAGCTGCTCCTGCGGATCCTCTGGGAAATCCTTTCCCGTCTTCTCGCGGAAATAGGCTTTGTACTCACTGACCAGCTGCTTCCAGCCGGCTTCGGAGACCTGGGTATCATCCTTCACCACGAGGCCCGCCTTGAGTGCACGTAGCTTGGCCTCGAGCTGATCCTTGGGCAGGCCGATCACGACCGTCGAATACATCTGCACCAAGCGGCGGTAGGCGTCCCAGGCAAAGCGTTCGTTGCGCGTACGCCGCGCCAGACCCACCACCGAACGATCATTCAAGCCGAGGTTGAGTATGGTCTCCATCATCCCGGGCATGGAGCGGGCCGAGCCCGAGCGCACGCTCACGAGCAAGGGGTCCCGGGGGTTCCCAAGCTTTTTACCTGTCAGGCGTTCGAGCTTTTTGAGCGCTCGGCCCACCTGGCCATGAAGCCCGGCAGGATATTTCCGGCCGCGCTTGAAGAAATAGTCACAGGCCTCGGTCGTGATCGTAAAACCCGCGGGCACCGGCAGGCCGATGCGGGTCATCTCCGCGAGGCCCGCGCCCTTGCCGCCAAGCAGCTCCTTCATTTCGCCATGGCCTTCTGCTCTACGGGCACCAAAAAAATAGACGTATTTCACAGCCTTTCCCCCTTCACGCAATTCCTTGTGATCCCCAACCCTCGACTCGCGCCCGAAGAAAAATTGTGTCGGCGCGCCGACCATCGTCACCCGTAAATCGTCGTCGTGCGTCTACCACCAACTTAGCCCTTTTCCGAACCCAACCTCTCAACTAACCCTTGAGCGTCTTCTTCTGTCTTCTTGTGCGCGCGAGCCGGTGCTGGTCAACACTTCTTCCGGCCACCATCTCCGAGAAATCCGCGATGGTCGAAAACTCCCGCAGCAGTTCCGCCGACAACGCCAACCGATTCCTGCGCGTGCTTTCCTCCTCGGCCATCACCAGGACATCGTCAAAGAAGCGGTCTACGTTGATCGCAATTCCGCGATCACCCGCAGGGCCTCGCAATAGTTCCCTGCCCGCCTCTCCCGAGCGGCCTCGGGGGCGGCCTGCGCAATAGAGCCCCTTCTCGGCCTCCTCGGTAAAGAGCTCCGGGCGCGGCCTTCTCGAGAATCTTTCGAATGCGCTTGAAGGAGACGGCCAGGGGCTCGAAGCTTTTCGTCCCGCGTATTCCCCGCAGGCTTGTGTTCATCATTAACTTGCCCGTTTTCGAATCCACAACCTCCAGAACAACCTCTCAACTAGCGCTTGAGCGTCTTCTTCTGTCTTCTTGTCTCGGCGAGCCGATGCTGGTTAACGCTTCTCCCCGGCCGCCATTTCCGAGAAATCCGCAATGGTCGAAAACTCCCGCAGCAGTTCCGCCAACAACGTCAACCGGTTCCTGCGCGTGCTTTCCTCCTCGACCATCACCAGGACATCGTCAAAGAAGCGGTCCACAGCCGGTCGCAATTCCGCGATCACCCGCAGGGCCTCGCGATAGTTCCCTGCCCGCTTCTCCCGAGCGGTCTCGCGGGCGGCATGCGCGGCGGCCGAGTAGAGCCCCTTCTCGGCCTCCTCGGTAAAGAGCTCCGGGCGCACTGCGGGGAGGCGCCAGACCTCCACCGGGCCGGCCTTCTCGAGAATCTTTCGAATGCGCTTAAAGGAGACAGCCAGGGGCTCGAAGTTTTTCGTCCCGCGTATTCCCCGCAGGGCTTCCAGGCGCTCGACCGTATCCACCAGGTCATCGGCCCCGGCCGCCAGAACGGCGTTCACCTCGTCGTAAGCAAAGCCCGAGCGTTGGCGGAGGATGAATCGAGCCCGGTCCAAGATGAAGTCGAGTACCTGGCGCTCCGCTTGGACGGGTACTTCCATCTTCGGCGGCTGGGTTCCGAGCACCCGGGCAGCCGCACAGACTGCCGCCGACAGCGACATGGCGAGCTTGGCTTCGAGGATGATCTTCACCACACCGAGCGCGGCCCGGCGCAACGCGAACGGGTCGCTCGAGCCCGAAGGGATGAGACCAGCCGCGAAACAGCCAACCAGCGAGTCCAGCTTGTCGGCCAAGGCCACGGCCGAGCCAGTGAGGTTGCGCGGGATGGGGTCGTCGAGGCCAACCGGGCGATAATGGTCGTAAATCGCCCACGCGATTTCTTCAGGTTCTCCTTGAGCTTTTGCGTAGAGCCCTCCCACCACTCCTTGAAGTTCTGGGAACTCGCGAACCATCTCCGTGACCAGGTCGCACTTGGCAAGTTCGGCGGCGCGGTCGGTGTCCGAGACATGGGCCTGATGGATGCCCGCCGCAAACCATTGCTCTGCCAGCCAGCGTCCGAGCCAGCGCATGCGTTCCACCTTGTCACGGTAGCTACCCAACCGCGACTCATAGGTCACCTGTGCGAGCTTCGGCAGATAGTCGGCGAGCCGACATCTCTGATCGGAATCCCAGAAAAACTGCGCGTCGGCGAAACGCGCCCGGAGCACTCTTTCGTGGCCCTGGCGCACCAGGCCACGCCGGTCGCGGTCGAGATTGATCACCGCGAGGAAGTGCGGTGCGAGCTCGCCCGAGCGACGCTCCACGGCGAAGTATTTCTGGTGGTCCCGCATCACCGTGACCAGGATCTCTTCCGGCAGGCTGAGGTAGCGAACCTCGAAGTTGCCCAGCAGGACGCTCGGATACTCGTTTAGATAGGTCACAAGCTCGAGCAGGCCGGGATCGCTTCGCACGCGTAGACCCTTGCGTGCAGGCAGAGAACGAAGCTCATGCTCGATCTTCTTGCGCCGCGCGGCGGGCTCGACCAGGACGCCATGGGCCCTAAGCTTCCGCTGGTAGTCCGGCGCAGCGGTGAGCCGAATCCGGGCCGCCCCGAGGAAGCGGTGGCCCCTCGACTCCGCCCCGGCCTTTACCCCGGCCAGCTCGAAGGGGATGACGCTTCCTCCGAGCAGGGCCACGATCCAGCGGATGGGTCGGATGAAGTGCGGCCCACTCGTGCCCGTCCAGTACATGCTGCGCGGCCAGGGAATCTCGAGAATGGCCCGGGGCAGGACCTCTCGGAGAATCTCCTTGGCCGGGCGTCCGCGCACGACCTGCTTGGCGGCCACCTGCTCGCCGCGGGGCGTACGCACGACGTAGAGCTCCCGAACCGCCACTCCTTGCTTGGCCGCAAAGCTCTCGGCCGCCTTGGTCGGCTTACCATCGACATCAAAAGCCACTGTCTTCGGTGGCCCGCTGACTTCCCTCGCGAAGTCCGGCTGGCGCACTCTGAGCTCGGGCACGACCGCGGCCAGGCGGCGCGGCGCAGCGAAGACTTCGATTCGCGCCTCGCCGAGAAGGCTCTCGGCCTTGAGATATTTCTCAAGTATAACCTGAAGCTCTTCGGCCGCCCGCGGGATCATGCCAGCGGGGATCTCTTCGCACCCCACTTCAAGTAGGAAATCAGCGGTGGCCTTCACGGAGAGCTCTCCGAACTGGCTGACTGCCCCCCGCTGGTGCTCTCTTGCTGGTCGAGCCAGTATTCGGCCACGCGGCAGGCCAGTTGGCGGACGCGACCGATCAGGGCGACCCGCTCAGTCGTCGAGATCACCCCGCGGGAATCGAGGAGGTTGAACAGGTGGGAGCACTTCAAGCAGAGGTCGTAAGCGGCCAACAGCGGGAAGCGGCTCTTCGCCGTGCCGTCGAGGCTCGGATAGGAGTTGAGAAGCCGTGCGGCCTCCTTCTCCGAGAGCTCGAACAGTTTTCGAGTTGCCGCGGGGTCGGCACCCCCGAAGCTGTACTCGGAGAACTGTTGCTCCTCGGCCAGCCGCACCTGCCCGTAGGTGCGGTCCGGGGACCAGCGCAGATCAAAGACGTTGTCCACTCCCTGGAGGAAGGCGGCAATGCGCTCGAGGCCGTAGGTCAGTTCAACCGAGACAGGGTCCAGGTCCACTCCCCCGCATTGCTGGAAGTAGGTGAACTGGGTGATCTCGAGCCCATCGAGGAGCACCTGCCAGCCGATTCCCCAGGCGCCCAGTGTGGGCGATTCCCAGTTGTCCTCCTCAAAGCGGACATCGTGTTCAGCGAGTCCAATTCCAACCGCACGTAGGCTTGCGAGGTAGACGTCCTGCACATCAGCGGGCGATGGCTTAAGTATTACTTGAAGTTGTAGGTGTTTATAAAGGCGGTTTGGATTCTCCCCATAACGGCCGTCAGCAGGCCGACGACTGGGCTGCACATAGGCTACCCGATAGGGTCGCTTGCCGAGCACGCGCAGGAAAGTTTCCGGGTGCATCGTCCCGGCGCCAACCTCGATGTCGTAAGGTTGTTGTAGAACGCAGTCACGATCGGCCCAGAACTTCTCAAAGCGAAAGATTAACTCCTGCAGGGTTAGACCCTGTCCAGAAAGCTCATGTGTTACCTTAGAGGTCACAATGGCGACTCCAGCAGCGCTCGCGTGGTCAGCTTGCGTTCAATCTGATGTTCAATCAGATCGAGCAAGTAAGCGTTTAACTCTTCGACGGCGGACCGAGGCCAATCCTGCTCCCCCAGTCGGTCGAGCTTCTCCCCGAGCATCCTGCGCGCGAGCCGAAGAGCCTCAGCCGAGATGCGGCGCATCCCCGGCTGGCGGCACTCACCCGAAACCAGGCCGGCGTGCATCGGGGAGCCAAAAACCGGCTCGACTCCGAGCTCCCTCCGGCAGCCGGAACAGCGGTCGAGGGGCGGCAGCCAGCCGCCCAGCCGCACGGTCCAGAGGTTGAAGTAGGCAAGCGGCAGAGCTGCCCTGCCGCCAGAGTGGATGGCCCGCGCGGTGACCAGCACCAGGCGAAATGCGGCATCTGACGGCTCGCGCTCGGGCAGGACGGCCTCCGTCACCTCGCTGACCAGAGCCAGGGCCAAGCCCGCGCCGTAATCGCGCTGGGCATCGAGGAAGGACTCGATCAGCTCGGACTGGTTGATGCGCACCAGGTCCCGCGTCTCGCGCTCGAAGAACCAGATGCGGATGTGGGACAAGGGCTCAAGGGTCGCCCCGAAGCGACTCTTTGGCCGCCGCGCCCCGCGTGCGACCCCGCGCAACCTTCCCGTGGAACGGCTGAGAAAACTGACCAGGCGGTCGGCCTCGCCCAGCGGATAGCTGCGCAGGACAATCGCCTCCGATTCCCTCAGTGGCATGGGTGTGTCGGCGCGCCGACCGCCCTCGGCCGGCTTCGCGGGCGAATCGAGCGGCAGATTTCCAGAACAAAGTCTCTTATCATAGTGCTCGAGGCGAAGCAATTCCTAAACGCCGCCGGAAAGCCTACCGAGCAGCTCGCTCTTCACTCGCCCGTCGAACTCTGCTTGCTTCCTCGCCGCACGGCGGACCATAACTGCGAGGAGTCCCCGGATACCATGCTCCAAAACGACGGCCAAGGAGAACAGTTCTTGACCTCTCTCTTGAGCGTTTCGCGAGCGATCCCTCTCGTAGCCGGCTCCGTCCGCCGGGGGAGATACCCATCGCCCCGTCCCGCAAACCCTCTCGGATGCGTGGCGAGCGAGCGTCACAAGATTATGTTAACGCGAGAGAGGCTGGTCTTCAGTTATCAGACGAAGCCCCGCATCGTTTTGCGCTTGAAAATCAAGCCCACTGGTTTACTCTCGTCCTGCGATGCGCGCCGAGATTCCCCTGGTGGACGTCGTGGGCCTTGGCCTGAACGCCACCGATACTTTAATTCGGCTCCCCCAGTTCCCCGCCTTCGACTCCAAGGTCGAGTTTCTCACTGCTGACGTGCGAACCGGGGGCCAAGCGGCCAGCGCCATGGTGGCCTGCCAATCCTGGGGCTTGTGCACGCGCTACGTCGGCAAGGTCGGCGACGACCCTGCCGCCCAGTTGCAGCGGGAGGAGTTCACTCGCGCTGGGGTCGAGGCGCGCCTGATTGCTGTCCCGGACTGCGCGAGCCAAGTGGCCTTCATCCTCGTGGACGGAAAAACGGGTGAGCGCACGATCCTTTGGAAGCGCGACCCGCGCCTCACCTTGCGCCCGGAGGAACTCTGTCGGGAGTGGATTGTCCGCGCGCGGTCACTGCACGTGGATGGACACGATACCCGCGCGGCGGCCGAAGCAGCCCGCTGGGCCCGTGAAGCGGGTATCCCCGTCATCGCCGACCTCGACAATCTCCACCCAGGTGTGGAAGCTTTACTTGAAAATGTGGACTACCTGATCGCTTCACGGGACTTCCCCACCCGCCTGACGGGCCATAGTGACTTGCTGAAGTCCCTGCTCGAAGTCCACCAGCGGCACAGCTGCCGCGTGACTGGCGTTACGCTCGGCCGGCAGGGGACTCTAGCTTGGGACGGCACAGAGTTCCACTACGCACCGGCCTACCGCGTGAACACCGTGGACACGACAGGTGCGGGAGACATCTTTCACGGCGCGTTTGTTTATGCACTACTTCAAGGATGGCCCCTGGGGCGAAGCCTGGAGTTCAGCTGCGCAGCGGCAGCGCTCAATTGCACGGCTGTGGGCGCGCGCGCGGGCATCCAACCGGTGGAGGTCATCGAGCAGCTTCGCAGCGACGGTCCGCGCTACCAGCTGGCCTTTGATCGCAAGGAGCTTGGCGACTATGCCCGGGCGTAGGCGTAGGCCCGATCGGCGGCGCGGGCAAAATCTCTAGAATTACTTCCATGATCCCGCTCAAGGACCTGAACCCCAGATCGACCAGGCCGTTCGTCACCGTGCTGATCATCCTGACGAACGTGGCCGTCTTCCTCTACGAGCTTTCCCTGGGGCCGCGGGTCGGCCGGGCCTTCCTGTTCGAGTACGGGATGATTCCCGCCCGCGTCGGACTTCTCCTGAGCGGCCATGCCGCCAGCCTAACCCAGACCTTTGCGCCACTGCTGACCAGCATGTTCCTACACGGCAGCTTCCTGCACATCATCGGGAACATGTGGTTCCTGTGGATTTTCGGGGACAACATCGAAGATTTCCTCGGCCACTGGGATTACCTGCTGTTCTACCTGGTATGCGGAATCGGTGCGGGCGTGGTGCATACGCTGGCCAACCTCGGTTCGACGGTTCCCGCAGTGGGCGCAAGCGGGGCCATCTCTGGGGTCCTGGGGGCGTACATCGTGCTCTTCCCCCGCTCGCGGGTGCTGACACTGGTGCCCCTAATTTTCTTCTTCTTCACCGTCCAGCTTCCCGCCGTAGTCATCCTAGGCTATTGGTTCCTCATCCAGTTTCTGAGCGGCTTAAGTGCCCTGGGGGAGCAGACGGGCGGCGGAACAGCCTGGTGGGCACACATCGGTGGATTCATTCTGGGTGCGTTGCTGGTCATGGGCTCCCGTCGCCGGTAGAGCTTGCTTGTGCCGCTTGGGATAAGGGACAGCTTCGACGAAGGAAGCGGTTACCGGACGCGGAGTGTGGCTCCCCTCCCGAGAGACCGAGCCACGGCAGCCATGAGATTCTTCCCCTCAGGAGCAGACCCCGTCTCAGGAGGGTTGCCCGGCGTGCCGCAACCTGCCAGGGCCAGCGGTCGGGCGACGGAACTGGCCGGAACTCGGCAGGCTAAGTGCGAGAGGCGACTCGGGAGACTCCGTGCTTGGTGATGTAGTTGGCCACCCAGTCGCCAGTCTCGCGTGTGCCCAGCGACCCCCCTAGATCTGGGGTGGCATGCTTCTCGCGGACGGCAGCCCGCACGGCGGTTTGAATTGCGGCAGCCTCCTCGCCCCAGCCGATATGATCGAGCATCATGGCGGCAGCGAGGATGGCGGCCAGCGGGTTGGCGATGTTCTTCCCCGCGTACTTGGGTGCGGACCCGTGCACCGGCTCGAATAGAGAAACACTTTCTGGGTTGATGTTCCCCGAAGGGGCCAGCCCCATCCCCCCGGCGAGTTGCGCGCCAAGGTCGCTGATGATGTCTCCGAACATGTTGCAGGTGACGATCACGTCAAACTGACTGGGATCCTTTACCATCTGCATCGAGAGCGCGTCGATGTAGTTATGGCTGGACTCAATTTCCGGGTACTCCTCGCGCATCTGTGCGAAGACGCGCTGCCAGAGGTCGTGACCGTAGGTGAGTGCGTTCGACTTGTCGCTCATGCAAAGGCGATGGAGCTTGTGCTGCCGGGCGTACTCGAAGGCGAAGCGGATGATGCGCTCGACGCCCTTGCGCGTGTTGACATCCTCCTGGATGGCCACCTCGTCCGGAGTATCCTTCTTGAAGTTGCCGCCCATCCCCACGTAGAGCCCTTCGGTGTTTTCGCGGAAAACGATGAAGTGGATATCGCGTTCGGTGCGGTCGCGCAGCGGCGTCAGGCTGGCGTCGAGCAGTTCGACGGGCCGGGCGTTCACGTACAGGTCGAGCTTGAAGCGCAGCCCAAGCAGAATGTCTGCGGCGTGCTTCATCGAGGGGACGCGCGGATCCCCCAATGCCCCCACCAAAATGGCGTCGAACTCCCGCCGGAGCATCTCCTCGGCGCTCGGTGGGAGAGAGACACCGTCGCGCAAGTAGCGGTCAGCGCCCCAGTCAAATTCGACAAGCTCCAACTCGCGCGCGGCCGCCCGGGCCACAGCGCGCAGGACTCGTGTGGCTTCGGCGGTGACATCCAGACCGATGCCGTCGCCCGGAATCACCGCAATGCGTTTTTTTGTTGGTGGCTGCGTAGGGGCCAAACTAGCATGCAGGGCCGAGCGAGTCAACGCACGGCTGGCGTGGCTGGCGGCTCGAGCGGTTTACGCCCCCGCGTTCGCCTCCCGCCGCTCCTCGCGCGGTCCGGCGGCAATCAAGTAGACACCGGCCAGGACCAGACTCCCTCCCACCAGGAGGTTGTAGGTCACTCGCTCACCCAGCAGACCAACCCCCAGCAAGGTGGTCAGCACAGGCTGCAGGTAAGCGAACGTACCCAGCCGGGAGGCGGTCATGTATCGCAGCACCCAAAAATAAATCAAGTACGCGAGGACGGAGGCACCGGCAGCCATATAGAAGAGGGCGACCCAGCCTTGCCAGGCCACTGCGCTCCAGCTCCCTTCCCTTGAGAGCGCGGCTGCCTGGCGCGCGGCCAGAGGCAGCACCATGACCGCCCCGATGAGGAAGTTGTATGTGTTCATCGAGACCGAGTCGTACTGCTCGGCCACGCACTTGCCGAGCACGGTGTAGAGGGCAAAGGCCAGCGAACCGGCCAGCGTGATGAGGTCGCCTGACAGTGTGCCCGAACGCAGGCTGAGACCCTGCTCAGCCGCGAGCACGATCACACCCCCGAACGCCAGCGCCAGCCCGAGAACCTTCTTCACCGTCAGCGCCTCGAGCCCCACAGCCCAGGCCATCAGCAGGATCAATATCGGTCCGGTACCGATGATCACCGCGGAGTGTCCCACGGTGGTGTAGTTGAGCCCCACGGTGAAACAGACCTGGTTGATGGCCACGCCCAGCAATCCCAATTGGAAGAAGATGGCCATGTCTCGCCAGCTTCCGCGCAGCTCCGCGCGGCGCGTGTTGG
>DATFXF010000120.1:0-5202 GCA_035258565.1 Candidatus Acidiferrales bacterium
GGGCCTGATCGAAGCCGCGTTCAAATGTGCTGGTGACGTGCTCGGTACAAGCCACCCAAGCGACTTCGCCTTCGACCCGCACCCACACCGAGCTGATTTCCACCTTGATGCGTTCCGTGCTCGAGAAGATGCGCACCCAACTCTCCCGCACCTCACCCCAGCCGAGCAGCAGGTCCCAACCGGGATGCACGCATTCCACCCAGTCCTCCTGCAGCCAAATCTCGTCCATCTTCTCGATCGCAAGCGCGGCAAACGCACGGTAGAATTGGTGGTTGGCCTCGAGCACAGCTTGTTCGGGATTTTCTAACCTCGGCGCAGCTCGGGTGGGCATGGCCTCCTCCGGGCGCGTGGGCGCAAACTCCCCCCCGACCCGATCCCTCAGCCGTTGTGAAGGAGCTGCTTGGGCCCCGGCTCAACCCTGCGCGGGCGGCCGAGACGAGCCTCGCCTCGGACCCCTCGGCAAGTTGATTCCGAGTTCCACGCCGCGGACAGCGACCAGCACCAGCGCCATCTTGATGAGTTCGCCCAGCAGGAATGGCTGGAGGCCCACAACAATCGCTCCGCCCAGTCCCATTTTGAACGCGGTGGCCAGCCACGCGCAGCCACCCGCGAAGATCACGATTTCGCCGCTCAGCAACGCGCCGACCAGCTGCAGCGCGGAGGCGCGGTGGCTACGCTCCACGAGCCACCCGGTCACAAACGCCGCAGCCGGATACGCGAGCAGATAGCCGGCGGTAGGCCCGGCCAGGCGCGCTGCTCCCGGCAGGCCGAAAGGCTGAAACACGGGCAACCCTGCGATTCCCTCGAGCACGTAGAAGCCCAGCACCAGCGCGGCGCGCCTCGCGCCCAGCAGGACGGCCACGAGCAACACGCCGAAGGTTTGCCCAGTGAGCGGCACGGGCGTCCACGGCAGGGGCAGCGCAATCCATGCGCACAGAATCAAGAGTAGATTGGCCGCTGCCATGCGCGCCACATCCCATAGCACGCCCTCGCGCGAAATCACACGGTCGGCAAGAACTCTTGCTTGTCTCATCGAGAACCCCAGAAAGCTGACCGATTATACCTGACGCCCTGGCCGGCGGCACGGCCTCAGGTCGGCGCGAGCTACTTGAGCTGCACGACAACCACGCGCATCCGGCTCTTGCCCACGTTCGCCTCGTTGTGCTCGAAGCCGGCCTCGCGCCAGACAACCTCTCCCGGCTTGCGCTCGTGAATTTCAGTGTGACCATCGGGGAGCTCTTCCTTGATAGTCGCCCCTTCGAGGAAGAGGACTACCGCCGCCAGTGTGTGTCTGTGCATTCCGACAGCTTGACCGGGCGTGAGGATACCCTCGACCACTTCGACCCGATCATTCGACAAGAGTACTTTCCCCAACGGCGCCCCCTGCTGCTGCGGCAGAGCGGCCGCCGCGGCAACGGAGACAACCAGAACGCTGAAGGTGACGAGAGGCCGCAGCGAGATTCGCAGCTTCATTTCTACTGCTCCTGTTTGGCTGGCATGGCCCGCGCAGGAAAACTCCTCGAGATCGCCTGGCGGTCCCGGGCTTCGACGGCCCGCCCCAGGGGAATGCCTCCTGCGGGGGCAGAATCTTCTCTTTTCCCTCTCCGGAGGGCAAGAGCGAACTGCCGAATGAGACCGAACGACCGCGTTCGCGGCCGCGCCTTCCGCTTTCGGTCAGAGGCCGGCTGGCGGACAAGCCCTTCTTCCCCTAGTGGGGCTCAAGGCGCGGGTCGGAGGCGGTAGCCGGGGCACCCTGCTTATCCGCCCCGCGCAGTGTTCCGCTCCCGTCGAGAAGGAACGACCGTCGGCCCGTCTCTCCGTACTCAGCTGGCGTGGCCGAGATCTCGAACCCTGGCTGCGCAGCTTCGCCCTGACTGGGCACGACCCTGTAACGAAATATGTAGCCGTTCTTCTTTCCTGCGGTGAGATCCGCGTCGATGAGGCCTGCTGCGTCGGGCGAAATGCCTTCTTTAGATGCCGGGCCGAGCTGCGCGAGGCTCTCCGGCAAGCTGCCGAAGGCGCGCCGGTAAGTGGCGATGGCTTGCGCAGTCTGGCGCAGGGCGGCGATGGCCTCGGACTCATGGGCCTCGAGGTCGGAGGCTTCCCATTGCTTGGAAAGCTCGGCTAGGTTCAACAGCAGAAGGCCTACAGAGAGAAGTTTCCACCCTCCAGCTTGCCGGACTAATCCAAACTCCACGCGCCGCGAGGTCGCACGGGTTTCCGCCCCCGCAGTTTCGCCCGGCACGCGCACTTCGACGGGAATGAAGGCCAGGTTTTCCCGCAGGCGCGTTTCGCCGAAGCGCGTTTCGGTCGTGGCGGACGGGGTTGTGCAGCGTACGACGGTGTGGCCGCCGGCGTCGAGGGATAGCAGCGGGCGACCCTCGTGGTCGAGCAGCGTGAAGCGCTCCATCAACCGGACGCGCTGGTGGGCGGGAAGTTCGCGGAAAATGGCAGCGTTGTCGGGGGTGAGAACGCGCGCGAACTCCTCAGCATTCTGTCGACACGCGGCCACCAACGCACCACTCAACGCCTCGGCTGGCCCTTCCTCCGGCGCGGCTCCCATGGGCGCAGCGACTGCGCAAAGGAACATCAGGGCGGCGAGCGCGCTTTTCCGCCAGGATGAGAAGAAGCTCACGACGTGTTCGACCTGGCCTGCGCCAGGATAGCGGGCAGATTCTGAGTGAACTTGGATCGCGGCAGCACCTGTTCGCACCCTGCCGCGCGCGCGCGTTCGGCCAGTTCCACTTGCACGTGAGAGAGAAAGGCCACTACAGGTCGTTCGTTATTCATGGCGCGCAACTGGTCGAGCGCTTCGATGGCGCCGCCGCGCGCGTTCAGATCCACGATGAGAAGCGCGGGTACACCCTGCCGGGCGGCGGCGAGAAAAGCGTCCCCCGTGGAGTAGGTCTCAACCTCGACGCCCACTTGCCGGGCCGTCTCCAGCATCTTGGCCTGGAAAAAGATGTCGTCCACCAGAGCGACCACCCTGGCCATGCATGTCCCTCCAATTTGGGTGTACCACGCCCGCAGGTGGCTGACAAGCGGTCGAACCGGCGCGAGCAGCTCCACTTCCAGTCTGGCGCTCGGCTGCGGTATAAGGGGTTGTGTTGGATCGCCGGAGATGCATTCGATTGCCAGACGCGCGCTTGAAGCGTATGACGAGTTGGGCCGAGACGCGCTCGATCTGGCCACACTTGTCGAACGCGCGGCCGAGCCTGGCAAACAGGCTATGCCTGCCCACCGCGATGCGATCCGCGCCGTCCTGACGCAACTCGTGAGACAAGGCTGGCTCCGCTCTGCCGGCTCGTGGGGCCCTTTCGCGCGCACCGAGGAGGGGCGTCTGGCGCTGGCCGGACCGCGTGAACTGACCCTCTATACGCGTCCCGGCTGCCACCTGTGCGAGGAGGCCAAGTCCGAGATCGCTCCGCTGCTCGGCGAGTACGGCGCTAGACTGAGGGAAGTGAACATCGATGACGACCCGGCGCTCCGCGAGCGCTATACGAACGATGTCCCGGTCCTCTTTCTAGGCGCGCGCAAGGTAGCCAAGCATCGCATGAATCTCACTCAGCTTCGCCGTCAGCTCAAAGAGGCTGCCAGTTAGTCGGCCGGATCATCCGATGGCACAAGACAAGGTAGCGGCGAGACGCTTCTTAATGATCGCGGCAACTCTGTTGTGGGCAATTTCTGCCTGGATGGGTTTCGGTCTTTTTTCGCAAGGACGGCCGCAGCTGCCACCAGAACTGTCCCGCGAGGAGTTTCTCGCCGAGGTTCGGCAAGGCCACGTTCACGAGGTGACCATTTGGGATAAACAGGTGCACACCGGAGTGAGCTCCACGCGTGGGCCTTTTAGAACTGACCTCCGTGCTGAGGCCCGAAACCTTTCGAGCGAACTGCGCGCGATGGGCATCCAGGTGTCCGAGAAAGAATCGAAGGATTCAAGTCCGAGGCCACTGTTCTAGTGTGGTCTCCGGCATCGGTCCAAGCACACGCTCCCACTCTCCTATCCGGGAACGTTCAGTGGCTAGTACAAGGCTTCGCCCCGACGGTTTGGTCGGGCACGTCGCCCGGGCGACCCTTCACGCGGTCGTAGATCGTGACTTCGCAGGTGGAGCCGAGAGCTTCGTTGTAGTAGGTCGGCACTCCAAGCGCCGTGCGCAACTCCTCGTTGAAGCGGCGCAGGTAACCAAGCTGCTCGGCCCGTGCGGGTAACTTGCGGCCCTCGTCCGTCAGCAGGAATTTTTGGTAGCCGGCGTCCCACAGCCGGGAGAACTGTCCGCGGACTAGGATGGAAGGCGTGATGGTCATTTGGTAGCGCCCATCCGCCGTCTTACGGAATTCCGCGCCGCAACCATATTTTTCCACCCGCACCGCGCCCCCGGTGTTGCTCACGGTAAACCCGGAGGTTGAGAGAGTCTCCAAAATGGCCGGGTCAAATCGTTCGCTCACGCGCCACATGACGAAACAGGGTAGGGAACCATACGGTCATCTGTAAAGCTGAAAGTGGGCCACCCGCAAACTCCGCTTGAATCGGACGAACTGGCCGCATATTCTACCGTTTGACGCGGCTTTCCACCCTACCAACTCCGGAAGGCTTTCTGCTAAGCTATGATATCTAAGGGGAATACAACAACGCCTGCTCGATTATTGCATCCAGGCACGGGCAGCCGCAAACAGTTGAGTTGGGAATGAGCGTAGCACGAAATCCAATTCTGGCCGAGCCGTCGTCGGTGTCGGGAGGTGTCTCCCTCCTCGACCGGATCGGCAACACCCCGCTGCTGCGGCTCGTCCGAGTAGCCCGTGAATTCCCTAGCGTCGAGTTTTACGCCAAAGCGGAGTGGTTCAACCCGGGCGGCTCGGTGAAGGACCGCGCCGCGTTGAACATGATCCGCGAGGGGGAGAGCTCGGGGGCCTTGCGGCCCGGCAAGACCATTCTCGATTCCACCAGTGGCAACACAGGAATCGCTTACGCCATGATTGGCGCTGCAAAGGGCTACCCAGTGAGGTTGTGCCTGCCCCAAAGCGCCACAATTGAGCGGAAGCGCATTCTCCGCGCCTTCGGGGCCGAGCTGGTTCTAACCCCCGCCGACGAGGGCTCGGACGGTGCCATCCGGTGCGTCCGGCAAATCCACGCCGAGAACACCGAAGCCTATTTCTATCCCGATCAATACAGCAACCCAGCCAACTGGCGGGCGCACTACCGGA
>DATFXF010000121.1:0-13849 GCA_035258565.1 Candidatus Acidiferrales bacterium
GCTTTTTCTTCCAGGATCTCGACGATGAGTTTCCGGAAATCCTCGACGATGCTTGGTCTGCCGATCCGCCGCTTCTCTCGCTCGGCAGCATCATCGACATGGACGACGGGGGTTTCCCCCGCAATGCGCTTGACCGAGCGCAGGGACACTCCCGCCAAACGGGCCACTTCGGTCTTGGGGTGACCGGCCTTCAGCAAGATCTCGACTTCGTGTCGCTTTAACATTCCCAGCATCCTCCTCCCTCCGCCCCACAGGTCTATCGACCAGGGGCACAGGGAGTCTTCTACCCCTTCCGGCTATCGCCGGACGGGCCAGAATTTCCGGAATGATGGGGGTCAGAATTTTCGGAACCGACAGGTGGCCGTGCGATGCCGTGTGCTGCTGCCGGCGAGTTAGTGAATGGACCGCTGGCCGTTTTTGTTTCCCATCCTCTTTTAGGTTTATAGGGAACAAAGTAAGGAGCCCACACAGTTATTCGTAACATTGTGTCACCCTCAAAAACCAAATGACAAAAAGAGCTGCTTCTTGACCCTCCCCGGGTGGCTTGTTATCGTTGAAGGCTTATACTGGCCGCACTCTGCTCACTGAGCGACGGCCCGCGGTGTAGAAGTCCCTGAACGAATCTTATGGGCCTGACCAGAATTGTCGTCCGCGGTGCTCGGCAGCACAATCTCAAGAATCTCAATCTCGAAATTCCGCGCCACACCTTGACCGTTATCACCGGGCTCTCGGGTTCCGGAAAATCGTCCCTGGCCTTTGACACCATCTATGCCGAGGGCCAGCGGCGCTACGTCGAATCGCTTTCCGCCTACGCCCGCCAATTCCTCGATCAGATGGGCCGGCCCGAGGTGGACTCGATCGAAGGGCTTTCCCCTTCGATCGCCATCGAGCAGAAGACTACTACGCGCTCACCGCGGTCAACGGTCGGCACGATCACCGAGATCTACGACTACCTGCGCGTGCTCTATAGTTCGATTGGCTCGCCGCACTGTCCGAAGTGCGGCAAGCCCATCAGCCGTCAATCGACCGAGCAGATTGTCCAGGCCATCTCGAGTGGCGAGTTCTGCGGCACCGACGACCGCATCATGATCCTCGCGCCGATTGCGCGCGGGCGCAAAGGCGAGTATCGCAAGGAGCTCGAGAAGCTGGCCAGCGACGGCTTCCTCCGCGCCCGCATTGATGGCGCGCTCCGGCACCTCGACGAGCCGATTCGCCTGGACAAGCGCAAAAACCACACCATCGAAGTGGTCGTGGATCGCCTTTTGGTGAAGCCCGGCATCGCCAAGCGGCTCGAGCAGTCCATCCTCACCGCGCTGAAGCTGGCGCAAGGCCTAGTGACCGTGGCGGTAGTCGGGGGAGCCGAGCGGCTGTTCTCGGAGAAACTTGCCTGCGCCGATTGCGGAATTTCCGTGCCGCTGCTTGAGCCACGCTCATTCAGCTTCAACTCGCCCTATGGCGCCTGCCCGGCGTGCAATGGCCTGGGTTCCAAGTACGACCTCGACCCCGCCAAGGTGATTGCGGACTGGTCGCGGCCGCTGTTTGAAGGAGGCCTGGGCCCCGGCTCCGGCTCGACTTATCTGAAACGGACGCTCGAGCTCGCCGCCTACGCGCACGGCTTCGATCTGAGCACGCCGTTTGAGAAATTTCCCCGGCGCGTGCAGAACTTGATTCTCTACGGCCATCCGCCCAAACGAGGTGACCGCAGCCGTGGCCACGGCTCGGGCCGCCGCGCGGGGAAAGGCCTGCGTTTCCCCGGCGTGCTGACCGTGCTCGAGCGCAGCTTTGAAGAGTCCAATTCCGATAGCTACCGAGAATGGCTCACGCAGTACATGTCTCCGGTACCGTGCAGTGCCTGCGGCGAGCACCGGCTGCGCCCGGAGAGCCTGGCCGTTGAAGTTGCTGGGTACTCGATTGCCGATTTCACGCTTCTGCCCATCAGCGAGGCGCGGCCGGCGGTGGACAAAATCCTGAAGCAGCTCACCCCGCGCCAGATGGAGATTGCCGGACGGGTGCTCGGCGAAATCGCCGAACGGCTCGAGTTTATGCTCGCCGTCGGCCTCGGCTACCTCAGCCTGAACCGCTCCGCGGCCACGCTTTCCGGGGGCGAAGCGCAGCGCATTCGCCTCGCCACGCAAATTGGCTCGCGGCTGCGGGGCGTGCTCTATGTGCTCGATGAGCCCTCCATCGGCCTGCACGCGCGGGATAATGACCGCCTGCTCCAAGCGCTTGAGCGCTTGCGCGACCTTGGCAACACCGTGCTCGTGGTCGAGCATGACGAAGAGACCATTCGTCGCGCGAACTACGTCGTGGACCTCGGCCCCGGAGCGGGCAACGCGGGCGGCCATCTGGTCGCCATCGGCGCGCCGGACGCCATCGCCAGCAACCCCGCCTCGCTCACCGGACGCTATCTGTCCGGGGAATTGCAGATTTCCGTTCCGGAGAAGAGGCGCAAGCCCAACGGCAAGGCCATCACCATACTGGGTGCGGTCGCGAATAACTTGAAAAACATGGATGTCAATTTTCCACTCGGTGTGCTCACCGTCATCGCGGGCGTTTCCGGCTCGGGCAAGTCCACCCTCGTGAACGACGTGCTTTACCGCGCGCTGGCGCAGAAGCTCTACCGCTCGATGGAGCGCCCCGGTCCGCACCGTGCGATCGTGGGGAGCGAGCACATCGACAAGGTGATTGAAATTGACCAGGCGCCCATCGGGCGCACGCCGCGCTCGAATCCGGCGACCTACACCGGGGTATTTACGCCCATCCGCGAGCTCTTCGCCATGCTGCCGGAATCCCGCGAGCGTGGCTACCGCCCGGGCCGCTTCAGCTTCAACGTCAAGGGCGGCCGGTGCGAGGGCTGCCAGGGCGACGGCCTGCGCCGGATCGAGATGAATTTTCTGCCCGACGTGTACGTCACCTGCGAGGTCTGCCGCGGGCGGCGCTACAACTCCGAAACGCTTGCCGTTCGCTACAAGGGCTATTCCATCTCCGAGCTGCTCGACATGCCTGTCGAAGAGGCGCTCAAGATTCTCGAGAACATCCCGCAAATCCGCCAGAAACTCGAAACACTAGTGGACGTCGGCCTCGGCTACATCCAGCTCGGCCAGTCCGCCACCACACTCTCGGGCGGCGAAGCGCAACGCATCAAGCTGGCTCGCGAGCTTTCGCGGCGCCAGACGGGACGCACCCTCTACATCCTGGACGAGCCCACGACCGGACTGCACTTCGACGATGTGAAGAAGCTCTTGGACGTGCTGAACCGCTTGGTGGACTTGGGTAACACCGTGCTCATCATCGAGCACCATTTGGACGTCATCAAGCAGGCCGACTGGATCATTGACCTGGGTCCCGAAGGGGGCGAGGCCGGCGGACGCATCGTGGCGCAAGGGACGCCTGAGCAGGTGGCGCGCAACAAGAGGTCCTATACTGGCCGGGTGCTCGCTCCCCTACTGAATGGAGCTGAGGCCTCCTCGGAAGCGAACGGAGGCAGCACAACTTCCCGAGCGGAGCTGGCCTCGGCCTAGTTCGGCGGTTGCTCGGACGCAGGCGGTCACCTAGCCCACGATGAGCATTTACAACACGGCCCCGCTTAGCCTCGAGAAGATTCGCACCTATCCCCTCGCCGCACGGCCAAGCAAGGTTACGGTGCGCGACTTTGCGCGGCCGCTCGGGCGGGGAGCCTCGCTCCGGCAGTTCCTGGCTTCGCTCCCGCGCATCCTTGCCGCCGAAGATCTGCGCGCGGTCGTGAACGCCATCCTCCGCGCGCGAGCCTTGCGACGGCGCTCGGGGCCGGCGCGGCCTGCTATCTTGTGGGGAATCGGAGGGCATCTGATCAAGGTAGGATTGGGGCCGGTGCTGATCGATTTGATCCGCCGCGGCTTCATCACCGGCATCGCCATGAACGGGGCGGCGCTGGTACACGATTTCGAGATTGCTCTGGGCGGGCATACTTCTGAAGAAGTGGAGGCCGGGCTGGGCAGCGGGCGCTTCGGCATGGCGGAAGAGACCGGGTTGTATCTGAATGAGATGGCAGTGGGGGCCGAGCGCGGCGGCATCGGTTTGGGCGAGGCCGCCGGGAAATTGCTTACCAGCGGTCGGCTGCGGGTGAAATATACCCAGGCGAGCGTGCTAGTGGGGGCCTACCGCGCCCGTGTGCCGCTGACCGTACACCTGGCCATCGGCACTGACATCCCGCACATGCATCGCTCGGCCGATGGCCGAGCGCTGGGCGCGGCGACGCATCATGACTTTCGCCTGTTCTGTGGGCTGGTGAAGCAAATGCATCCCGGCGGTGTCTATCTGAACTGGGGCTCGGCCGTGATCCTGCCCGAGATTTTCCTGAAGGCCGTCTCCGTGGTGCGCAATCTGGGTGTTGCGCTGTCCCCAATCACCACCGCAAACTTTGACTTTATCCAGCATTACCGGCCGCAGCAAAATGTGGTCCGGCGGCCGACCCAAGGGCGTCCGAGCGCAGGCCGCCGTGTTTCCCGAGGCTACGCCATCACCGGGCACCACGAAATTCTGCTGCCGCTGGTGGCCGCCGCGCTGGTCGAGGCCGGCCGAGGCCGGCGGGGGCGAGCGAAGAAGGCCTTACGATGACCAGCCCGGAAACACCGCTGCCCCCGCACAACCCACAGGAGGCTTCCTCTGAACCCGCCGGCATAGACGCTTCGACGGCCGCGACAGGCGGCACACCCCGAAAGCCCGAGGTGCCGCAGGACCTCCGCATCCTATGGGGTTGGGCGGACCTGTTCTTCCTGCTTCTTTTTATTCTCGTGGGCGGCCTGGCCATGGGCCTCGCAGTTCAGGTAGCGGCCATGGTCTGGCTGCGACTCTCGCCTGGGCAGATATCACAGTCGGAGAACATCCGCGCCACGATTCTGATCATAAGCCAGGCCCTGCTTTCGGGCGCGATCATGCTGTTTCTTTACACCGTCGTGCGGCTGCGCTCGAACGGACCCTTCTGGCGCACCCTCGGCTGGCGCCCGCTCCCCTCGCGATCCGCTTCGCCCCGCAAGGTGACCTTTTCGTTTCTCGCCGGGGGCGCTCTTTTCGCGCTCAGCATCCAGGCAGCCTCCGCGCTGATTGGCAAGAAGGCGAAGCTGCCCATCGAAGAGCTCTTCCGCGACCGCCAGAGTATCCTGCTGTTGATGGCCCTGGGCGTTCTGGTCGCGCCGGTCGTCGAAGAGAGCATCTTCCGCGGCTACATCTATCCCGTGGTAGCCCGAAGATTCGGCGTGACAGCGAGCGTGCTGGCTACGGGCACGCTTTTCGGCCTGTTTCACGCAGCCCAACTCTGGGGAGGCTGGGGCCAGATTGCGCTGCTCATTGTGGTCGGAGTGGTTCTCACCTACGTGCGCGCCCGCACTGGCACGGTTCTGGCGAGCTACTTGTTCCACCTGGGCTACAACGGCATCCTTTTTCTCTTATTCTATGTCGGCACCCAGGGCCTGCGGAACCTGCCCAGCCCATAGCCTGCCGAACGCATATCGAGGCACGGCGAACAGAGCCGCCGCGGCGCACGTGATTCGCTGCTCTCCCGCGAGGTGGATGGATTAAAATAGGTTTGTTCGAGCCGAGAGGGCCAACGCATGCACGCTGCCGAACCCATTCGCTGGACCGCGGAAGGTGTCGTCATGCTCGACCAGCGGCGGCTGCCCGCTGAGGTGGTCCATCACACATACACGGACTACCGCGATGTTGGCCGTGCCATCGAGACGATGGTCATCCGGGGCGCGCCGGCCATCGGTGTAGCCGCGGCGATGGGCGTGGCGCTGGGTGTCCTGCGCTCCCGGGCGCGCACCGTCGAAGAACTCCGTCGGGAGTTGGCGGTGATCTCGGAAACTCTAGCGCGGACACGACCCACGGCCGTAGATCTGTTCTGGGCCCTCGAGCGAATGAAGCGCCGCTTCGAGCAAGCCTGTGCGAACGGAGCTGCGGGTGAAAAGGACCTCACGCGCATTCGCCAGGCGATGGTGGACGAGGCGCAGCAGGTCCATCTCGAAAAGCGCGCGACGGACGAAGCCATCGCCCGCTTCGGCGCTCAACTCATGCCGGCGGAGGGTCAGGTGATGACGCAGTGCAATACGGGCGCGCTGGCCACGGCGGGCATGGGCACCGCTCTGGGAGTGATCCGGGTCGCGGTGGAGCAGGGGCGAAAGCTGCGCGTGCTGGTGCCGGAGACGCGCCCCTACCTCCAGGGCGCGCGGCTCACGGCTTGGGAGCTCCACCAGGACGGTATCCCATTGACGCTGATCACCGACAACATGGCCGGCCATTTTCTGAAGACCGGCAAAGTCAGTGCCGTCGTCGTTGGCGCCGATCGCATCGCCCGGAACGGCGACACCGCCAACAAAATTGGCACCTATGCGCTCGCGGTGCTGGCACGCGAGCACACGGTGCCGTTCTACGTGGCCGCGCCGACCTCTACGCTGGACCTTTCTCTCCCTTCCGGCGACGAGATCCCCATCGAAGAACGTGCGGCGGAGGAGGTCACGCATATCCAGGGGGTACGCATCGCTCCGGACGTTGCGGTTGCCAACCCCGCATTCGATGTGACGCCGGCGCGCCTGATCACCGCCATCATCACCGAGCGTGGCGTGGCCCGGGCACCCTATGCCGAGTCGCTCAGCCAACTGGTCGACGGGGTGCTCGGCGGTCGCCCAGCTTCCGCGACAGCCCCAACAGGAACGCCCAGCCGGTCCTAATACAGGCGCACAAGGGAGGTTTCGATGCTTGATGCGAGCCGCATCCACTCGCTCCCCAGCCTCACCCCACCGTTGCTCACGCTTTATCTGGATACCAACCCGGCCCATCCGCGCAACCAGGGCCATCCGCCCGGGTACCTGATCTGGCTCAAGTCACGTGCCCGTGTAATCGGCGGCCGCGCGTCACGGAAGGAGAAGAAGCTGTTCCACGAACAGGCTAGGCGTGTGGAGGACTATCTGCGTCAACGGCCACCGCGCGAGCGCGGCGTGGTGATCTTTAGCGCGCCGAGCGTCTGGGAGTTCCTTACGCTCCAGGTGGAGGTCGAAGACGAGCTCCATTGGGGCCCGCCGTCGCTCACGCAGCTCCTCTGGCTGCTCGACGAGCACCAGCCGTGCGGGGCGGTGCTGGCAGACCGCTCGGGCGCGCGGTTCTTCCGTTACTGGCTCGGCGAAGTGGCCGAAGAGGAGCACGAGACCTTTCTCCTGGACACTTCTGAGTGGCGGCGAAAGGACCTCAAGCCGCCCGCGCATCCCGGCGTCCACAAGACGCGTGGCTCGCAGCGCGACGTCTTCGAGCAGCGCATCGAAGCGCAGTACGCCCGCTTCTATCGCGAGGTCGCCGAGCGCACCCGGCATTGGGCCGAGCGCGAAAAGCTTCGGCCGATCTTCCTCGGGGGGCCCATCGAGGTGACCGAACGGGTTTGGGCGGAATTGCCGCGCTCGGTTCAGGAGCATGCCGTGTTGCTGAAGGGCGTGCCGGCGCACTCGACGCCAGCCGAGCTACTCGAGAAACTCGAGCCTGAAGTCGTGCGCTCGAAGCGCCAGGCTGAGCTACGCGTCGTCGAACAGATGCTCGCCAATCCAAACGGGAGCCGAGCGGTCCTGGGAATGGATGAGACACTCGCGCGGCTTCAGCAGGGATTGACGCGCGAGCTGGTGGTGGTGCGCGGGCTCGGGGGGAAGCTGCGCCAGTGCGTGAAGTGCGGTTGGGTAGACCGCGCGGCCGACCGCGTCTGCGCCAATTGCAGCGGCGAGCGCAAGCTTGTTGCGCTGCGCGCGGTTCTGCCGGAGCTCGCACGTCGCTACGCAGTTCAAGTGGAAGTGGTTGCCGGTGAAGCTGCGCGCAAGCTCCGCGAGGCCGGCAGCATCGGTGCCTGGCTGCGGTAGGCGTTACGCCCGAACGCCAATCTCGGCGCTTCAGCCGTGCCGGATCAGGTCGGCAGCTCTCTCGGAGATCATGATCGTCGGCGCGTTCGTGTTGCCCGAGGTAATCGTCGGCATGATCGAGGCGTCGACCACGCGCAACGCCTCGGCACCGCGCACGCGCAGGCACTCATCTACCACGGCCGCCGAATCGCTGCCCATCTGGCACGTTCCCACCGGGTGATACAGTGTCTCGAGGCCTCCGCGAAGATACTCGATGATGGCCGCGTCGCTCTCGACCGCAGGGCCAGGGTACATCTCCGTTCCGCGAAAGTCGTCGAAGGCCCGAGCCTGCGCCAGCCGGCGGCACAGCCGGATGCCTTCCACAAAAGTCCGCACGTCTGCGTCATGCGAGAAATAATTCGGCTGGATCGCCGGCGGCTCGAACGGGTTTGCGGAGCGCAACGTGATCGCGCCGCGGCTTTGCGGGCGCAGTTTGGTAGGCCCGAGCGTGAACCCGTGGCCTTCGGGCCGCTGGAAGCCGTGGTCGAGATAATAGGTGGGGCCGAACGTGAGTCCGAGGTCCGGAGCGGCCACCTCGGAGCTGGTCTTGACGAACGCGCCCGCTTCGGCAACGCTCGAAGTGAAGGGGCCTCGCGCCGTAAGCAGATACTTCATGCGATTGGTCCAGGTCTTTGCGCCTGCCAGCGAGACCGGCTGGGTCGCTCGATAGGCGACCGCGACAATCATGTGGTCTTGCAGGTTTTGCCCCACCCCGGGCAGCTCGGCCACCACCGGAATGCGGAGTGCCTTCAAGTGATCTCCCGGCCCCACACCGGAGAGCATCAGGAGATGCGGCGAGTTGACCGTCCCGCTGCACAGGATGACTTCGCGATACGCCCTGGCTTCCTCCCGCTGGCCTCCGAGGACGAACTCGACTCCGATGGCGCGCCTTCGATCGAAGAGCACGCGCGTCGCCTGCGCGCAGGTTCGTATGGTGAGATTGGGTCGGCGACGCGCTGGCTTCAAGTAGGCGTCCGCGGCGCTTACGCGTTTCCCGCGCCTCTGTGTCACCTGGTAATAGCCCACGCCCTGCTGCTCGGGCCCATTGAAATCCGACTTGCGCTTGAGGCCCATCTCGACCCCCGCCTCGACAAAAGCGCTGGAAAGAGGATTGATGGAACGCAGGTCTGCAACATTCAAGGGGCCGCCGACTCCGTGGTATTCCGAGGCGCCGCGTTCCTGATTCTCGGCCTTCTTGAAATACGGAAGCACGTCCGCAAACCCCCAACCGGAGTTCCCTAGACCGTGCCAGTGGTTGTAGTCCGAGGGGTTGCCGCGGATGTAGATCATCGCGTTGATGGAGCTTGATCCGCCCAAGACTTTGCCGCGCGGCCAGTAGAGCCTGCGCCCATGGAGGTGCGACTGTTCTTCGGTGTAGTAGGCCCAGTCGAAGCGGCTCTTGAAAAGCTGCGAGAACGCCGCCGGAACCCGGATCTCCCGGGCTCGGTCCGGGCCGCCGGCCTCGAGCAAGAGCACGGTCGTCGCGGGGTCTTCAGAGAGGCGGCTCGCAAGCACGCAGCCGGCAGACCCCGCGCCGACGATGACGAAGTCATAAGCCGTCCCGGGCATCCGCGAATGATGCCTCAGAGCACCGAGCTTGTGAAGGAGCAGAGGGAGCGATCCGAGCGTTAGGGCCTAGGATCGCTCAGCGAGGGGACCGGCGTGAAAGGGCGGCGTAGTAACCGCTCTTGGCCAGCACGGTATAGTCGCGGCCCTTCGAGCCAAAGCTCGGCTGGAGCCGCACGTCCAGCTTGCGGAAACCGCCTTCTTCAGCCTTGCGCGTGGGATAGTAGCCGACGGTGTAACGCGTCTTCAGCCGTTCGATGAGTGCCTGGAACGCGAGGTAGAGCGAGCCTTCCTTCTCGATGTCGAAGATTTCGCCGCCGGTCTCGGCAGCGACCTTGCCGACGTTGACCAAGCCTGGCACGCCTTTTGCTGCCAGCCGAGCCGGAAGCGGGTTATAGCCGGGCACCTTGAGGCTGTAAACAGCCGCATCGGCTTCAAGCACGGCGTCCACGACCTGCTTCGGACTGAGGCCGTCGTTCGCGGTGGGCACGTTGTCGCTCACCAGCACGATGACGCGCCGCGCGGCCGGAGCCTCGTCCCGCAAGTAGCGCGCAGCGTCGTAGAGTGCGCGGTTGATGTTCGTAGCGCCACCGGTTCGGAAGAATTCGATCTCGTCGGAGATGGCAAGCTTATCGTGCGTCAGCCGGACCCGCTGCTGGACATCGCCGGTGAAAGTGGAAAGCCCCACTTCATCATCGGGCTTGAGCGATTTCAGCGCTGTCAGCGTGGCGTAGCGCAGCGGGCGGATGAACGGCTCGATGGAGGTGCTCAAGTCCACCACCAGCGCCACGGCCAAGGGCAGCTCGTCGCGGCTGAAATGGGCGATCTGCTGGGGCGCGTTATCTTCCGTCAGTACGAAATCCTCCTTCCGGAGGCCGTTCATCACCCGCCCGGCCTTGTCTTTCACTGTCGTTTCGACCAGTACGAGGTTGACGTCCACGCGGAGTGGGGCCACGCCCTGCTCCTGCGGGGACGCCCAGCTCGCGCGAGTAAACAGGAGGGCGAGCAGCAACACAGAGGTTTGACGCGCTCGAAGGGTAGGCCTTGTAGACCGAAAAAGATGGCCGGGCACTAAACTCTCCACCGGGCGGGTTTTGCTACCAGAGGATAAGAACGAGACGCTCAGCCCAGGGTTGCTTTTCGGGCTCTGAGGAAAATACTGCAGGCTCGGCGTAGCAAGCAAGAAGGCGGACCCCGCGGCTCGCCTCTTTCTGTTTCGTCAAGCACGGAGACTGCTTGCGGGTTGAGGAAGCCTCTACTAGGCGGCTACAGATTGGGGCGGCGGCGGTGCCAGGTGGTGGCTGATTGGAAGGCCGCGGCGCACTCGATCGAGACCTCTTCGCTCAGTGCGTCGGCAACAAACTGGATACCGATGGGCAAGTTTTTTTCCTTCGTGAACCCGCAGGGGACGGAGAGCGCCGGCAGGCCGGCCACGTTGCTCGCGCCGATAACGCCACGGGTCTCGCTGGTTGAGGGCGGGCTTGGCGGCGCCTTCTCCGCGCCCGGGCGCGGTGGCGGCGGGGCGTTGAAGTCCGCATCAATCCGCGGTGGTGGCCCGATCCGGCTGGGCGAGACCAGCGCATCAAATCTCTCAAACATCTTGCCTATTGCGGGCAGAATTTCAGCCCGCAGCCGGAAGGCGTCGAGGTAATCCTTCGCCGGGAGCGAGAGCGCCGCAACCAGGCCGGCCTTCTGGGATTCATCGAGGAGCTCCAGCACCTTGCCGCTTTCGATGAAGGGCCGGAAGATGGAAGCCGCCTCGGAGGTGTAAAGCGTCGTGGCGATCGGCGTGTAGGGGTAATCCGGCAATTCCGTTTCTTCAAGCTTTGCTCCCAGCCCGCGCAGCACATCGAGCGCGGCTCGAAATGCCTGCCCGACTTCCGGGTCGCCCTGGGTCTGGAAGTCTGGCTGGATGACGCCGAGGCGCTTGCCGGCAAGCGGCTTTGCTTTTCGTCGGGGCGGCCCCCAGAGGAACTTTGCGTCGAGGGAAGTGGCATCAGCGGCGTCTTTCCCCGCGATCGCACTGAGCACCAGGCCGCAATCGATCGCGCTGCGGCACATCGGCCCCAGCTTGTCCATGGTCCAGGAAAGCGCCATGGCCCCGTGACGGCTCACGCGGCCATAGGTCGGCCGCAGGCCAGAGACACCGGAGAAGGCCGAGGGCGTGATGATCGAGCCGAGCGTCTCCGAGCCGATGGCAAAGCCGACCAGTGCCGAGGGAACCGCCGCGCCGGGACCGCTCGAGCTGCCACCGGCCCAATAGTCGAGATTGTAGGGGCAGTGCGATGGCCCTTGGAGCGATGCCGCCGCGCCCGAGTAGCCGCCACCGCCGGCGAGCTCAATCATGGAAAGCTTGGCCACCAACACGGCTCCCGCGTCGCGCAGCTTGCGAATCACCGTGGCGTCGTAGTGGAACACTTGATCCCTGAACGGCGGCGCGCCCCAGGTCGTGGGGATACCGCTTGTCGCCAGCAGATCCTTCGCACCGTAGGGAATGCCGTGCAGGGGGCCGCGCGAGTGCCCAGCGGCGATTTCCTTTTCCGCCTGGCGCGCCTGCTTGAGCGCGAGGTCCGGCGTGAGCGTGGCCACTGCGCCCAGCCGGGGGCCGAGTCTTTCAAGCCGCGCGAGGTAAGACTCGGTCAGTTCGACCGGTGAAATCTTTCGCACGCGGATCTGCGCGCTCAGCTCCTCGACGGTAAGATAGAGCACATCCTCAGAGACCATCCCATCACTCCACCTTCCGCGGGCTGCGCGGGCGCCGGCGCACCCGGAAGACAAAGGCAGGTTCGGCGTCATAAGGCAGCGTGCGGCTGCGCATGGGGGCAAGTTGGCGGTCGCGCCGCTCGATGGCCTTTTGTACCGCCTCTTCCAGCTTGGCCGTCAGCTTGGGTCTGGGCTCAGGTTTGGCCAGTTCAGTGGGGGGAGGTGTTGCGGGGGTTTCCGGGGGAGGCTGCGGCCTTTTCACCGGCTCCTGCGGCCAGACCAGGCTGGGCAGGAGCGGCACAACCGCGGCCGCCTGGCCCATGATTTTTGCGAACTGTCTGCGGCTGAGGCGCTTCATCGCTGGGCTCCCTTCCTTGGACCTGCGCGGCCGAGCATAGCCCAATTGGGGCGCCGCTGGCTACGAATTGGCAACCTCGGAGCTGCCTGGCCGGATGTGGAAAAAATTGGCAACGTTGCTTGACAGGTAGCATCCGCGTGCCTATACTTAGCGATTGCCTGGAAGCCTACCTGCCGGACAGGAGGCCTGCTCTTTGACAACCGGATGAGATGTGCCAGAACCCGTTCGGTACTTGAGTAAACCGAGCGATAACAAGTTCGTTCTGGAAGTCTGGCCCCGGCGCTGCCGGGGTTTTTGATTTTCAGGACAACCAGTTTCAAACGAGAGTTTGATCCTGGCTCAGAGCGAACGCTGGCGGCGTGCTTAACACATGCAAGTCGAGTGCGCAGTTTCCTGTAGCAATACAGGGGATGGGCGCACGGCGCACGGGTGCGTAACACGTGGGTAACCTGCCCTTCGATGGGGGATAACCCCGCGAAAGCGGGGCTAATACCGCATGACATTCCGAGAATCTCGGTTCTTGGATTCAAAGCCCGCAAGGGCGTCGGAGGAGGGGCCCGCGCCCGATTAGCTCGTTGGTGAGGTAACGGCTCACCAAGGCTATGATCGGTAGCCGGTCTGAGAGGACGACCGGCCACACTGGAACTGAGACACGGTCCAGACTCCTACGGGAGGCAGCAGTGGGGAATCTTGCGCAATGGGCGAAAGCCTGACGCAGCGACGCCGCGTGGGGGATGAAGCCCTTCGGGGTGTAAACCCCTTTCGACCCGGACGAATGGCCCGCAAGGGAATTGACGGTACGGGTAGAAGAAGCCCCGGCTAACTACGTGCCAGCAGCCGCGGTAAAACGTAGGGGGCCAGCGTTGCTCGGAATTACTGGGCGTAAAGGGTCCGTAGGCGGTGTGGCAAGTCGGGAGTGAAATCTCATGGCTTAACTGTGAGACTGCTTCCGAAACTGCTGTGCTCGAGTGCGGGAGAGGCGAGTGGAATTGCCGGTGTAGCGGTGAAATGCGTAGATATCGGCAGGAACACCCGTGGCGAAGGCGGCTCGCTGGACCGCAACTGACGCTGAGGGACGAAAGCTAGGGGAGCAAACAGGATTAGATACCCTGGTAGTCCTAGCCCTAAACTATCAGGACTTGGCGTGCATCCCGTTCGGGGTGCGTGCCGGAGCTAACGCGTTAAGTCCTGCGCCTGGGGAGTACGGTCGCAAGGCTGAAACTCAAAGGAATTGACGGGGGCCCGCACAAGCGGTGGAACATGTGGTTCAATTCGACGCAACGCGAAGAACCTTACCTGGGCTCGAAGTGCT
>DATFXF010000122.1:0-6220 GCA_035258565.1 Candidatus Acidiferrales bacterium
TGAAATGTGAAATCCACAGGCGTGAAAAGTTGCGAACCGAGACCATAGAAACTGACGGATGGAAAGCGATACGTGCGCGCCTTGGCAATCTGGTCGTCGCCGATCGCAGCCGTCAGCTGAGCATCCTTTATCAGGCGGTTATGGGCCTGGGCTAGCGCCACAGCTTCGTCCAATGTGAGCACCGGGGGCTGGTTCGGGGTGGAGTTCTGCGCGCGGGCAGAAACGGCGCAGAGAATCAGAACCAAGGCGAGAAACAGGCGGATCATAAGCATGTCCTTTCCTGAAAAGGGATGAAGGGGCGCACTCCACAAGAACGCATGCGTACCCACCGGTTGATGTGGCGCGATTATACGCTCATGCAAGGCCTTCGCAGCCACCGGACCGATGCAGTGGTTTTTGAAGCGGATGGAAGAACTGGGGATCGACTGCCAGGTGGGTCATCCGGCGAAGATTCGCGCCGACAATCTGGATGCCTTCCACCGAGCAACGAGATCTTCGGAGCTTGCTGAGGCACCGTCATCAGTGGGTGCGCATGCGATACCGAATACAACACATGCTGCAATCCATCGGGCACCGAGGCCACACTCACCTGCTCTTGCTGCTGGCTAACAACGAGCAGGTGGACGCGACCCCGGAACAGAAAGCTGACCTGCGCTGGATGGTCACAGAGATAAAGAAACTGTAGGAGCGGACGAACATAGACCATCGCGAAGAAGAATCCTCACGTCCTCTTGCAGGCCTAGCCGCACCTGGGCGGGCGCGTGATTGCCCCGTACTATGCGGCCATTCGCTACAACGCGCAGCCCCGTGCGAAACATGGTGCACCGGGTATTCCAGAACGTGTGGTGATGACGATCTCAGGTCACAAAACCCGCTCTGTGTTCGACCGCTACAACATCGTCAGTGAGACCGATTTGATCGAGGCGGCTCGAAAGCTGGAGGGATCTGTCATTCATAGTTCATGCGTAGGGACCGGGGAGATGAGCGACATGGCCTCAGCTAACGCATTGAAAATGCGGCCTGGAGTTGGTGCCCAAGAGGGGATTCGAACCTCCACGCCCTTGCGGGCACTAGACCCTGAATCTAATTTTGGCCTCCCGCATGAAGATGCGAAAGTAGCCAATGTTTATGCGGCTTTCGGGCAATGGTGCCGCGCACGGACGCGCAGGCCGCTGCGCCTGATGGCAGAAGCAACTGCCACCAGAACTGCCACCGCGAAAGAGCTCTGGAGTAGAGAGGCCAGCTTCGCTCGCCCGCATCTCTGAAGCCCTGATGGGCCCGGCTGGCTCTAGCTGAACGGTAAGCTGTTGAAACCCATGACCGGAAGCAATAGTCCATATCACACAAGGCTTTCCAGAGGAGCAATTCGGCTCACTCGCAGAGGACTACCGTGAAGGGGTTTGACGGGCTCATCACCTCCAAGAATACATTGCTCCGCACAGGGTGCTGGGCCATTACGCGCAGCTCGTCCAAGTTGCCCAACTTTTAGGCAGCTAGGCAGTTCGATTCGGGGGGCGAAACCTGCCGCATTACGTCTGACAATTCCCTTTGAGGCTGAGTTGGTGCGGTCGGCGGCGTGAGTACAGGTTCAGCGTTGGAGGTGCGGATCCAGCCACTAGTTTGGGTATCGGAGGGGTAAAACCGCTCCGCTGTGCTATAAGGAACGGTATGCCAGCAAGTACGATTTCTGCCAAGGATGATAGACTCGCCGTGATTGCTGTCTCAGTGCTTGCCTATATCCTCCAAGATGTTTTGCATGAAGGCTTGGGTCACGGTGTGACAGCTGAGCGCAGCCCGCCATGTGACCATGAGCACGGTCGCGCTACAGCGTTCAGCCAGGAGGCGCACCAGGCTAACGTCCCGACAGTGAGTGTTCCTCGGGAGGGCGCGGCCGCGCCCGGACGCCGGGGAAACTAGGGCCGTGCTGAAAAGAAACTGAGCGATGTGAACCGCAATGAAGCGGCTGTTCCTCGGGATCCTTCTTCTCGCCCTCAGCTCGGGTGTGCTCCTGCTATCCGATCTCAGGCGGCGTTCGCCGAGCACCGGCCGCATTCGGCGGATCGCCATTCTGCAGCTAGCATCGCAAGCCGTCATTGACGAGGGCGTGCAGGGAATGCTCGACGGGCTGGCCGATGGCGGCTTCCGCGAGGGACAGAACCTCACCATCGAGCGTTTCAACGCGCACAACGACATTCCCACGGCCACAGCGATCGCCCGCCAGGTGACCGAAGCACGGTTGGACCTCGTACTCACCGCCACCACGATCATGATGCAGGCCATGGCCAACGCCAATCAGGCGGGCAAGACGGTTCACGTCTTCGGCCTGGTCTCAGATCCGTGGGCCTCCGGCGTCGGTCTGCGCCGCGAACAACCGCTCGCCCACCCGAAGCACATGGTCGGCCTCGGCACCATGCAGCCCGTGGCCGCGACCTTTCGGCTCGCGCAGAAAATGTTTCCGGCCTTGAAGCGTGTCGGGGTGGTGTGGAACCCGGCGGAGACAAACTCGGAGATCACCACGCGCGAGGCTCGAAAGGTCAGCCAGGAGCTGGGCATCGAGCTCCTGGAAGCCACAGTGGAGAACTCTTCCGGCGTCGCGGAAGCCTCCGGTTCGCTCATCTCGCGGGGCGTGCAGGCCCTTTGGGTCGGCGGTGACGTGACGGTCAACGTGGCGCTAGATTCGCTGGTCGCAACTGCACGCAAGGCCGGCATCCCTGTGTTCACCTGCATTCCCGGCAGCACCGCGCACGGCACACTCTTTGATCTGGGCGCCAACTATCACGAAGTCGGACGGTTGACCGGCGCGCTCGCCGCGAAGATTCTGGCCGGAAGCGATCCCGCAACGATCCCTGTGCAAAACCTCGTGCCGGAGCGTTTGGAGTTGAACAAGACGGCGCTCGCGGGACTCAAAGAGGGCTGGCACATCCCCGAAGAAGTCCTGGTCAAGGCCGATTCCACCCGCAACGATTCGGGCGTGGACGAAAAGGCTCTGCCAAGAGGAGCGGTAAGCACGCCGGGCTCAGGCGCTCCACTTCTCAAAAAATGGCACGTGTTCGTCATCGAGTACAACGATGTGCTGGACGTGAAAGAAACCGAAGAAGGAATCCGGCAGGGACTGCCGGAAGCAGGGCTCGTCGAGGGGCGCGATTTCGATCTCGAGGTGCTCAACGCGCAGGGGGACATGGCCACGGTGAGCGCGCTGATTGATTCCGCCGTCACGCGCGGCGCCGACATGCTCATGACGCTTTCCACGCCGACCCTTCAGGCAGCGATCCGCCGCGCACAGAACACCCCGATTGTCTTTTCTTACGTGGCCAACGGCATCGTGGCAGGAGCCGGCCGCAGCGAGACGGATCACCTCCACAACGTGACCGGCGTCAGCCTCATTGCTCCGTACGACGAGATGATGACGCTGCTCCGCCGGTATTATCCGTCCGTGCGGACTGTTGGCACGCTTTTTGTGCCTTCGGAATCGAACATGGTTTTCCACCGCGAGCAGATGCTTCTGGCTGCGAAGAAGGTCGGCATTGACGTGGTTGTGCTTCCCGTCAGCACCGCCACGGAGGTGCCGGACGCGGCGCTCGCCCTGACTAGCCAGAAAATTGATGCCGTGTGCCAGATGCCGGGCAATCTCACCGCGGCGGCGTTTGGAAGCATCCGCCAGGCCGCACTCCGCGCGCGCCTGCCCGTCTTTGCCTTTCAGAAATCGCAGGCCGTCGGCGGCGCGGTTGTGGTGTTCGGCCGCGACTACTTCGATTCTGGCAAGGAGGCCGCGCGGATGGCCGCCAGCGTGATGCGGGGCCGGAGTCCCGCAACCATTCCCCTTGAGAATTTTTCGAAAACAGAACTCATTCTCAATCCCGAGGCCGCGCGCGAAATCGGTTTCCCCATTCCACCGGCGCTGCTTCGTCAGGCGAAAAAGATCATCGGGTACGAGCGTGGAAATCCATAAGCGGCAATTCGGCCCCATCCTGGAGTTGCGCGTGAAAGGGAGGCTCGACTCCTATTGGGCCGGTTTTTTCGGCTCAGCATTGACTGAGCTGATCCACGGCGGCGCGCATCACCTACGGCTTGATCTCTCCGAATTGGACTACTTGAGTTCGGCAGGGATCGGCGTGCTGGTTCAGTTTTACAAGCGACTCGTGGGGATTCACGGGTCGCTCGCCGTCGTCTCGGCCTCCGAGCGGGTTACGCTGGTGCTCCGGTTGACAGGGCTCGACGCTATTCTGGGTGGTACCGCCGCGCCTCCAGTTGCGGCCGCGGCGGCGGCCGCTCTGGTGCGGTCGGTAGAGCGCGAGAACGCGAAATTTGAGTTCTATCCCGCCGCGCCGACCAAAGCGCTGGCTTGCCGCGTGCTCGGCAATCCGGAGTTGCTCGCCGGATTCCGCTTCGGTCCGGAGCATGCGCGCACGCTTCGGTGTCCGGAAAGCGGATTCGCGCTTGGATTGGGCGCCTTCGGCAGCAGCTTCGAGGAATGCCGCAACCGCTTCGGCGAATTCCTCGCCGTGGCCGGCTGCGCCGCCCATTTGCCCACGGACGGCTCGAACGTGCCCGACTACATGATTGCCGAAAAAACCTTCGTTCCTTCGATCGAGACGCTTTACGCCCTCGCTTGTGAAGGAGAATTCGCGTCTTTGGTCCGCTTTGAAGCCAGGAAAGAGGCAGGCGCGGCATCGCTCGGTGAAATCGTGGATGCCTGTCTTGAGGCCGCTGGGTCGCCATCAGTAGGGATCGTGATGCTTGCGGAATCACCCGGCCTTTGCGGCACTGCCCTGCGCCGCTCGCCGGCGCTCGCCGCGGCAGACGACGCCCCGTTCGCGTTTCCGGGCATTCGTGAATGGCTTTCGTTTTCGCCGGAGCGCGTGCATGGGCGCTCGGTGTGTCTCGTGGCGGGAATCGCCACGCGCTCCCCGCACGATGCCCTGCGGCCTATCGTCCGCGCGCTCGGAAAAGACGCATCTCCGGCGAGCCATTTCCACGCCGCCGCATTTTCCTACCGCCCGCTGCAGCGCGGCGAAATCGACCTGAAGAAATCCGTGCACCTGCTGTTCCAGGAAGAGACGCTTCAGGCCGTGCTTCATCTGTTGCGCGATGATCGGCATTCCGGCGTCGGCGAAAGCGAATTTGCCCGCGGCGCCTGTTGGGTCGGGCCGATTCAAACGGTCACCGCGGAAGGGAATTAGCGTGACGCTGCTCATCGGCGCGTGGACGATTGGACTGATCCTCTCGTTGCTTGCGCTTGGTGTGTACGTCAGCTTCCGTATTTTTCATTTTCCCGACATCACCGTGGACGGTTCGATCACTCTCGGTGCCGCCGTCGCGGCCGTTCTACTGGTTCGCGGCACGAATCCCCTCGTGGCCACGGGAATCGCGTGCGTCGCCGGAGCGCTCGCGGGGACAGCCACCGGCGTGCTGCACTCTAGATTCGGCATTCACAAGCTTCTCGCCGGCATCCTGGTGATGACGGCGCTCTACTCGGTCAATCTTCACCTCATGGGCAAGAGCAATGTGCCGCTTCTCTCCGAGACCACGTTGACCACCTACGGCGAGCGCCTGGGCGCACGCTGGACCGGCGGCGCCGCGAACCTGAGCGTGCTCGGCTGGGAAGTCAGCGTGCGCGAAGCCTTCGCCATGCTGCTGGCCCTGCTAGCGAGCTGCGTGATCGCTCTCCTCATGTACGCGTTCTTTCGCACCCAGATCGGCACGGCCATGCGCGCCACCGGCGACAACGAACAGATGATCCGGGCGCTTGGCGTTAGCATCGAGAACATGACCACCCTCGGCCTGGCGATCTCCAACGGGCTCGTGGCGCTTTCGGGCGCGCTGCTGGCGCAGTATCAGGGGTTCGCTGACGTGCAGATGGGCATCGGCATGGTGGTCTGGGGCCTGGCAAGCGTCATCATTGGCGAGGGCCTGGTGCGCTCGTCCTTCCTCGGCCTCACACTCACCGGAGCGGTGATGGGCTCGGTGCTGTTCCGCCTGATGGTCGCCATTGCTTTGCGCTGGGGATTGAATCCCAACGACCTGAAACTCATCACCGCGCTGTTTGTTTTTGCCGCGCTCATCCTTCCCGGCTTGCTCGACCGGCTGAAGAAGAGCCCTGGAGGGGCCCGTGCTTGAGGTCCGCGCCGCCGAGAAGACGTTTTTCCCGGGCACGCCGCGGCGGGTGCATGCACTCGATTGTGTGGATCTGACGGTCGCCGAGGGTTCGCTCGTAGTTGTG
>DATFXF010000123.1:0-2917 GCA_035258565.1 Candidatus Acidiferrales bacterium
CGGGACCGCATATTCTGGTATCTTCGGTTGATTTCCGTGCTGCTGATCATCCAGTGATCGCCAGCCTCGCTCCGATGAGAAGCTCGCGCCGCGAACACTCTTACCCGCCGAGAAAGAGAAAGTCAAGCGAGGTACCCCAGCGTTCTCCAAGGCATGCGAAGGCGGCCAGAAACTCACCAATCGTTCCCATCATCTTGGCGGCGGGGGATCGATCAGGGCAAGTTCTTCCCAAACCGTTGGCGCGGTTCGGTGAGCGCACGGCGCTAGAGATCGCCTTGGAGAACTGCACTGGCCTGGCCAGGCCCATCGTGGTGCTGGGCCATCAGGCCAAGCGGGTGCGCCCGGTTATCCCTCCGAGCGTACGGGTTGTCGTGCATCCGGGCTGGCGCTCGGGGCAACTCAGCTCCTTGCGCGCCGGACTGCGGCGTGTCCCAGAAGATTCCCCCTTCCTCCTCTACCCGGTGGACTATCCGCTGCTGACGCCGTCAGTGATCCGCCGCTTGGTGAACGCGTTTGGGCGCCGGAGTGCGCAGCACAAGATCGTCGTCCCTACCTTTCATGGTCGCGGGGGCCATCCGGTAATTTTCTCCCCTGCGGTGCGCGGGGAGTTGACTCGGGCCCGCACCGCTCGCGAGGTAGTGCGGAAGGACGATGGGCGAGTCAAGTTCGTCCCCGTGGAGACGGCCGCTATCGAGAAGGATTTCGATACGCCAGCATCCTATCGCTGGTGCTGGCGGGCCTATCTCCGGCAGAGACGCTGAGGGGACCGCTCGAGCAGGAAGGCTTGACAACAGGATTCCGTTGCTATTGAATCCGCCCTAGCGTTCAAGGGGTGGAAAGACCTAGGGGGCCCATTGATTTCCTAAGGGAGGTAGGGGCGTATGAGCCGTTCAATCTCCACCAGATGTGTCCTTGCGTTTATTTTTACTCTCTACGCTGGCTGGTCGGGGCACGCGCAGACAATCACCGCCACCATCAGCGGGGTGGTCACCGACGCCTCGGGTGCTGTTGCGCCCAAGGCGAAGGTCACGGCGACGAACACCAGCACAGGATTCTCTCGCTCCGACATCTCCTCGGACACGGGCGAATACCGGATTGCGCTGTTACCGGTGGGCGAGTACACCGTAACCGCGGAGCTTGCAGGGTTTCAGAAGCAAGTCAAGAAGGTGACCTTGCAAATCGGCCAGGTTGCCACGGTGGACTTCGTGATGCCCGTCGGGGAAGTGGCCCAGCGGGCGGTGGTGGAGGAGGCAGAGGCCACTCTAGAACCCACCCGCACCGCGGTGAGTTCGGTCATCACCCAAAAGCAGATTGAATTTCTTCCCGTGAATGGCCGCCAGTTCATCGATTTCGCCTTGCTGGCTCCGGGCGTGACCATTGGGGATACCACCTCTGGCAGCACCGACGTCATCGTCGAGCCAGTCACCAAACTCTCCTTCGCCGGTCAGAACATCCACTACAACTTCATTGCCATCGACGGGGCAGACAATATTTCCACCGCTTCGGGAGTCCAGAAAACTACTCCTTCGCAGGAGGCGGTGCAGGAGTTTCGCGTTGTCAACACCGTGTATAGTACGGAGTTTGGCCGCGCGGTGGGTGGCATCGTCAACATCATTACCAAGAGTGGCGCCAACGAATTTCATGGCTCTGCGTACGACTTCTTCCGCAACAACAGATTGGACGCCAAGGGCATTCTCACCTCCCCCAATCCGAGCACCTGTCGAGTGCCAGGGGATGTGACCTCGGGCGGATGCTCGCTGCTGAGCATCCTGCGGCAGAACCAGTTCGGCGCCACTCTCGGTGGGCCGATCGAGAAAGATCGGACCTTCTTTTTCGTCAACTATGAAGGACAGCGGCGCGGCGAATCGCCCATCTACAACTCCGTGATCCTGCAAAACATACAAAAGATCAACGCCGCCAAGCAGACCTTCTACAACCTGCCGCCGGAAAACCTCAATGTGCTCCGCACCTCAGATTCCGACAACGGCCTGGCGAAGTTGGACTTCAACCTGAGCAAGCGCCACAGCCTGTCCACACGCTACTTTGCAAATGACGTGCGCTTGACCAACGTCTCGCCCCTAAACGATGGCTTTGATCTCCCTTCCGGCTGGCGCAACAATGCCTTCCGGGACCAGTCGGTGGTGAGCAACTTGGTCTCCACGTTTTCCTCCACTTTCTTCAACGAGCTCCGCGGCCAGTACGCGCGCCGCTCTTTTGATTTCCCCACTACTTCTTCACAGCCCCACCTGGAGGTCGCCAATACCTTTACCGTCGGCGTCAATCGTGGGAATCCAGAGTTCTACAAGGACTCTCGCTTCGAGTTGGTGGATAACGTGACCCTGGTCCGTGGGCGACATACGATCGGGTTCGGCGGCAATTTCAACTACGTGCGCACCACCGAATCGTTTCCACTGTTCTTTCCGTTTGAGGCCACTTTTGCGAATCTCCAGGATTTCCTGGGGACAAACACGGCTGGCAGACCGAGCCCTTTCGTGATCTTCTTCGAGAGGTTTCAAGCCCCGAATTTTAACGAACCGACTCTGAACACCTCTGTGTACACGGCCGGGCGTGTTCCCGATGCGATCCGCAATCAGGCGAGCGGCGTGCTGAGCCACACCTACAACGGCATGTTTATCCAAGACAAGGTGCACTTCACCAACCGCTTGACGATGAACTTTGGCGTGCGCTACGAATTTGAGACCTGGCCCTCCGCAGCACTTGACAATGACATGGACAACGTGGATCCGCGGGTCGGGTTCGCCTACAATGCCGGCACCAAATGGAACCTGGTGATCCGCGGCGGTGGCGGCATCTTTCACGGCATCATTCCCTCGCCCCTGCTGATGTGCCAGATTCCATCCTGCGGCGGCAGCGGTCCCTATCCGGGGAGGGAGCAGAAGGATGACGCGCTGAATGC
>DATFXF010000124.1:0-4209 GCA_035258565.1 Candidatus Acidiferrales bacterium
CGCGCGCGAAGATCGAGGGGGTTGAGTTCGAGCTGCTGTTTGAGGGGCTCGGCAGCCTCGGCGTGCTTGCCCTGCTGGCCGAGGGCAATGCCCATCAAGAGATGTGCCTGCTCGTCATAGGGGTTTAGCTCGATCTGCTTCTCGAAGGCCTCCACCGCTTTGTCCAGCTTGCCCTGGAGGGAATAAGCGGTGCCTAGCGTCCTCGACGGCGTCCGGACCCACAGCGGTCATGCTGCCATCGGCCTTGCGCACCTCGACGGAGTTGATCTCCAGCCGCTCGTTTGCGGAGTTATAGCCAAACGCGAGTTGACCGAGCTGTTGGACACCGGCGGCACTCCGGATGCCAAAGCGCACGCGCAATTCGGGGAAGCCGGTGCCATCGTTCTCGAAACGCAGCCGGGTGTGGTATTCCCTCGATGACGAAGGGCTCTTCGGCATAGTCGGACCGGGCCTGGGTAACCGGTGCTGGATTTTGGATTTGCTGGGCGAAGGAGGCCGAGGAAACGAGCGCTGCGAGCCCCAACGCTCGGAGGTCCCGAAGTCTTGACATTTATCTTTATCTTCCCCGAGGAGTCGCGCTCAAAAAGTCTGGGGGAGTTGGCGGGTCCAGTAAAGGCGGAATCGGGAATGAGGTTAACTTGTGGTCAACAAAGACCTTAGTGGTTATCCTGGCCAGCCTACCGGGCGTTCGGACTCGAGGCTGGGATGTGGCTTGAGGTGCCGGCAGGTTTAGCGGGCGAAGGAAAGGTGAACGAATCTATACCGCTTGTGGCGCAATTTTGGTTGACAACAAAGGCCTTTCTGCCTATACTCGCTGGTTTGTCAGGGGAGTTTGTACCCTGCTGGTGAAAGGGAAGGTTCTCCGCCCCGGAACACGGCAAGACGGAACGGGGTGAGGGAAGCGGCCGGAATGGGGCGCCAGCCCCGCAAAGCTGAGTAAGTCTCTGCGCTCGGACCAGACGCGGTGTTCGGTCTGGGGGTACCGGCGCGGAGTATCTTGTCGGTTTCCTCCGGGGTCGCTACTGACCCTTTCTCGTTCGAAACCCACGACACCCTGCATTCGTTTGTCTGGCGAGGGCGGGGAGCGAAGCCGAATCTGCTCGTTTGAGGGAGAGTCGTGCCGACGTTTGCGCAATTGGTTCGCGCCGGACGCGAACAAGTTCGGTCCAAGACGAAATCGCCGGCCTTACAGGGCTGCCCGGAGAAGCGCGGTGTCTGTATTCGCGTATACACCCAGACACCGAAGAAGCCAAACTCGGCGCTGCGCAAGGTGGCGCGCGCTCGGCTGACAAACAGTATTGAGGTGACCACCTACATTCCGGGCATCGGCCACAACCTCCAGGAGCACTCCATTGTGCTCGTGCGAGGCGGCCGCGTGAAGGACCTGCCCGGCGTGCGGTATCACATCATCCGCGGCACGCTCGACGCTGCCGGCGTAGAGAACCGCAAGCAAGGGCGCTCGAAGTACGGTGCCAAGCGGCCCAAGGCCGCCGCGAAGTAGGAGAGCTTCGAAGATGCCTCGCAAAGGATTTGTGCTTCGGCGCCAGGTGCCGCCGGACTCGGTGTTCGGCAGCGAATTGGTGCAGAAGTTCATCAGCTCGATGATGTGGGACGGGAAGCGCTCGACGGCCCAGCGCATTTTCTACGGGGCCATGGACCAGATCGCTAAGAAGACCAACGATGACCCCATGAAGACGTTCAAGAAGGCGGTGGAGAATGTCAAGCCCATGCTCGAGGTGAAAACGCGTCGCGTGGGAGGCGCGAACTACCAGGTGCCAGTGGAAGTGAACCAGTTCCGGCGGCAGTCGCTGGCCATTCGCTGGTTGCTCCAATACGCCCGCAGCCGCGGCGGCAAGACGATGACCGACAAGCTGGCCGAAGAACTCCTCGACGCGGCCAACAGCCGCGGCGGCGCGATCAAGAAGAAGGAAGATGTGCACCGCATGGCCGAGGCCAACAAGGCCTTCGCGCACTACCGCTGGTGAGCGGCCGAACAAGGTAAACGGGAACGGAGATGCCACGGCAAGTCCAACTCGAGGAAACGCGCAACATCGGCATCATGGCGCACATTGACGCCGGCAAGACCACCACGACCGAGCGCATCCTGTTCTACACGGGTGTGACCTACAAGATCGGCGAGGTGGACGAAGGCACCGCCACGATGGACTGGATGGAACAGGAGCGCGAGCGCGGCATCACCATCACCTCGGCGGCCACCACGACCTTCTGGACGTGCCTCGGCAAGAAGTATTCGATCAATATCATCGATACGCCGGGACACGTGGACTTCACCGTGGAGGTCGAAAGGTCGCTGCGCGTGCTCGACGGCGCGGTGGCGATTTTCGATGCCGTGGCTGGTGTGCAGCCGCAGTCAGAGACCGTCTGGCGACAGGCCGACAAGTACCGCGTGCCGCGGATCGCCTTCGTGAACAAGATGGATCGCGTCGGCGCGGACTTTGACCACGCGATCCGCTCCATGCGCCAGCGGCTCGGCGCCCACCCCGTTCCCCTCCAATTTCCCCTCGGCAAGGAAGACTCTTTCCTGGGCTGTATCGACTTCATCGACGAGAAAGCCATCCTCTGGAAGGAAGAGACTCTCGGGGCCCACTATGAAACCCTCGACGTCGAGCAGTTGTGGGATTCGGCTTTCCTCAAGACGCGGCCCGAGGTAGCCCGAGCCCTGAAGGCCTCGGCCATCAGCCCGGAGTTTTATCGCGAGCACCGCGACAAAGTGGTCGAGTACATCGCCGAGCATGATGACGTGGTGCTCAATAAATGGGTCCAGGAGCATGCCCTCTCGCCCGCAGAGCTGCGCGCCTCGATTCGTCGCTCGACGATTGCGCTGAAGCTGGTGCCGGTACTGGCCGGTGCGGCCTTTAAGAACAAGGGCATTCAGCCACTGCTCGACGCGATTGTGGATTTTCTGCCTTCCCCGGTCGATGTGCCGCCGGTCGAAGGCACTTCGCTCGACGGCACGCAGCCTGTGCTGCGGCGCGCGAGCGACGACCAGCCATTCGCGGCGCTGGCCTTCAAGATCATGTCCGACCCCTTTGTCGGTCATCTGACCTACATCCGCGTGTACTCCGGGGTGCTCAAGTCGGGGAGCTACATTTTCAACTCCACCAAGCGCACCCGCGAGCGCGTCGGCCGGCTGCTGCGCATGCATGCGAACAAGCGCGAGGAGATTGAAGCCATCTACGCGGGAGATATTGCCGCGTGTGTCGGGCTAAAGAGCGTCACCACGGGCGACACGCTCTCGGATGAGAACAAGCCCGTGGTGCTAGAGTCCATTGAGTTTCCTGCGCCGGTCATCTCCGTGGCCATCGAGCCTAAGACCAAGGCGGACCAGGAAAAGCTCGGCGCCGCGCTCGGAAAGCTGGCTCAGGAAGACCCCACGTTTCGCGTCCATACCGACCCAGACACGGGCCAGACATTGATCTCCGGGATGGGCGAACTGCACCTGGAAATCATCGTGGATCGCATGATGCGCGAGTTTGGCGTGCAGGCCAGCGTGGGCCGGCCGCAGGTCGCTTATCGCGAGACGATTCGCCGCAACGCCGTCGCCGGAGGCAAGTACATCCGCCAGACCGGAGGTCGCGGGCAGTACGGCGACTGTAAGATCGAAGTCTATCCGTTGCCCAGCGCCGGCCACGAGGACATGCACGAGATGTCCACCGACGAACTCGACGCGCTGGCCAAACAGCTGGCCGGGTCGGGCGGCAGGTGGCGCTTCGACAAAGAGCACCGGCTGCTGTTTATTGACAAGATTGTGGGCGGCGTCATTCCTAAGGAGTTTATCCCGCCGATTGACGCGGGCATCCGCGAGGCCATGGAGACCGGTGTGCTCGCCGGCTACGAAATGGTGGACATCGCCGCGGTCCTGGTGGACGGCAGCTACCACGAGGTGGACAGCTCGGAAATGGCCTTCAAGATCGCCGGCTCGATGGCCTTCAAGGAGGCCTGCCAGAGGGCCCAACCGGTCTTGCTCGAGCCGGTGATGCGCATCGAAGTCGTCGTCCCGGAGGAGTACGTGGGCGATGTGATCGGGGACTTGAACGGCCGCCGTGGCCGCGTCCAGGGCCTGGAAGCGCGCGCCGGGAGTCAGATCATCCGCGCCGAGGTGCCCCTGGCCGAGATGTTCGGTTACGCCACCGACCTGCGCAGCCGCACCCAGGGCCGCGCCAGCTTCACCATGCACTTCTCGCATTA
>DATFXF010000125.1:0-5437 GCA_035258565.1 Candidatus Acidiferrales bacterium
CCGCCGCAAGAGCTTTCCGGTTGGCGTGCGCGGCAATTCCTTGACGAAGACCACCTCGCGGGGCAGTTTGTACGTAGCGATTTTGCCGCGACAGTACTCGATTAACTCGTCCGATGTAACGCTCTCGCCGGGCTTGAGCACCACGTAGGCCTTCGCGATCTGCCCGCGGACCTCGTCGGGAACGCCAATCACGCCCACGTCCGCCACCGCCGGGTGGGTGGCGATGGTCGTTTCAATCTCTTCCGGCCCAATGCGGTAAGCCGAGCTCTTGATGATGTCGTCCTCGCGGGATACGAACCAGAAGTAGTCACCCTCATCGAAATATACGTAATCGCCGGCCCGGTTCCAACCGTCCGGTGTGATGGCATGGCGCTGCTTATCCGGATCGCGCCAATAGAGCGTGCCGGTCGGCCCGCGCACGAGAAAATGACCGATCGCCTTCGGTGCCGCGTCCTTTCCTTCCTCGTTTACCACCTTAACTTCAAAGCCCGGCACCACCGTACCGAAGGAGCCCGGCCTGGCGCGCATGCTGACCACGTTCGAGACGAAGACGTACATCATCTCCGTCGTGCCCAAGCCCTCAAAGATTTCCAACCCAAACTTTTCTTTCCAGGCGTGGTAAGTCGGTGCGGTCAGGCTCTCGCCCCCGCCCGTGCAGACCCGCAGGCTGCTCAGGTCATATTTCTTTTCGGCATCGGGGACTTGCAGCATCTTCCGATAGGCTGTGGGCGCAAGGGAGAGCACCGTGATGCGATGCTTCTGGATCGTCTCAAACATTTTGTCGGGCTCGAACTTGGCGATCAGCGAGGCGGCGGCGCCGAAGCGCATGGGGATCGTGGTGAAGGTGGAATAGCCCGCGCCAAACGCCAGTGGAGCCGAGCCCCCGATGATGTCGTTTTCGGTGACTCTCCAGCCGTACTTGCCGAAAGTGTCGGGAACGACGAGGGTTTCTTCGACGAGGTGGGCCGTGCCCTTGGGCCGACCGGTCGTGCCGGAGGTGTACAGCAGCACGGCCACATCCTCGCGCCGCCGGCGCACCGGCGCAAGAGACGGCCCGCCGGACCCGAGCAGTTCACCGTAAGGCAGGTACCCTTTGGATTTCAGTTCGGCTGCCTCGCCGCCAACGACGATGATGTGCTTGACGGTCTTGAGATTCTCGCGGGCCGCTTCGACCTCCCCGAGAAGCGCAAAGTGGACGACCAGGGCCACCGCCTCGGAGTCATTGGCGACGTGAGCAATCTCAGCGCGAGAGAACAGCGGTGAAATCGGGGTGATCACCGCGCCGAGTTTCAGAGCTGCGTAGTTGGTGACGATGGCAGGCGGGATGGTCGGCGTGCGCAACAGGACCCGCTCGCCCTCGCCAACGCCAAGTTCGCGCAGCGCATTGCCGAGTTTATTGGCCTGGCCCAGGAGTTGGGCATACGTGATGCGCTGGTCTTCGAAGAGAAGCGCAACGCGCTCGCCCCGGCCTGCGGCAACCGCCTTGTCGAGCAATTCTTCGGTGGGGTTGAAACGTTCGGGATAAGAAGCAAATTCCGGAAGCGAGTATATGCGTGTGGGCCACAGCTCACGCGGTGGCAAGTAGTCGGCCATGGTAGCCTCGTCAGCGCCCTGCGGCGCTCGGGACGCTGTGGCCGGCTTCTGCCAGGAGTTCCTCCAGGGCCTGCTCGACTCGAATGGTTCCTCGCCTGGCGTCGCTGCGTGGAAACGCAAGCGTGGGATAGCGATCGCCTTCAAATACAAGCAGAGCGGGAACGTCGGTGCCAAAGTTCTCCACCAGCGCCCCCTTGGCGCCAAACACCGGGCGCACGCTGGCGTCCGGGCCGCTTACGGCCTTGTGGTAAGTGGGGAAGCGGTCCTTCACCCCCGCCACGTCGATGGCCTTGGCGTCCACGGCCTTGGCCTGCAATTGCTTGATGAGTTCAAGCGCGCGCGGGATGTCACAGGGGAACATCTCCCCCGGTTTGTGGGTGCTGCTGTAGTAAAACTCCAGGCGCTTGGGACCCTTCGCTTGCGAGGCTGCGGCGGTGGCTTTCGTGGCCGTCGGGTCCGGCGGGACATATACCTTCCCGCTGTCCTCGAAAACCTCGCACTCCATCACGCCTTCGAGCGTGATGGACAGCGTGAAGGGCCACTCACGCTTCAGGCATTGCCCGAGGTAGGCCTTTTGAAGGTTGGGGTCCAGTGCCGGACGCAGATGCGTGCAGCGCACGCACAAACACTCCTTGTTGTAATAGGACATAATGCCTCCCTACACACACGATTTCCAATCTCGCCTACCTGCCCTCCACAATGAACCTCGCCCGGCTGCCGACGAGCTCCTCCTTCTTGAGTGGGCGCCCGCTGACGAGCTGGCCGCGTACATTCTTTTGAATAGGAATTGGGCGGCAGACCGAATCCTTGCGGGCGCGCGGTGCCGGGCGTGTCAGCCCAGGCCCGGAAAGGGGCGAGTAGTCGGGCTTCTCCGCAAAACCGGGCAACAAGTCCGCCTGGCCCTCGGCCTGGTCCGGTCCTTTTATGCAGGCTCCCGTTGCCGTCTCCAAATACCAGATCTTGCCGCACCCCGCGCATTTCGTCTTGCCCTTAAAATTCCAAAATGGGTACGGATCAAGAAAGTTCTTGGTCTTACAACTGGGACATGTGAGAAGCATGGCTCTCTCCGTTTAGATGCACTCTTGTTCTTCGAGCCGCCGCAACTCTTCCGAGCTGAGGCCGGCAAGCTTGCCCAGGATGTACTCGTTGTCAGTGCCCACTGGTTTCAACGCCCACTTCACGCGCGGGGGGGTGTGGGACATCTTGTAAGCCGGGCCTTGGTGCAGGAGGTCGCCGAAGGAAGGGTCGTCCAGCCATTGGACCGCACCCCGCTGCTGCCAGTGCGGGTGGTTGGCGACCTCCTTGGAGTTCCAGACCGGTTGATTGTTGATGCCGGCCTTCTCCAGGATCTCAGCGACTTGCTCCTTTGTCTTGTCCGCGGCCCACTTCTCGAGCCAGGGATAGATCTCCATCTGGCTCTGAGGTTTTACCCGCACATCGTGCTTGGCATATTTCTCGGCGAATTTGCCATCACCTACCACCTTCGACAGCTTGGCAAAGTCCCCGTCGTCGTATGCGCTGATCAGGATGTAGCCCTCCTCCTGCTCTTGGGGGTTGTCGGAATTCGGATAGGAGGACTTGCCGCACTTGATGATCCCGTGCACACACAATTGAGTATCCCAGTTGCCCCAGCGCTCGCGGGTGACGCCGTGGCGGCCGTAAAGAGGCAAGGCATATTCGAGCTGGCGCGTGACCCCATGCACCTGCGAATACTCGATGAAGGTCCCTTCCCCGGAGATCTTGTCACGCCAGTAGAGAGCGGCCAGAATCTGGACCGCGCCCATCATGCCACCCCAGTAATCCGCCAGCCAGATGGTGTGCTTGGCGGGCGCCCCGCCCATGAATTCCGGCTTCCCGGTGGCGCCGAAGTTGCCACCCTGCGCCTGCCCAAGGATGTCGTAGGAGGCGCGCACACGCCCCGGTCCCCAGCCGCCGAAGCCGCCCAGCCAGCAATACACCAACCGGGGGTTGATCTCCCGGAGTTGTCGATAGCCAATGCCCCAGCGGTCGAATGTGCCCGGGCGATAGTTCTCCACCATCACATCGGACTTAGCTGCCAGCTTCTTCAAGATCGCTTGGCCTTCGGGGCGGTGGAAGTCCACGGAAATAAAGTATTCGTTCGGGTTGGCGCCCAGGAATCCCAGGCCGGTGCCGCGCTCCGGAATCCATTTCGAGAGCGGATAGAGGAACGGCTCGTTAAACGGGGTGGTGTGGCGCATGGCCTCGCCGCGCCGCGGGGCCTCAATCTTGATCACCTCCGCGCCGAGTTCCCCCATGTAGGAGGCGCAGGATGGCCCGAGGATATACTGCGTGCAGGAGAGCACGCGGTACCCTTTGAGGGCTTCGGGCTTGCCGAACGCCTTCTTGAAGTCGAACGTCTCCTGGCAGAACTGTTCAAACGATGTCGCCTGCTTGGTTGTCGCTTCCTTAGCCATGGTCGTCCTCCTGCCTCAAATGACTTTCGCCTGCTTCAGCCGCTTGAAGTCCTCGCGGGTGAAGCCGAGCAGGCGGCGATAAACATCTTCGTTGTCGTACCCGGTCGGACGGCCCAGCCACTTTAGCCGCCCCGGGGTCTTCTGTTGCAAGAAGGGAGTCGTGCCGTACAGGACCTTGCCGTAGTGCGGTGACTCGGTCTCGGCCACGTGGCCGCGGTACTTGAAGTGTGGGTACTCAGCCACTTCGTTGGTGTAGAGCACTCCACCGGAAGCCACCTGCTGCTTAGAAAGCTTGCGCTCGGCCTCCGCGCGTGGGTTGTCTTTCAGCCACTCGCCAAGCATGGTGTAGGTCTTTACCTGCATGTCGTGTGCCAGCCGATCGGCGACCTCGCGCAGGTGGGGATCGCCGAGGATGTCTTCCTCGACTGTGGCGTACTCATCGCCCACCGTGCGCCAGATGCGGTACCACAACCGGTCGTGACCACCGCCGACCATCATGTAACCGTCCTTGCAAGGATTCACGGCGTAGATGTTGATGGCCAGGTCCCAGTTCCCGTAGCGCGGGCGGATGCTGCCGTCCATCGAGTGCCACGCCCAGTTGTAGTCCAGAATGCGGATGACGGCCTCGGCCGCCGTCGCCTCGACGAATTGGCCCTCGCCGGAGACATTGTCACGGTGCAGGATGGCAGCGAGAATTCCCATGGCCGCCGAAGTCCCGCCCACGTGATCGGCCATCCACAGCGCCGAGCGAGTCGGCTGCCCACCAAACTCCTTTGGGTCGCCGGTGCCGTGGACGAATCCGCACGCGGCTTGGGCTGTTGGGTCCAGCACCCCCGGCTTATCCTTTAGCGGGCCCCACTGCCCGCGCTGCCCCACCCAGCAGTAGACTAGGCGTGGATTGAGCTCTCGGAGCTGGCGATAACCAATGCCCCAACTGTCCCATTGGCCGGGCGGGCCGTTCTCGATGAGCACATCGGCGTGCGTAACCAACCTCTTGAGAATCTCTCGGCCTTCCTCGGTCTCCAAGTTGAGGGTAATCGAGTGCTTGTTCCGCATTTCGTGCAAGAACTGCCCGCCGACTTCCTCCCCTGTCTCCTTATCGCGGAACATGTACTCCTTGCGGCCGAACGGCGTGTTCCGCCGCAGCGGGTCTCCGCCTGGCGGTTCCACCTGAATGACTTCGGCGCCCAGCTCGGACAACATCGAGGAGCACCAGTGCCCGATCATCATGCGCGTCGAGCAATCGAGCACGCGCAGACGGGACAGCGCCTCCGGCTTCTCAAAATTCTTCTCTTGGCGCAGGATGGATTCCAGGAAAAGCGGGTACTCCTTGGCTTGGTCGGAGAGCCCGGCGTACACCTCATCCGGCTTAGCGATGGGAATGGCGGGCCAAGGCGCGACTTTTGGGG